>DASYGK010000062.1:0-35082 GCA_035999905.1 Gaiellaceae bacterium | reverse complement strand
CGGATCGACTCCCGGATCTTCGGACGCAAGCACTGGCGGCCGGCACAGATCAAGGCCGGCGACCCGGTCCGCGGCCTCTACGACCTGCGCCACACCTACGCCACCTTCGCGCTGCGCGCCGGCGTCTCGATCTTCGAGCTGTCGCGGTTCATGGGCGCGAGTCTGGCAATGATCGACCGCCACTACGGCCACCTCGCCCGCGACGGCCGCGACCACGCCGTCGCTTTGCTCGACGCCTACGCGCGCGATTCCGCCGCGTGGACGTCCGGTGGACGCCGCCGCAGAACTCGCAAACCCGCACAGCGAGGCCATTCCCGCCGTCGCTGACCCACCGACGTTCGGAGCGGTGGACGTTTCGTGGACGCCGCCGCTCCAAACGTCTTCCCCGCCGACAACAAAAGCTGCTGCTGAGCAGGCGCTTCGCTGAAGCCCTCTAACGGACTCGAACCGTTGACCCCCTCCTTACCATGGAGGTGCTCTACCAACTGAGCTAAGAGGGCGTAGCCCGGGGATTGTAGCCCGCCTGCGCTGTAGGTTCCGCGCATGAAGGTGCGCGCTGCGGTGCTCGAGGAGTTCGGGGCGCCGCTCGTCGTCCAGGAGCTCGACCTCGCCGAGCCGAGGCAGGGCGAGGTGCTCGTCCGCCTCGTCGCCTGCGGCGTCTGCCACACCGACCTCTACACGGCATCGGGCGCCGATCCGAGCGGCTACGCGCCCACCGTGCTCGGGCACGAAGGGGCCGGCGTCGTCGAGAAGATCGGCCCGGGCGTCACGCTCGTCGCGCCCGGCGACCACGTCGTCACGCTCTTCTCCCCGCAGTGCGGCGAATGCGTGCACTGCCTCAGCCCGCGCACGAACCTCTGCCTCGCGATCCGCGACATGCAGGGCCGCGGCTACCTCCCCGACGGGACGACCCGGCTCGGCCGCGGCGGCGAGCCGATCCGCCACTTCATGGGCACCTCGACCTTCGCGGAGTACACCGTCATGCCCGAGATCGCGCTCGCGAAGATCAACAAAGACGCGCCGCTCGACCGCGCGTGCCTGTTTGCGTGCGGCCTCTCCACCGGCATCGGCGCCGCGCTCAACACCGCGAAGGTCGCGCCGGGCTCGACCTGCGTCGTCTTCGGCGCCGGCATGGTCGGCCTCGGCGCCGTCGTCGGCTGCCGGCTCGCCGGCGCGGAACGCATCATCGCCGTCGACCTCTCCGCCGACCGGCTCGCACTGACGCCGCACCATGGCGCGACCGAGACGCTCCTCGGCGGCGACGACATCGTCGAGCGCATCGTCGAGCTCACCGGCGGCTTCGGCGCCGACTACACCTTCGAGGCGACCGGCAACACGACCGTGATGCGCCAGGCCGTCGAGTCGGCGCGCATGGGGTGGGGGCTCTGCACGATCGCCGGCGTCGCCGGCAAGGGCGAGACGCTCGACGTCGTCCCGCGCTACCTCATCACGGGACGCCGCATCGCCGGCTCGTCGTTCGGCGGCTGCAAGGGCCGCGACGACGTGCCGAAGCTCGTCGAGCGCTACCTCGCCGGCGAGATCGACGTCGACTCCTTCGTCTCCCACACGCTCACGCTCGACGACGTCAACCGCGGCTTCGAGCTGATGGAGCGCGGCGACGGCATCCGCAGCGTGATCGACTTCACCTAGCCGCGCTTGCTTAGGACCGCGATCCTCTCGTATGCTCCGCCGGCCCGTGCCTGACGAAAACGTCCCCGTTCTGATCGTCGGCGGCAGCCTCGTCGGGCTGTCGACCTCGCTCTTCCTCGCGTGGCACGGGATCGAGCACCTCGCAGTCGAGCGCCACTCCGGCACCGCGATCCACCCGCGCGCGGCGCTCTTCAACCAGCGCACGATCGAGATCTACCGCACCGTCGGCATCGAGGACGACGTCACGCGCGCCGCCGAGACCGAGTTCACGCAGAACGGTGCGCTCGTCTCCGTCGAGAGCCTCGGCGGGAAAGAGCTCGAGTACTACTACCGCTCGATCAACGACGGCGTCGAAGGCCTCAGCCCGTCCGCGCGCATCTTCGTCACGCAGATCGGGCTCGAGCCGGTGCTGCGCGACAGCGCCGCCGCGCTCGGCAGCCGGCTCGAGTACTCCACCGAGGTCACCTCGCTCGAAGCCGACGACGACGGCGTCACCGCCGTGCTCCGCGCACGCGAGACCGGCGAGGAGCGCACCGTGCGCGCCCAATACGTCATCGCCGCCGACGGCGCGCACAGCCCGACGCGGGAGCGGCTCGGCATCGCGATGAACGGCCACGGCAGCTTCTCCGACAGCATCACCATCTACTTCCGCGCCGACATCCGCGCGCTCATGGGCGACCGCAACCTCAGCGTCATCTACGTCTTCAACCCGCTCCTGCAGGGCTTCTTCCGCTTCTCCATCGGCGGCGACGCGGGCTTCCTCGTCGTCAACTCGACCGTCGACGAGAACGGCGTGCGCTCGACGAAGGTCGGCGAGGACATGAGCGAGGAGCGCTGCATCGAGTACGTGCGGCTCGCGCTCGGCGCGCCGCCCGAGCTGCCGATCGAGATCGAGAACGTGCAGCGCTGGTCGGCCGAGGCGACGTACGCAGAGCGCTTCCGCCACGGCCGCGTCTTCATCGCCGGTGACGCGGGTCATGTCATGCCGCCGACCGGCGGCTTCGGCGGCAACACCGGCGTCGCCGACGCGTACAACCTCGCGTGGAAGCTCGCGTACGTCCTCCGCGGCGACGCGCCGCCCTCGCTGCTCGACACGTACGACCCCGAGCGCCGCCCCGTCGCCGAGTTCACCGTCGAGCAGGCGTACTCGCGCTACGTGCTCCGGCTCGACCCGTCGCTCGGCAAGGAGAACCTCGTGCCCGTCGTCGACGACGCGTCGATCGAGCTCGGGCACCTGTATCACTCGGGGGCGCTCGTCCCGGAAAGCGGTGACGGCGGGCTCACCGAGGACCCGCGCACGCCGTCGGGGCGCCCCGGCGCGCGCGCCCCGCACATCGAGCTCGTGCGTGACGGCGCGACGATCTCGACGGTCGACCTCTTCGGCCGCCGCTTCACGCTTCTCGCCGGCCCCGAAGGTGACGCCTGGTGCACCGCCGTGCGCGACGCCGGCCTCGCGGTCGACGCGCACTGCGTCGGCGGCTCGGAGCTCGCCGATCCCGGGAGCCGCTTCATCGAGAGCTACGGCGTCGGGGCCGACGGCGCGGTGCTCGTCCGGCCCGACGGCGTCGTCGCCTGGCGGGCGCGCGGCGCGCGGCCCGACGCGGCGCAGGCGGTCGCGGACGCGATCGCGCACGTGCTCGGCACGCACGCATAAATAAGGTATGCCCATGCGGTCGAACCGCACGATCACCGTCGTCGGCTGCCACGCCGGCGGCGAGGTGGGGAACGTCGTCGTCGGCGGGGTGCTGCCGCCGCCGGGCGCGACGGTCTTCGAGCAGATGCAGGCGCTCCGCGCCGACGACTCGCTGCGGCGGCTGCTGCTCCGCGAGCCGCGCGGGAGCGTCGCGACGCACGCGAACCTCATCGTCCCGCCGACGCGCCCCGATTGCGCGGCCGGCTACATCATCATGGAGCCGACCGAGTATCCCGCGATGTCGGGCTCGAACACGATCTGCGTCGCGACGGTGCTGCTCGAGACCGGCATGGTCGAGATGCGCGAGCCCGAGACGATCGTGCGGCTCGAGGCGCCGGCCGGCGTCGTCGAGGTGCGCGCCGCGTGCCGCGACGGGAAGTGCGAGAGCGTCGAGCTGACGAACGTCCCGTGCTTCGCGGAGCACGTCGACGCGACGCTCGAGGTCGAAGGACTGCTGTCGCTCACCGTCGACGTCGCGTTCGGCGGCATGTGGTACGCGATCGCCGACGCGAGTGCGATCGGATTCACGCTCGAGCCGTCGGAGGCGCGCGACCTCTCGTTCGTCGGCGAGAAGATCCGCATCGCCGCACGCGAGCAGCTCCCGTGCGTGCATCCGGAGAACCCCGACATCGCCGGCGTCAGCATCGTGCAGATCGCCGAGCCGTGGCAGGGCGTCGGCGCGACCTCGAAGAACGCCGTCGTCGTCGCACCGGGCAGGCTCGACCGCTCCGCTACCGGCACCGGCCTCTCCGCGCGCATGGCCGCGCTCCACGCGCGCGGTCTCATGCGCGTCGGCGACTCGATGACGCACGCGTCCGTGCTCGGCACGACGTTCGACGGCCGCATCGTCTCCGAGACGACGGTCGGCGGACGCCCGGCGATCGTGCCGGCGATCCGCGGCAGCGCCTGGATCACCGGCATCACGCAGGTCTTCGTCGACCCGGACGACCCGTTCCCGGAGGGCTATCTGCTCTCCGACACGTGGCCTGGAGATGACACGCAGGCCTGAGCGCGGGATACTGCGGCGGGTGTGGAGGGTAACGGCCGGGCTGCTCGGACTCGCGTGCGCGCTCGCGCTCGCGTCGGGTGCTGCGGCCGACAACAAGCCGCCTCCGCCGCCGCCGCAGCTCACGCCGCAGCAGCAGGCCGCCCTGGCCGCGTGCAAGGCGAAGGGGCTCGATCCGAAGTCCGACGCGTTCAAGCAGTGCGTTCAGGCGCAGCTCGGCGCGCCGCCCGGGCCGGGGCCGAGCGCACCTCCACCCGGCGGCAACGGCGGCAGGCCGCCGACCCCCGCGCAGCAGGCCGCGATCGACGCGTGCAAGGCGAAGGGCGTGAAGGGCGGCACCGACGCATTCCAGCAGTGCATCAACGCACAGCTCGGCGGGCCGCCGCAGACGCCGGCGCAGGCCGCCGCGACCGCCGCGTGCAAGGCGAAGGGCCTCGACGTGAACAGCGACGCGTTCAAGGAGTGCATCAAGCAGCAGACCGCGACGGGGCCGGCGCTCACGCCACGGCAGCAGGCGGACGTCGACGCATGCCTCGCGAACGGGCTCACGCAGGGGACGGCCGCATTCAAGACGTGCATCACGACGCACGGGATGACGCCGGCGCAGCTCGCCGCGGTCACCACCTGTCAGGGCAAGGGCCTGAAGATCGGCAGCTCCGACTTCGACGGGTGCGTGTCGAAGCTGCTCACGACGATCACCAGCACGTCGACCACGCAGGATCCGTCCGCGATGGCGGCGAAGCTCGAGGCCGCGGCGAGCCAGTGCCGGAAGAAGCACCTCGACCACCCCGCGGACGTGTTCCGCGCGTGCGTCACCGCACAGCTCGGCTCGTAGCGGCTTCGGGGATGCCCTTGCCTTTTGTGGGCAGATGACCTAGGGTCGCACCTCGTGAGCCCTGCCACGATGATCGTCGTCTTCTCGCTCGCCGCCGGCGTCGCGGTCGTCGGATACGCCTGGTACCGGACCGGCGGGAAGAAGACAGCGCTGAGCGGCACGGTCCCGGGCGGGAGCAAGTGGGACTTCTCGAAGAGCTGGGGATCGAATCTCACGCTGCTCGGCGCGATTCTCAGCACGACGCTGTCGTCGAGCGTATTCCCGAAGAAGGCGACGGTCGTGCTTGCGCGACCCGGGGACTACATCGCTCTGAGCCTCGTGTTCCTGACACTCGTGACGGTCGCGCCGTTCGTGAACAACGCGCTGCTCATCCGGAAGGACCTGACCGGTGAGAAGGACGTCGGCCGCGCCTCGGCTGTGTTCACGGCCTGCTGCCTGACCCTTTGGGGCGTGATCGGACAACTCGGAACGCTCGGGCTCGCGTTCTACGAAGTCAAGCGCGCAGGCGCGATCGCGCCGGGCGCGGTCGTCTTCGCGTGGATCGTGATCGGCGCCGCGCTCCTCCTCATCGTCCCGTACTCGACGGAGACGATCGCCGTGATCGTGCGGTCGGAGCCCAAGCGGTCCGCGCGACGCAAGGCGCTACAGGAGGCGTATCTCCTCGAGGTCGGGTCGACCCCGGCTCCGGCTCGTCCTGCGGGCTGGGCCGTCCTCTAGCTGTTCAGGGCCGCGCGGGCGTGATGCGCGGCTGAGGGCGGAAGACCTCGAGCCAAACTCGACGCGTGCCCGGCGTGTGGCTTGCGACGGAGCCTTGTCCCTGGACTCCTTCTGCGAGAACCCGGCTCGTGTGGACGTCGAAGAGCGTGATCCATTGCGAACCGGCATAGCCCGACGGCCCGATGATGGCGATTCCCACACGATGCAGTGGATCGCGAAGCGTCACTCGGCGAGCCCCGGGTGTCATGGCGAGTGCGGCGAAGAGCGCGGCTCGTTGGGCCGGGAGCAGGAGCGGATCGCGCAGGGGCAGATCCGCCAGCGCTCCGACGGGTCCGGGCGCACCCGAGATGCGCCGGACACGGTCCAGGAGCTGAAGTACGCGCGCCGGATCGGTCGGGATGAAGCGGCCGGGCCGCGTGGAACCGGTGGCCCGCTGCCAGGCGCGGAGATCGGAGAAGAAGAGCACATCCGTGTTCGGGATCGCTCGGACGCGGGTGCGTGCCGGCGTTGAGCCGAAGATCGCGCGCGCGGACGGCGAGCCCGCTCGCATCCAGACGAGCCGATCGTGCGCGCTGGGGAAGCGGAGTCGCTCGAGACTCGTTCGCTGCAGCGCGGTTCCCTGTGTGCCGTTGAGCCACGACTCGACGGTCACCACGCCGACAACCCTGAACTGGAGACCGTTCCGTCGCACGAGCTCAGGGCGAAGCTGCTGCAGCTTCTGGTACACGACCGGCGCGAGGGGTGCCTGTACACGCGCGACTTGGGCGAGGGCGCGCAAGCACGCATCCGCCGGGCCGCGGCCGCTGCACCTGCGTACGGCAGCGTCCGCCGGGGTCACCGCTGTGAGGCGTTCGCGCAACGAGAGCGCCACGACGAGCATGAGACACGCAACGAGCGGAATCGCCACTGCGAGTCGCCGGTTCGCCAACCGTCGCAACCTCGAGTGCGGCGCGGGTCGTCGGAGTGACTCGATGTCGCCGAGCAGGCGGACCCGTGCGTCTCGGGTCGTCGACTCGTCGGGCTCCTCCACGGACTCCCACGCGCGGCGAAGAACCTCGATCTCGCTCATCGATGACCCTCTCCCGTTCGTCCGATCACGTCCAACTCCGCGTCGGCCACCAGGGTCGCCCGCAGCTTCGCCCGTGTCCGATGCAGACGGGAGCGCACGGTGCCCACCGGCAGGGCGAGCGCGTCCGCGAGCTGCTCATACGAGAGCTCCGCCCACGCGAACAGCAAGATGAGATTCCGCTCCTCGAAGCTCAATCCGGCCAGTGCAGCAGCCAGCGCCGGATCGAGATGCTCCACGAGAGATCCTTCACTCGTGATCTGGGGGTCGGCGGCGCGCATCATGGCGCTCAACCGGCGCGCCTCCCAGCGGCGATGGCGGCGAAGCACATTGATCGCGATCCCATAGAGCCACGGTCGAGAGTCGGCGCGCGAAAGGTCGTAGGTGCCGCGTCTGCGGAAGGCGACGGAGAAGACCTCAGAGGCGAGATCGTCCGCGAGGTCGGCGCCCACCCGTCCGCGAAGGAACCGATGGATCCTTGGATAGTGACGATCGAAGATCAGCGCGAACGACGCCGCCTCCGTGAGGGAGCCCTCGATCAAGGTCGCGTCTCCTGTGGCCACCAGTCCGCCCTCGAAGGGGATCATCGCCCAGTACTTGCCTGGAGGGCGCGGAAAAGTTCCGAGTGAGTGAGTGGGGGCGGGAGGATTCGAACCTCCGTAGGCTGAGCCGACGGGTTTACAGCCCGTTCCCTTTGGCCGCTCGGGCACACCCCCGGGAAGGACGGGATTGTAGCCTCGGGGAGTGAGCGCCTTCGACGTAGCCGTCGTCGGGGCCGGCCCCGCCGGCTCGACGGCCGCCTACCGGCTCGCCTCCGCGGGCGCGCGCGTCCTGCTCGTCGACCGCGCGCGCTTCCCGCGCGACAAGCCGTGCGGCGGCGGCGTGACGATGCGCGCGGCGCGCCTGCTGCCGTTCTCGATCGAGCCCGTCGTCGAGGACCGCGTCGACCGCCTCGAGTGCCGGCTCGGCTACGGGCCCCGCTTCGAGCGGCGCGTGCGCGAGCCGGTCGCGCTGATGACACAGCGACGGCGGCTCGACCACTTCCTCGTGCAGCAGGCCGAGAGCGCAGGTGCCGACGTGCGCGACGGAGTCAGGGTGGCGGACCTCCGCGCGGGCGGTTTGACGATCGACGGGGAGGAGGTCTCCGCGCGGATCGTGCTCGGCGCCGACGGCTGCAACGGCACAGCGGCGCGTGCGCTCGGTCTCGGCGGCGAGGTCGTGCACGGCGTCGCGCTCGAGGCGAACGTCCCGCACGATGCGCGCTACACCGGCGCGATGGTGCTCGAGCTGGGCGTCGTGCCGGGCGGCTACGGCTGGATCTTCCCGAAGGGCGATCACCTCAACGTCGGTGTCGGCGGGCACGCCGTCGAGGGGCCGCGCCTCCGCGAGCATCTGGCCCGCCTCTGCGAGGTGCACGCCATCGACCCGGCGACCGCGACCGACATGCGCGGCTACCGCCTGCCGATGCGCCGTCCCGACGGTCTCCTCGCGCGCGGCGCGACCGCGGTGCTCGGTGACGCGGCCGGCCTCGTCGACCCGTTCTCGGGCGACGGGATGTACGAGGCCTTCCTCAGCGCGCAGCTCGTCTCCGAGGCGGCGCTCGACGTGCTCGCCGGCCGTGCGGCCGGCCTCGAGCCGTACGCGGCCGCCGTCGAGCGGCGGATCACGCCGCTCACGGCCGCGGGCTGGGGCGCCAAGGTCGCCTTCGACCGCTTCCCGCGCACGACCTTCGCGATCGCCCGGCTTCCGGTCACGTTCCGCGTCGTCGAGCGGCTGCTCCGCGGCGAGCTCAGCCATCCCGGCGCCGCCCGCGGGCTCGAGAAGGGCGCGATCCGCCTGATCTACGCCGTCGCGGCGCGGGCGGGCGACCCCGGGCGGGCGTACCGCGCGGTTCCCGTCTAAAGAAAAAGGCCCGCACAGCCGATCCCTCGATCGAGATGGACCTGAACGGCCTCCTTCGCCGCGCCGTCGAGCTGGGCGCGTCCGACATCCACCTGAAGATCGGCCAGCCGCCGATCCTCCGGCGTGACGGCGACCTCGAGCAGCTCGCCGACCACGCGCCGCTCGACGAGGCCAACCTCGCGACCATCCTCCAGATCGTCGGCGCCCGCGCGCCCGAGAAGCTCGACCACTTCCACGCCGCGGGCGACCTCGACATCGCCTACCAGGACGAAGACCTGCCGCGGTTCCGCGTCAACGCCTACCGGCAGCGCGGCGCGATCTCGTTCGCCTTCCGCGTCATCCCGAAGACCGTGCCGAGCTTCGAGCAGCTCAACCTGCCGCCCGGCGTGAAGAAGCTCGCGGAAGAGCATCGCGGCCTCATCCTCGTCACCGGCGCAACGGGCTCGGGAAAGACGACGACGCTCGCCGCGATGATCGACTACATGAACCGCAACCGGCGCCAGCACATCATCACGATCGAGGACCCGATCGAGATCCTGCATCCCGATCACGGCTCGATCGTCAACCAGCGCGAGGTCGGCCTCGACACCGAGTCGTTCGGCCAGGCCCTCCGCCGCGCGTTGCGCCAGGATCCGGACACAATTCTCATCGGCGAGCTCCGCGACGCCGAGACGGCCCAGACCGCGCTCCAGGCCGCGGAATCGGGCCATCTCGTGATGTCGACGTTGCACACCATCGACGCCGCAGAGACCGTCGGCCGAATGATCGAGTTCTTCCCGCCGGAGAAGCAGGAAGTGATTCGCGCGATCCTCGCCGGCGTTCTCCGCGGTGTCGTGAGCCAGCGGCTCCTCCCGAAGGTCGACGGCGGCCGCGTCGCTGCGGTCGAGGTGATGGTGATGAACGCGCGGATCGGCGACCTCATCCGCGAGGGCCGCGCGGACGAGATCACCGACGCCGTCGCCGAAGGCGACTTCTTCCAGATGCAGACCTTCACGCAGGCGCTCATCGAGCACGTGCTCTCGGGCAAGGTCGACCCCGAGGTCGCCGCGAACGCCGCGACGAACCGGCACGACTTCCTCGTCTCGCTCGAGCAGGCGACGAAGCGCCGGCGCGCCGACGACGCCGCCGCCGAGGCGACCGTCGCCGCCCAGGCCGCCGCCGAGGCAGCTGCCGCCGCCGAGACGCAGCTGACCGTCGCGTCGCCCGCGGCCGACGAAGGGTTCGGCCTGCGCATCGCCCCCGCGGGGTAGGTCGCATGCGCCGCCTCGCGCCGCTCGCTCTCGTTCTCGGGCTCGCCCTGCTCGCCGGCACCGCGCACGCGGACACCTTCGCCGTGCTCCCGGAGACGCAGACGTCTCCGTTCGTACTCCCGACGCTGACTCCGAACGCCGCCGGCTCGGTCGCGCTCCCCGCGCAGCTCGCGACCCCGCCGGCGAGCCCCGCCCAGCTCTCCTACACGCAGCTCCTCGGCCTGTGGCAGCGAGCCGGCGCGATGTACGGGATCCCGTGGCAAGTGCTGGCGGCGATCAACAAGGTCGAGTCGAACTTCGGCCGCAACATGGGGCCGAGCTCCGCGGGCGCGATCGGCTGGATGCAGTTCATGCCGGACACGTGGCTGCGCTGGGGCGTCGACGCGAACGGCGACGGCGTCGCAGACCCGTGGAACCCCGACGACGCGATCTTCTCGGCGGCGCGCTACCTCGCGGCCGCCGGCGGCGCGAACGACATCTCACGCAGCGTGTACGCGTACAACCATGCGGACTGGTATGTCAACGAAGTGCTCGGCCTCGCCGGCATCTACGGATCCGACAGCACCGTTGCGTTCTCGCTCGACCGGATGCAGCAGTCCCTCGAGGCGGCGCGCACGGCCGTCGTCGACGCGAGCGACCAGCTCGTCGCGGCCAAGACCCAGGTAAGGGCCGACGGGAAGGTCGCGGCGCGCTGGCTCGCGGCCGCGAACGCCGCGCCACTGCTCTCCGACCGGCTCGTGCTCGAGGAGCGCGCCGGGCTCGCCGCAGGCCGCAGGAATGCCGCGGCGCAGCTCGTGGCCGAGCGGACGCGGGCCCTGGCCTCCGCGCAGGGGGCCCTTGACCGCGCCGAGCAGCAGTCCGCCGCCGCCTCCTTCGCCCCCGCCACATCGCAGCTCTTCGGCGCGCCGTCCTACTCGTCCGGGTACGTCTTCCCGGTCGGCGGGGGGCCCGGCGTCGTCTTCGCCTCGCACTCGCACCACGACTATCCGGCCGTCGACATCGCCGCGCCGCTCGGCTCGCCGCTCTATGCGCTCGCCAACGCGGTCGTCCAGCGCGCGTGGACGACTCCCGACCCGGCCTGCGGCATCGGCTTCACGATCCAGGCCTTCGACGGCCAGGTCTGGACGTACTGCCATCTCTCGGTGCTCGACCCGGCCGTCGTCCCGGGCGCGTCCCTCCAGGCGGGGCAGCCCGTCGGCCTCGTCGGGGCGACCGGCGACGCGACCGGCCCGCATCTCCACCTCCAGCTCCAGCCGGCAAGCGTGTGGCCGCAGCAGGAGGCCTGGTTCCAGTCCTTCGCCGGCAGCGCCTTCACCTGGACGGACAGCGCGCCGACCGGCGGCCTCGCGGCCGTCCGCACCCCGGCCCTCGTCGGAGGAGCTCCGGCCGCGCAGAGCGGCCCTGTCTTCGAGGTGGTGACGGCCCCGGATCCCTCGAATGGGGTCGTGTACTTCAGCCGCGCCAGGTCTTAGGTTCCAGGGCGTTTTTGCCGACAAGAAGGGAGAATGGCCGACAGGCTGCCCTCCTTTCTGCCGCGGATCGCGGCACTCGTGCTCGTGGCCCTCGCGGCCACGGCCGGCTTGACCTACGCCGCGGGGAGCGGGGTCGGCGCCGCTCCGGCCGTCCCCACCGTGACCGCCGCTCCCACGCCGCCGCTCGTCGTCCCCGACGTCCGCAACCAGGCATTCGTCTTCGCGAAGGGCACCCTCGAGGACGCCGGCTTCGCCTGGCGCGTCTCCGGCTCGGTGCACGGGTTCGCCGCGAACATCGTCGTCGGGCAGTCCCCGGCGGCCGGCTCCCGCGTGATCGACGACGGGACGCCGCTCATCACCCTCACGCTCCGGCGGAACGGCTCGTACGCGCAGGCCGGCGAGGCCGTGGACGCGTCGTCGTACCCGGGCAGCACACCGCAGCCGGCGGATCTCGCGGGCAACCCGATCGGCCCTGCCGCGCCTGCCGCGACGACACCCGCGGCAGCCGCTCCTGCGTCGACGACGCCTGCCGCGACCAAGCCCGCCGCCACCAAGCCCGCCGTCACCACGCCTGCCGCGACCACGCCTGCCGCGACCCCGGCCGCGAAGCCCGCGGCCGCCGCCAAGCCTGCGCACGCCGCGGCGAAGTACCCGCAGTCGCGCCCCGTCGCGTTCGTCGCCGCGGGCGCGCCGAAGGAGCCGCTCGACGAGATGCCGCTGCCCGACCGCGCGACCGCGCTCGGCACCTGGCTCGCCGCGCATCCGAAGGGCACGGCCGCCGACCAGAAGTACTGGCTCTACCAGAACGCGTGGATCGTCACCGGCGCGCAGTTCGGCTGGTGGCGCGGCGCCGAGGCGCTGCAGACGCTCGTGAAGGTAGACAAGCACACGCAGTCGCTCTGGGGCGTCGGCGGCAAGAGCGCGACGGCCGCTGAGCAGGCACTGAGAACGGTCGAGGCCAAGGCGAAGAAGTGAGAAAGCTCGCGGGCGAGGGCGGCTTGACGATCGTCGAGGCAATCGTGGTGATGGTCATCCTCGGCACGGTCCTCGCGGGCATCACGACCGTGTTCGTGAACGGCTCGCGCGCCGAGCTGCAGAACAACAACCGCTTCCGCGCGCAGGAGACGGCGCGTGTCGCGATGGACCAGCTGCGGCTCGACGCGCACAACGCGTGCGCCGCCAACACCGCCAACACGGGCGGGAAGCTGATCTTCGCGTTCGTCCCGCTCGGCGACTCGACCCGGTGCGGCTCGACCGGCTCGAACGCCTCGTATCCGAAGGTGATCTGGTGCGCGCTCACGAGCCCGACTCTCAGCACCGCGTACGCGCTCTACCGCTCGACCGCGACCGACAGCACGTGCACGAGCGCGAACGGGACGCTGGAGGCGGACCGCGTGACCGTGAACACGAACCTCTTCGCGCTCGCGACCTGCACGGGCGGCACCGTGTGCCCCGAGCAGTACGAGGCGATCACCGTGAACATCCCGGTCAGCTTCAAGACGTCGACGTTCGGTGCTCCGTACGCGCTGTCGCAGACGCTCGCGCTGCGCAACGCCGTCTATCAGACGACCAGCGCGGCGACTGCGTGTCCGACGACCGCGAGCAACTCGACGTGCGTCACAGGGACGTGCCCCGCCTCCGGGCCGTCCTGTTACCCACCCGTAATCCAGTAAGGATGGTTCCCATGCTGCGGCGGCGGCTGATACACGACGAGCGCGGGATCGCGCTCCTGATGGCACTCGGCATCCTCATCGTCCTCGCGATCGTCGTGACGGCGAGCGTCCAGTACACGACCGCGAACACGCGCTCCTCGGCGAGCAGCGAGGTGCGTCTCTCCGTGCGGCAGATCTCCGAAGCGGGGATGAACGCCGCGGTCGGCTCGCTCGCGGCGAGCCCGACGTCCTCGACCGACCTGCCGAGCACGCAGGCGACGGCACGCACGCTCACGCTTCCCGGCGGGACGGCGTCCTACTGGGGCACCTTCGACTCGTCCACCGATACGTGGACCCTCAACTCCGTCGGGTCGAGCACGAACCCGGACGGCGGCACGGCCACGGGCACCGCGACGAATCAGCTCAAGGCGACCGTTGCGGTCAGCCCCTCGCCGCTCGTGCAGGCGACGCCCGCCGCGGCGGTCAACCCGTGGGCATTCATGTGGTCGACGCGGACCGGTACCGCCTGCGACGAGACGATCAACCAGAGCGTCGGAGTGCCGCTCGTCGTGCTCGGGGATCTCTGTCTCGACGCGACCGGCACAGCGCAGACCGGGATCACGAGTGGGCCGCTGTACGTGAAGGCCGGCGGCTCGACCTACGCCCTCTGGAACAAGAACATCCACGCGAAGATCTCGGGCGCCACCTGGACGAGCGGGCTCGGCACGGCGATCTCCGGCGGGGCGCACCTGAGCGGGAACATGTGCAAGAACTCCTACAACGGCACGACCGGCAGCACCGTGCACGCCTGCACGAAGAGCCTTTCGACCGCCGGCGACAACGTCTACTCGACCGCCGACTCGATCATCACCGGGCTCGGCACGATCACGCCTCCGACCGCCGACTTTGCCGGCTATTACACGAAGGCCTCACCGGGGCCGTCGCATCCGTGCAACGCGTCGCTCTCCACGGGCGCGTATCCCGCGGCAACGGTGTTCGAGAACGAGGCGACGAGCCCGACGCGCAACAACAGCGTCACGTCCGTCTTCAACCTCACCCCGCACGGGAGCGCGTACGACTGCGTCGTCGGCTCCTCGGCGGCCGGCAGCGGCAGCTGCTCGAGCGGCACCGGCGGCGCGGGGAGCGGCCAGAGCTACGGCGAGATCAGCTGGGACGGCACCTCGAAGCTCCAGGTTCGCGGCACGGTATACGTCGACGGAAGCGTCTCGATCTCCAACGCCGGCCCGACGCCGACGACGATCGTCTACTCGTGCTACGGGTCGATCTACGCGTCGGGGACGATCCTGATGAACAACACGTACCTCTGCGGGCAGTGGTTCGACCCAGGCTGCAACAACACCGTCGGCCTTACCGGCTTCTGGAGCTTCTTCAGCGGCTGGCTGCCCTTCGCGGAGTGGGACTTCCTCGTCGCCGACGGCGACGGTGGAGCGGGCGGTGCGAGCTCGCAGGGCGGCCTCATCCCGGCCGGCGTCGGGATCAAGATGATCAACTCGCGCTTCCAGGGCGGCCTCTACGCGACGAACGCGATCGAGTTCGACGCGAACTCGAACTTCGAGGGTCCCGCGATCGGCAGCAACCTCATCTTCGACGGCACGTTCGCCTCGGCCTGGGGCACCGGCTGGCAGAGCGCGAACTGCGGCTCGTGCTCGACGATGCCGAGCGGAACGCCGGGCATCGCGCAGACCTCCAAGACGCAGGTGTCGCCGCCGGTCTACGGTTAGGGCGTGGACATCGTGCTCACAGCGGCGGCGCTCGCCCCGGGGCTCGCGGTCGGCAGCTTCCTGAACGTCGTTGCCGCGCGCGTGCCGCTCAAGCGCTCGATCGTCAGCCCGGGCTCCGCGTGCATGGAGTGCGGGCACGAGATCGCGTGGTACGACAACGTCCCGCTCGTCTCGTGGCTCGTGCTGCGCGGCCGGTGCCGCTCGTGCGGCGCGCGGATCTCGCCGATCTATCCGGCCGTCGAGCTGTTGACGGCGCTGCTCGTCGCCGGCTCGGTGCTGAAGTTCGGACTGACCGGGACTGCAGCGGTCGCGGCGTTCTTCTGCCTCGCGCTCGTCGCGGTCTCCGCGACGGACATCGAGCACCGAATCATCCCCAACGTGATCGTCCTGCCCGCGGCCGTGATCGTGCTCGCGGCGAACTCGGCGCTTCACCCGAGCCTCCAGTGGGTGCTCGCCGCCCTCGGCGCCTCGGGGTTCCTCTTCGGGGCCGCCCTCGCCTACCCAAAAGGGATGGGCATGGGCGACGTGAAGCTCGCCCTGTTGATGGGGGCCGCCCTCGGCCGAACGGTGCCGGTGGCCCTGATGATCGGCATGGTCGCCGCGCTCGTACCGGGGCTGTACCTGCTGGCGCGCCACGGGCAGGCCGCCCGGAAGATGGGCATCCCGTTCGGGCCGTTCCTCGCGCTCGGGTCGGTGGTGGCCCTCTTCGCGGGCCATCCGCTGCTGCACGCCTACTGGCACCTCTGGCAGTAGCTCGAACGAGGGATTCTCGCAGGCCCTGAGCCGTCCCCCGGCGAATGGTCCCTGCCCTAAGGCATCCAGCTCTGGATGCCGATAACTCGTTCGAGGGATCAGATCGTGACGTCAGCCACCTTCAACGGCTCATGAGCGACCGGGAACCGGATACCCCGTCGCTTCGCACCGCGGGCTCGCAGCCCGTGCGCCGCGGCGTGCCGCTGTCCGGTGAGGGCTTCGGCGCCGACGCGGCGGTCGAGCTCGTCGTCGACCTGCTCGCCGCGACGAAGCTCGTCCCCGCCGACAAGCTCGCGCTCGCGCGCGGACGTGCGCAGCAGACGGGCTCGCTCGCCGGCGCACTCGTCGAGGAAGGCGTCGCCTCGAGCGAAGGCATTGCGCGCATCCTCGCGACGCGTCACCGCCTCCCGCTCGTCGACCTCGCCCTCACGGGCGTCGACACGCCCGCCGCAAAGCTCATCCCCCTGCACGTGCTCGAGCGCGTCGTCGCGATCGGCTACGCCTTCGAGGACGACGTCCTGAAAATCGCGGTCGCGGATCCGGCGAACCTCCACGGCATCGACGAGCTCCGGCTCGCGACGCGCTTCCCGCTCGAGCTCGGCGTCGGCTCGCGCGAGGACATCCTCGCCGAGCTGCGGAAGCTCGTCCGCCAGTCCGAGGCGTTCGGCGCGCGCGCCGCGATGCAGGAGGAGATCGAGGAGCTCGAGGAGGAAGAGGAGGTCACCGACCTCGAGGCCGACGACGGCGTCTCCGACGTCCCGCTCGTCCGGCTCGTGAACTCCGTGCTCTTCCAGGCGGCCGAGGACGGCGCCTCCGACATCCACTTCGTGCCGCAGGAGGACGCGCTCGTCGTGCGCTTCCGCATCGACGGCGTGCTGCAGGAGATGCAGCGCATCCCGAAGCGGATGATGCCGGGCGTCACGACGCGCCTCAAGGTGCTCGCGAAGCTCGACATCGCCGAGCGTCGTAAGCCGCAGGACGGGCGCATCTCACTCAACGCCGCGGCGGCGGGCCGCCTGCTCGACGTCCGTGTCGCAACGCTGCCGACGGTCGAAGGCGAGTCGATCGTCATGCGTCTGCTCGACAAGTCGAAGAAGCCGCCGACGCTGAGCGAGCTCGGCATGTCCGAGGCGATGCGCGGCCGGATCGCCGATCTCGTCAGCCGCCCGACCGGTGCGCTGCTCGTCACAGGACCGACCGGTTCCGGTAAGTCGACGACCCTCTTTGCGTGCCTCGCGCAGATCAACCGGCCCGAGATCAACATCATCACCGTCGAGGACCCGGTCGAGTACCGGCTGCCGGGCATCAACCAGGTGCAGATCAACCAGCGCGCCGGCCTCACGTTCGCGGCGGCGCTGCGCTCGATCCTCCGTTCCGACCCGGACGTGGTGATGGTCGGCGAGATCCGCGACGGCGAGACCGCCAAGATCTCGATCGAGGCGGCCCTCACCGGTCACCTCGTGCTCTCCACGCTGCACACGAACGACGCGCCGAGCGCGCTCACGCGGCTCAACGAGATGGGCGTCGAGCCCTTTCTCACGGGCGCCGCCGTCAGCGGCGTGCTCGCCCAGCGGCTCGCGCGCAAGCTCTGCTCGCACTGCTGCGAGATGTACCAGCCGTCGGCCGACGAGATGATCGCCGCACGTGTCTCACCCGATGTTGCGGCGGCAAGCGACGGCATGAGCTTCTATCGCAAGCGCGGCTGCCCGCGCTGCAACCAGACCGGCTACAAGGGCCGAGTCGGCATCTTCCAGCTCCTCGAGATGACCGAGGATCTCGCGACCCTCGCCGCGAAGCACGCGTCGCGCGAGGAGATCGAGCGCGCCGCACTTGCGAGCGGCACGCGCACGCTCTGGGACGACGGCATCGCGAAGGTCGCCGCGGGCCTGACGTCGATCGAAGAGCTCGCGAGAGTCACGATTTGAGCGGAGGCGCTGCGCGGGCCGCCTACTGGCGCGCCCGGAATCTTCCCCGGTTGCTCGCAGCGCGCCTGCTGCCGACGACCGATCCCGTCGAGCGCGAGTTCCGCCGGCACGCTCCGTGGGTCACGCGCTTCCGCATCGACGGGCGCGACTACGGAGGCAGCGCGGAGCTCGTCGACGACGGCCGCATTTCGAGCTTCCTCGATGTGTTCCCGGCCTGCCGCACCGTGCTCGAGCTCGGCAGCCTCGAGGGCGCGCACTCGTTCTCGCTCGCGCGCCACGTCGGGCACGTCACGGCGATCGAGGGACGCGCGGCGAACATCGAGAAGGCGCGCGTCGTGCAGCGGCTGCTCGACGTCGGCAACGTCACCTTCCGCGAGCTCGACCTCGAGACGGCGGAGCTCGAGCACCTCGGCCGCTTCGACGCGGTGTTCTGCGTCGGGCTGCTGTACCACTTGCGGCGTCCCTGGCAGCTGCTCGACCGGCTTCCCGCGCTGACCGACCGCGTCTTCCTCCAGACCCACTACGCCGAGAGCGGCGACGAGACGCTCGACGGCCTTCCCGGCCGCACCTACGCGGAGTACGGAAGCCGCGATCCGCTCAGCGGTCTCTCACAGACGTCGTTCTGGCTGACGCTGCCCGCACTCGTGGGCCGGGTCGAGCAGGGCGGCTACGCGGTGCGCGTGCTCGACCGGAGCACGACCCATCCGAACGGGCCGATCGTCACGCTCGTCGCGGAACGCGCTGCCAGCCGCTAGCCGAGGCGCGGCGGCGGCGCCGCTCGCGCGTGCGGATCACGAAGGGCAGGGCATAGACCGCAGCGCCGCGCGTCATCGCGGAGCGCACGTCGCGCGACGACGCCACGCGCGCCGCCTGGATCTCGCGGCGTTGTGCGAGCACGCGGCGTAGGTCGCGGAGCGCGTCGCGCTTGCCGCGGAGCGCCGCGCGTCCCTGTCCCTTGAGCGCGTACGACAGCGTGGTCAGCGCGCTCACGAGAACGTGCTGCGGAAGGTAGAGCCAGAAGAGCGCGCGCGGCGTGTTCTTCAGATACGTCCACGTGTGGTTGCGCGACGAGTAGTAGATCGTGAACGCGCTGAGCAGGCCCGTCGTCGCCGAGCCGACATGGCGCGCGACGGCGCCGGGCACGTAGAGGCAGCGGTGGCCCGCGAGGCGAAGCCGGAACGCGAGGTCGGTGTCCTCGTAGTAACAGAAGAAGCTCTCGTCGAAGCCGCCCGCGGCGAGGAACGCATCGCGGCGGTAGAGCGCCGCGGCGGCGCAGGCGGAGAACGTCTCGCCCTCCGGGCGCTCCACGTGCGCGAACGCGCCCTGATCGCGACGCCAGGCGGTGCCGCTGACGTGGTAGTTGTCGCCCGTCCCGTCGAGGATCGACTCGTCGTCGGCGAGCACGAGCCGGCTGCCGAACGCTGCGCACTCCGGATGCGCCGCGGCGGCGCCGAGCAGCGTCTCGAGCCAGTCCGGGTGCGGGAACGCGTCGGGATTCAGCAGCGCGACGAACGCGCAGTCGGCGGCCATGTGCACCGCAAGGTTGTTCGCCGCGGCGAAGCCGAGGTTCTCCGTCGAGCGGACGAGCTCGACCGCGGGAAAGCGCGCGTCGAGACCGTCGAGAGAGCCGTCGTCGCTCGCGTTGTCGACGACGACGATCCGGTGCGGCGCGACGGTCTGCTGCTCGAGGCTCTCGAGGACGTGGGCGAGATGCGGGCCGGCGTTCTTGTTGACGATCACGACGCCGACGCGGTCGGCGGTGCTCATAGCGCGCGGCGGACGAGAACCCAGTAGCCGACGAGCAGCGGGTTGAGCGCGCGGACGAGCACGGGCACCTTGAGATTGCCCGGGTTCACGACGGCGGTCAGGAGCCACGCGAGGTCGCGGTCGCGCACGGTGCGCGCACGCTGCGTCTCTCGCCGGCGGGAGAGGAGCCTGCGGCCGTTCTTGAACAGCCACGCCCAGCCGGCGAGCTTGTCCCGCAGCCAGCCCTGGCGGGCGGCGAGGAGCAGCATCATCAGCTCGGTCACGAGCAGCACGGGGGCGAGCAGCACGAGCGTCCGCGCCGAGAAGCAGGTGCCGAGGAACGCGATGCGGTTCCGCTCCATGAAGTAGCGCTTCTTCCCGTGACGCTCGAAGTCGTAGTCGTGGTAGACGTCGGCCGCCGGCGCGTAGACGACGCGGCGCCCCGACATCTGCGCGCGCCAGCCGAGCTGCACGTCCTCCTGGTAGAGGAAGAACTCGTCGTGGAAGCCGCCGAGCTCGCGGAAGACCTCGGTGCGGAGTGCCATCGCGGCGCCGCAGGGCGCCGTGACGTCGGTGAGGGTCGCGGGCGCGTCGGCGTGCATCACCGGGACGTCGGAGGAGGTGCCGTAGCCGTGCGACCAGCCGAGGCCGCTGACGTGGATGACCGTGCCGGCTGCGTGGAGCAGCTCGGGCTGGTCGAGAAGGCGCAGGCGGCCGGTGACGATGCCGATCTCGGGGTCCGCGAGCGGCTCGACGAGCCGGCGCAGGGAGCCCGGCGCGATCACGGTGTCGGGATTGAGGAAGACGAGGGTGTCGGCGCTCGCGACCTTGGCCCCGAGGTTGCAGCCGCCGGCGAAGCCGAGGTTCTGGGTGGGGCGGACGATCGTCACGCGGCCGGCCGCGGCCACCGCGTCGAGCTCCTCGCCGCCGCCGCCGTTGTCCACGACGACGACCTCCCAATCCGGCTCGTCGGCCCAGATCGAGGCGACGCAGGGGAGGAGAGCCGGGCCCGAGTCGTAGGCCACGACGATCACGGAAGCGGTATCCCTCACAGTGGGGGTATCGGGCTTCCGGGGCCTCTCCTTGAGGGGCGTCTAGGCTGCTGGCCGTGCAGGTGAAGCCAGAACCGGCCCAGCGCCCGCCGCGGGCCCTCCGCGGCCGCCCGCTGGGGGCCGCAGCCCCGCTCGCCGCGCTGGTCGCGGCGAGCACGGCCGCCCGCCTGGCGGCAGGCCTGCTGCGGCTGACGCCGTACTACTTCCCGGACGAGTACCGCTACGCCGAGCTCAGCCGCTCGCTCGCCTCCCACGGGCATCTCGTGATCCGGGGGGCCTCCGCCCACTTCCTCCCGGTGCTCGCCTCGATCGTCACGGCGCCCGCCTGGCTCGCCGGGACCGCGGGCGACAGCTACCGCGTCGTCCAGGCGATCAACGCGGTCGCCGTCTCGCTCGCCGCCGTGCCGGTCTACCTGCTGGCGCGGCAGCTCGGCTTCGGGCGCCGCGGCTCGCTCGCGGCCGCGACGCTCGCGCTGCTCGTCCCGTCGCTCCTCTACTCCTCGTACATCCTCGCCGAGCCGATCGCGTATCCGCTGCTGCTCGCGGCGGTGGCGACCGGCGTGCGCGCGCTCGACCATCCGACGCGCGGACGCGTCGTGTGGTTCGTCGTCTTCTCGCTGCTCGGGACGTTCGCGCGCCTGCAGTTCGCGGTGCTGCTTCCGTGTTTCGTCGTCGCGTTCGTCGCGCTGATCCTGCGGGAGGGCCGGTTCGTCGAGACCGTGAAGCTGCACTGGCGCGGAGCGATCCTGCTGCTGCTCGTGATCGCGGGCGTCTCGATCGCAGGCCCTGCGCGGAACACGGGGTACTACCCCAGCATCTTCCAGCTCGGGCTGCACCCCCGGTCGCTCGTCACGTCGCTCGGCCGCAACGCGATCGTCTTCGTCTATGCGTCCGGCTTCGTGCTCGTGCCGGGAGCGCTGCTCGGGCTCTGGTACGCGATCCGGCGCCCCGCGTCGCGCGCCGAGCTCGCGTTCGCGCTCCTCGCCGGCACGCTGACCCTGGGGCTCGTCTTCCAGGCGTCCGCCTATGGGCAGCCGGAGCTCGCGCAGGAGCGGTACACGTTCTACGTCCTCCCGCTCTGGCCGATTCTCTTCCTTATCTATACGCGCCGTGGCTGGCCGCTCCGGACGTACCAGGCGCTGCTCGCGGGGATGCTGCTGGCGGCCTCGTTGATCACGCCTCTGACGACGATGGCGCTGAACGACGGCGAGCTGCACTCGACAGTGCTCTACGCCGTCGTCCGGCTCCGGCACGCCGTCTCGGACAACGCGGCGTCCGCGTCGCTGATCTTCGTCGGCGCCGCCGCTCTGCTCGCGGCCGGGGTGGCCGTGCTGTCGCGGTGGCCGCGCGTGCGGACGCAGTTCGCGCTCGCCGGCGCGGCGGTGTTCGTCTGCGCGACCTCGGTCGGCGCCTACTCGTTCGACCAGATCACCGCGCACAAGATTCACGACCACTACGCGGGGCCCGTGCCCTCGTGGGTCGATGCCTCGGGGCTGAAGGGCACGTGGCTCGTGCTTCTGCCCGGCGACCTCAAGACGGACGCGCTCGAGCAGCTCTTCTGGAACAGCTCGGTCGACCGCGTCGTCGCGATGCCCGGCGCGGCGCTGATCGACAGCTTCGCGACGGCCGCCGGCCGCGTCGGCCCGGACGGGACGCTGCTGGTGAGCGGGAAGCCCCTCACGGCGCCGGTGCTCGTGAACGAGCTCGGCACCACGGTGCAGCTGCAGGACGCGCGGATGGCCGGGAGCGGCCCGACGTCGGTGCTCTATGACCCGAGTGGGCCGGTGCGGCTGCGCCTCCTCGCGATCGGGAGCTTCAAGATCGGGTGGCTCTCGCAGCACGGCGACGTCGTCATCTGGCCGCGGCGCGGCGAGCGGCGGCTCGCCGGCTATCTGGAGCTCACGCTCCACGGCGGCAAGAAGAACATCCGCATGCGCTTCGACGGCGGCGGGACGCACGTGCAGTTCCGGCTCCGTGCGCATGCGACGCGCGCGTTACGGCTGGCGGTCTGCTCGAAGACGGCGACGACGATCGCCTTCAAGAGCACGGCGGGCGGCGCGCTCTCGGATCACCGCCGCGTCTCTGCCCGCTCGACGCCGCCGCGCTTCGTCGCCGACGCGTCGGCGTGCCCCGCGCCGTAGCGCGGCCATTAGATCGTCCGTAGCCGTCGCGAACCACCTGCGGCCCAGGCCTCGGTCCAAGCCGTCGCGCAGCGCGGCTTGGACGGAGGCGTCCAGCGTGCTCGGGATGGCTCCGCCACCCCGAGCCGCGCAGCACCGCGAAACCGTGGAAACCGCTCTTTGAGCAGAGCCGCCCTCCCGCGAAGGGCAGACCGCGCTCTGCCCGTAGCGTCGGAGCCGCCCGTCACGCGCGCCGAAGGAGGGGGCACGTGGGGGAACCCTGGTTCCCCACGGTTCTATTCGGCGTAGACGTCGCAGCCGAGGTACATCAGCGACTCGACCGCTTCGGTGACGAATGCCGTCGCCTGTGTGGCGTCGGCGAAGGTGTAAGGGCCGGGCTGGACGCGGTCGTTCGAGCCTGCGGGGAAGACGTCGGCCTCGACGATGCACTCGTTGCCGTAATCGACGGCGCGGAGGATCGTCACGGAGCGGCCGTCCTTCTTCGCGTGACGGATGAAGAGCTCCTGCCCTGTGGGCTCGGCGGCCATGAGGCTCAGGGGGCGCCGGTCGTGCCGGCTGGGGCCGGCGTCGTCGCCGCCGGTGCGGCCGTGCTCGCCTGCGGGACGCTCGGCGGCGCGGCGAGCGCGTTCGTGACGGCCTGCGAGACGGTCGCGCGGTCGACGAACCCGTTGAAGCGCACCATGACGTCGCCGGGTGCGCGGTAGACGAGCACGCCTGGGTCGGGCAGAAGACCGCCGCCGGGGAGCAGCGCGGTCAGCGGCCCTGCGATCGAGTTGTCGAGCACGTTCACGAGCAGGAAGCCGGATGCCGCGTCCGTTGCGCCGGCGTGCGCCTCGGCGACCGAGATCGCGTCGACGTCGGCGTTGGGGTTGTAGAGGCTCACGACGACGACCTTGTGCAGCGCGAGCTGCTTCTGGAGCACCGACGGCAGGTCGGCATAGACGAGGTTGCCGTGCCGGACGGGCGTCGCCGCGTGCTTTGCGACAGCGTGGGCCTTCGTCGCAGCGTGCGCCTTCGCCGGCGTCGCGACGGCCTTGTGGACGGCCTTCTTCGCCGGCGCGGTCGTCTTCGCGTGCGCCTTCGCGGCGACGTGCGTCTTCGCGGCGGCGTGCGCTGCCGTCTTGGGCGTGACGTGGGGCGCGACTGTCGCAGTGTTGTGCGGCTGCGCGGTCGACGTCCGCACCGGGCTCGAGGACTTTCCGAGCAGCATGGTGCTTGCGCCGAGCGCGACGACGGCGAGCAGCCCGATGAGGGCGAGGATCTTGACCGGCGGGCTGAGGGTCATCGTCACGGCGTAACTCCAGGCTCCGGCCGGCGCTTCGTCAGCTCACCGAGCAGGTGCCGGGCGTGAAGATCGTGCCGACGGCGATGCCGCTGCCGGGGCCATGCTGCACGGCGATCCAACGTCCGACCGAAGCGGTCATGCAAAAGTCCGTGGGCGACGTGACGTTGCCGTTCCAGCCGGACGGATCGATCACGAACGGCGCGCCGGGAACGGTCGAGATCCCGGAGTCGTACTTCGTCGCGAGCGAGACGAGGTCGATGTTCTCGTAGCCGGTGTCGCTCGTGCTCGTCGCCGCGTCGGGGTCGCTCGGCGCGCCGGGGAAGTTGTCGGCGCCGTACGACATCACCGAGCGCATCGCCTGGCTGATGTCGGCCTTGGCTGCGCTCTTCGCGGCGCGGTCCTTGAAGCTCAGGTAGCTCGGGATCGCGATCGTCAGCAGGATCCCCATGATCAAGAGCACGATCGTGAGCTCGATCAGCGAGAAGCCTTCCTCACCGGCGAGCCGCCGCTGGATGCGGCCGATCACTGCGCGCATGGCGCGGGCGGGGCGTTCCCGGGTCATGCTGTTCCTATCGGGATTCCTGTCCATGCGCTTTAGCTCCTGGCGAGAAAAGTTGAGGGGGCGCCGGATGGCGCCCCCTCGGGGTCAGGTCGTGCGTCTTACTTGCAGGCCGCGGCAGGATCGGTGCTGACCTGGATCGTCCCACCAGGGCCGAGCTTCCAGGCGAACCAGTTGCCGTTCTGCGAGAGGATGCAGTAGCTGTTGGTCGTCGGTGCGACCGCGGTGACGCCGGCGGGGAAGCCGGTGTCGCCGGACTGAACCCAGACGCTGCCAGGGAATGCCTGGTCGTAGTTCGTCTTGAGCTCGGTGACGGTCATGCCGGTGTAGCCGCTGTCGGTCGTGCTCGCGTCCGGGTCGCTGGTCGAGCCCGGGACGTTGTCGGCGTTGTACGACTCGACGTCCGGGAGGACGGCGCGGACGTTGGCCTGGGCGGCCGACTTGTTCGCGCGATCCTTGAACGAGAGGTACGACGGCACTGCGATGGCGAGCAGGATGCCGAGGATGATGATGACGACCAGGAGCTCGATCAGGGTGAAGCCCTGTTCGGAGGCGAGGCGCGTCTTGATGCGAGCGAGCATTGGTTTGTCTCCTTCCACGATGGAACGTGGTGGATTGGCGGATGGCTCGACGTGTATCGGCTTCCGCTGCTCGGTCGAGGTAGCCCCATTTGAGGGATTCCGCCTCACTCATTGCGGGTTGGTGCCCGCCCCACGAACGGCGAAGGGGGCGCTTTCGCGCCCCCTTCGGTCGAACGGATCGAGTGCCTCTTACTTGCAGGCGTTGGCGGCGTTCGTGTCCACCTTGATCGTTCCGCCAGGGCCGAGCTTCCAGGCGTACCAGTTGCCGTTCTGCGAGAGGATGCAGTAGCTGTTGGTCGTCGGTGCGACCGCGGTGACGCCGGCGGGGAAGCCGGTGTCGCCGGACTGAACCCACACGCTCGACGGGAACGCCTGGTCGTAGCTCGTCCGGAGCTCGGCGACAGTCATGCCGGTGTAGCCGCTGTCGGTCGTGCTCGCGTCCGGGTCGCTGGTCGAGCCCGGGACGTTGTCGGCGTTGTACGACTCGACGTCCGGGAGGACGGCGCGGACGTTGGCCTCAGCGGCCGACTTGTTCGCGCGATCCTTGAACGAGAGGTACGACGGCACTGCGATGGCAAGCAGGATGCCGAGGATGATGATGACGACCAGGAGCTCGATCAGGGTGAAACCCTGTTCGGAACCGAGGCGCGTCTTGAGACGATCAAGCATTGAAGTGCTCCTTCCACGGGGTGGAATAGGCGGGATGGCTCGGCCTGTATCGACCGTTGCCTCCCGTTCGAGGTAGCCCCGTTCGGGGGATTCGCATCCCCCGCCGAGAGGGGCGGAACGCACTCTCAAGGCGTCGCTGTGCCGTGCCGATAGCCCGTACGAGGGACTATGCCGCAGCTAACTTCCATCGACGACCTGCTGGAGCAGATGGTCGCGCTCAACGCGTCCGACCTGCACATCACGGTCTCAAGCCCCCCGGCTTTCCGCGTACGCGGTCACATTGCGCGCGCCGAGGGCTACGAGCCGTTCACGGCCGACGACACGCGTTCGCTCCTCTATCGCATCCTGTCGAGCGAGCAGCAGAAGCACTTCGAGCTGAAGCGGCAACTCGACTTCGCGTACGCGATCCCGGGCCTCGCACGCTTCCGTGTCAATGTCTACTACCAGCGGGAGACGGTCGGCGCGGCGTTCCGTCTCATTCCGCAGGAGATCAAGACGCTCGAGGAGCTCTCGCTCCCGCCGGTGCTGCACACGCTCGCCGAGTATCCGCGCGGCCTCGTCCTCGTCACGGGCCCGACGGGCTCCGGTAAGTCGACGACGCTCGCTGCGATCATCGACGAGATCAACCGCACGCGCTCCGAGCACATCCTCACGGTCGAGGATCCGGTCGAGTTCGTGCATCGCCACAAGAAGTGCATCGTCAACCAGCGCGAGATCGGGCCGGACGCGACGTCGTTCGCCGAGGCGCTGAAGGCTGCGCTCCGCCAGGACCCAGACGTGATCCTCGTCGGCGAGATGCGCGACCTCGAGACGATCTCGACCGCGCTCACCGCTGCAGAGACGGGCCACCTCGTCTTCGGCACGCTGCACACGCAGAGCGCGCCGTCGACGATCGACCGCATCATCGACGTCTTCCCGCCCGAGGGGCAGGAGCAGGTGCGCATCATGATCGCGAACTCGCTCCAGGCCGTCGTCACGCAGGCGCTGCTCCCGACCGCGGACGGCAAGGGCCGCGTCGCGGCGCTCGAGATCCTGCTGCCGGACGACGCGGTGCGCAACCTCATCCGCCAGGCGAAGATCGAGCAGGTCTACTCGGTGATGCAGACCAAGACCGCGCACGGCATGCAGACGATGGAGAACGCGCTCGCCGACCTCACGCTGCGCCAGGTCGTCAACGTCGACGATGCGCTCTCCCGCTCGAGCCGCCCCGACCAGCTCGCGGGCATCCTCGAGCGAGCCGGCATGGACGTCTCCGCCGCGCTCGAGGCGCTGCAGGCGCCGAAGCCGATCCCGCAGGCTCCCGCACTCGCAACCGAGCCCGTGCCCGTCCCGGCACCGGCCCCCGCGCCCGCACTGCGCATGGCGGGGAGCTGACGATGAGCGACTCGATCTGGAAGAAGGAGATCTCGTTCGGCCGCAAGGCGAAGCAGGCCGAGGAGGCGCCCGCGGCGCCCGACGTGCCTGTTGCCGCTCCCGAGCCGAAGCAGTCGCTCCTGAAGAAGGAGATCTCGTTCGGCCGCAAGGCGAAGGAGCCGAAGGCGCCGAAGGCCCCGAAGGCGGAGAAGCTCGAGAAGGCGTCGGTGCTGAAGAAGGAGATCTCGTTCGGGCGCAAGCCGAAGGAGCCGAAGGCCCCGAAAGCCCCGAAGGCGGAGAAGGCGCCGAAGGCCGAGAAGCAGTCGTTCCTGAAGAAGGAGATCTCGTTCGGGCGCAAGAAGCAGGACACGGAGCTCGAGCGGCTCGTCCACGCGGCGGAGCAGACCGTCTCGCCGGTGTTCGTCGCCGCCGATCCGGCGCCCGCCGAGACGAGCCCGACGGCGCTCGCGGAAGCCGCGGTCGCAGCGATGGCGCAGGCCGAGGCGGAAGCAGCCGCAGCCGCAGCTGCCGCGGAAGCCGCCGCAGCAGCAGCGGCCGCCGCAGCGGTAGAGCCGGAGCCCGAGCCCACGTATGTCGAGCACGTCCCCGCCGCGCCGCCGATCGTCGCCGAGCAGTTCGACGCGGATCCGGCGACCGAGCCCGAGCTGCCCGTGCTCGAGCCGTTCGCGCTCGCGGCCGTCCCCGACCCCGAGCCGGTCGAGCTGTATCCGGTCGCGCCGGTCGAGGAACCGGTCGCCGCGCCCGAGCTCGACACGGTCGCGATCCCGTCGTTCGAGGCGCCGGCGCCCGTCGCCGAGCAGCCGGCCGCCGTCGAGCATGTCGCCGCCGTCGAGCCCGTCGCCGCCGCCGAGTGGCAGGAGCCCGCGACGGCCGAGCCCGCGCCCGCGCCGGCGGTCGAGTCGTGGCTCGCCGCGCCGGAGCTGCCGCCCGCGCCGGAGCTGCCCGCTCCCGTCGTCGTCCACCCGCCCGTTCCCGCCGCGTCGCTCCCGCCGCTCCCCGAGACGGCAAAGGCGCCCTTCTGGAAGAAGGAGCTCTCGTTCTCGCGCGCACCGAAGGTGAAGGCCGAGAAGGCGCCGAAGGCCGCGTCGACGCCGTTCTGGAAGAAGGAGCTCGGCCGCAAGAAGACGCAGCCCGCCGAGGACGTCGCCCTCGTCGCCGACGCGCCGACCGAGGTGCTGCCCGCCGCGCCGGGCGGGCCGTTCTGGAAGAAGCAGCTCACGTTCTCGAAGCCGTCGCTCTCGCTCCCGTCGCTCCCCTCGCGCTCCACCGGCGGCAAGGGCGGGCACAACGTGAAGCGGCTCGTCGGCCTGAAGGTCGGCTCGTCGCAGATCGCGGCGGCGCGCATCTCCAACAACGGCGTCGCAGAAGTGCACCAGCTCGCACGCGAGTCGCTCGCGGCCGGCATCGTCGTCGGCGGCGAGCTCCGCGACCCCGACGCGCTCGGCGAGGCGCTGAAGTCGTTCTTCACGCGCAACAAGCTGCCGCGCAAGGGCGTCCGGCTCGGCATCGCGAGCAACCGCATCGGCGTGCGCATCTTCGACATCGTCGGTGTCACCGAGGACAAGCAGCTCGCGAACGCGATCCACTTCCGCGCGCAGGAAGCGCTACCGATCCCGCTGGACGAGGCGGTACTCGACTATCGCGTCCTCGACGAGTCGATCGACGACGAAGGACAACCGGTCAAGCGCGTGCTGCTCGTGGTCGTCTACCGCGAGCTCGTCGACCGCTACGTCGCCGCCTGCCGCAAGGCCGGCATCACGCTCGCAGGCATCGACCTCGAGGCGTTCGCGCTGCTCCGCTCGCTCGCCGCACCGGAAGATCGCGGCTCGTCGGCTCTCGTCGCAGTCTCGATCGGCTACGACCGCTCGACGTTCGCCGTCTCGGACGGCCGCGTCTGCGAGTTCACGCGCGTGCTCGAATGGGGCGGCTCCGCGCTCAACGTCGCGCTTGCACGCACCTTCGACAGCACACCGTCGGAGGTCGAAGCGATCAAGCGCAGCCTTTCGCTCGACGGGTCGACCGTTCCGCCGGGACTGACGCAGGAGCAGGCCGCACAGGCGCTCGACGCGGTGAGACGGCAGGTGCAGTCGTTCGCACGCGAGCTCGTCTCCTCGCTGCAGTTCTACCAGAACCAGCCCGGCAGTCTCGGCATCGGCGAGATCGTCCTCACCGGCGGCACGACGCACCTGCAAGGGCTCGCCGAAGAGCTCGAGCGCCTCATCGGCGTGCACGTGCGCGTCGGCGATCCGTTCGCGCGCGTGAAGATCTCGAAGAAGCTCGCCGGCGCCGATCAGTCCGGCTCGCTCGCCGTTGCAATCGGACTCGGGATCGAAGACTGATGCGTGCCGTCAACCTTCTCCCGGGCGATTCTGCAGCGCGCAAGAGCTTCCGCAAGGAGGACCCGGCGGTCGTCGTCGGCTCGGCGCTGGGCGTCATCGTGCTGATGGCGCTGCTCGCCGGCTTCATGAACGTGCACAGCAAGGTGAACGCCGACCAGAAGAACCTGACGGCGGTTCGCGCCGAGCTCGCACAGCTCTCGCTCGTGAAGCACAAGCCGATCGTCGCGCCGCCGAAGCCGGTGAACACGCGGCCGATCATCCCGATCCCCGCCGTGACGAGCGAAGAGCAGCCGCGTCTCGCCGCGATCTCGACGGCGATGTCGTCGCGCATCGCGTGGGATCGCATCCTTCGCGAGTTCTCACTCGTGCTTCCGAGCGACGTCACGCTTACATCGCTCACGCTTGCAGCGCCGACCGCGGTTGCCACCACGCCGGGCGCTGCGCCGGCAGGCGGCGGCCAGGGGCTCAACATCGCCGGCACCGCGTTCTCGCACGACGGCGTCGCGCGCCTGCTGTCCCGGCTGATGCTCATCCCGGATCTTGCGAACGTGACGCTCGCGAGCAGTCAGGCGTCGAACAGCACGACGCCCGGCGTCCAGTTCACGATCAGCGCCGACGTGAAGGGTGCGCCGGCTCCGCCCGCCGCACCGGCAGCGACGGCCCCGGTGGCGCCGAGCACCGGCACGACGACGACGACCGGAGCCACGTCGTGAAGCGCGGCAAGCTTCAGGGCAAGGCGGCGATCGCGCTGATCATCGGCGGCGATCTTCTGCTGCTGCTCTTCGGCTGGTTCCTGCTGATCAGCCCGCAGCGCTCGACCGCGGCGAGCATCGTGCGCGCCACCGCGGCCGCGGAGGTGCAGCTCGAGGACGCGAAGAAGCCGGTGAAGCCTCCGGCGCCCGCCGCGGTGGAGAAGCAGCCGGCGATCCGCACCGCCGACCTCTACAGCATTTCGAAGGCGATGCCGTCGACGGAGGACATGCCCGACCTGCTGCTCCAGCTCGACCAGGTCGCACGCGATGCGGGCGTGACGCTCAAGTCGATCTCACCGGCGCCGGCGACGCCTTCGCCGACCGCAAGCTTCAGCACCGTCCCGATCAACCTCGCATTCTCCGGCGACTTCTACTCGCTGACGGACATGCTCTACCGTCTGCGCAGCCTCGTCACGGTGCGCGACGGTGCGCTGCAGACGTCCGGCCGGCTGTTCTCGATCGGCTCCGTCGGCTTCACGCCGACCGGCGCCGGCACCCAGCTCGACGCGACGGTGATCGTCAACGCATACGTCTACGGGAGCACCCCGGCGTCCGCCGCCGGGGCCGTCACGCCGCCTCCCGCAACCACGAGCACAGACACGACCGCCACGACCACGACGGCGCCGTCAGCAGACGTCGCGCCCGGACCCTAGTCGGCGAAAGGAGACTGACATGGCACGGAAGAAACCAGCCGACGCGGCGAAGGACAAAGCGGCGAAGCAGAAGAAGATGGTGATCATCCTCGCGGTTCTGCTCGTCCTCGCGATGGCGTACGCCGTCAAGACGATGGGGTCGCTCAACAGCGGCGGCGCCGCGGCGTCGAAGCCCCAGGCCGTCGCCTCGAGCCCGGTGCAGACCGGGTCGGTGGCTCCAGCACCCGCCACCACGACGGCGGCGGCGCCCTCGCTCGCAGGCACTCCTGCGCCCGCAGCTCCGGCGGCGACGCCGGCACCCGCGACGTCGGCGACTCCCGGCACCGACTCGTCGCAGCTGATCGCGGTCGCGGTGCCTGCCGCGGACCCCGGGCAGCTCACGTCCTTCTCCCGGTTCGCGAGCAAGGACCCGTTCGCGGCCGCGTCGACCTCGCCGGCCGGCGGCTCGTCCTCCGCGAAGAAGGGCTCGTCCGGCTCCGGCGCACCGCCGGCAACTCCGCCTGCGCCGCCCGCTCCGCCGCCGACCACCGCGGTGATCTCCGTCAACGGCTCGTCCGAGACGGTGCCGAGCGGCCAGAACTTCCCGCTTGCGAACCCGGTCGCCTCGACGAACGGGCTCTTCCAGCTCGTGTCGCTCACGGCGACGACCGCGACCGTGGCCGTCGCCGGCGGCTCGTACGCCAGCGGCTCGCAGACGCTCACGCTGCACGTCAACAAGCCCGTCACGCTCGTGAACACGGCGGACGGGACGCGCTACACGCTCGTGCTCTACCCGCAGGGCACCGTCCCCGCGGCCTCGCCGGCCGCCGGCGCTCCTGCATCGGGCGGCTCGCCGGTCGTGCCCGCGGCGCCGGTCGCGCCGGGCACGACGACGACGAGCGGCGGCTGATCGACCGGCTCGCCTGGATGCCCGGCCGCCTACGCGGCGGCCGGGCGCCGGGCTACGGAGAGGTCGTCGGGTCGAACACGGACGTCTCGCGCGCGAGCACGTGGGTCGAGTTGCGCGGGTCGTAGACGACGACCGTGACCTGCTTCGCGTACTCGCCGCTCGTCGGCTGCACGAGGACGATGTAGGTGTAGACCGTGTAGTTCAGGCCGTTCGGGCCGATGATCGTCTGAACCGGCTTCACGGCGCTGATCGTCGCGCTCGAGTACGGCGTGACGAGCCCGAGGCTGTCGATGCCGGTCGTCGCGTTGTTCGCGCCCTGCGTGGCGGTCAGCGGCAGCGTCAGCTGGTTCGCCGCGCCCTGCGCCTTCCAGGCACACGAGGCGAGGTTGATCTGGCTGAGGAAGTTCGAGGAGTCCATCCCGTCGGTGGCCCAGTACTGGCTGTCTGCCGCCGTGCCGGTGCTCCAGTACGAGATCTTCGGGCTGCTCGACGCGCTGCCGTTGTAGCTCGTCGTGTCGAGCGCGTACTGGCTGCCCACGGCCGGCATCAGCCACTGGTCGAGCCAGATCGCACAGTTTCCGAGGCCGCGGTAGATCTCCATCTGCTTGTCGGCGACGGCGGTGGCGGCGGAGCGGTCGCCTGCACGCTTGATCGCGACCGTCGAGGCGTTGAAGGTGCCGACGAGCGCGAAGAGCCCCACGTTGAGGACGACCATCGCGATCAGGAGCTCGAGCATGCCGAAGCCGGACTCGTTGCGTAGCCGTGCCACACGGTCGATATCGGCATCCGGACGGGCGGCCTCAAGCGCTCCGTCGGGGGTGCCGATAGGGATGTGGAATGGCCTCCTTCGCGTACACCGCCATCAACGCCCAGGGGCTCGAGATGGACGGCGTGATCAGCGCCGCCGACCTGACCGCGGCCCGTGAGCAGCTGCGTGTCCGGGGCCTGCTCGCCCAGCAGATCAACGAGGTCGGCACCGGCGCCGGGGTCGGCTCGAAGAACATCAGCTTCGGCCAGAAGAAGGTCAAGCCGAAGTCGCTGCAGATCTTCTCGCGCCAGTTCGCGACCATGATCGAGGCCGGCCTGAACGTCGTCGGCGCCCTCGTGATCCTCGAGGAGCAGACGAGCGACGAGGCCCTCTCCGCGATCGTCGGCGAGCTGCGCCGCGACGTCGAAGGCGGGCTTCTCCTCTCGGAGGCGATGGCGCGCCACCCGAGAGTCTTCACCCGGCTCTACATCTCGATGGTCGAGGCCGGCGAGGCGGCGGGCATCCTCGACATCGTGCTCGACCGCGTCGCGTTCCAGATCGAGAAGCAGGAAGCGATCCGCCGCCGCATCAAGGGCGCGATGGTCTATCCGACGATGGTGATGATCTTCGCCACGCTCGTGCTGGTCGGAATGCTGATGTTCCTCGTGCCGGTGTTCGTCAAGATCTTCAGCCAGCTCGGCGGCCAGCTGCCGACGCTGACGCAATACGTCGTCACCGTGTCGGACCTCTTGAAGAACAAGCCGTACGTCCTGCTGATCATCCCGCTGTCGTTGTGGTCGTTCTTCCGCTGGAAGAAGACGGAGAAGGGCCGGCAGAACTGGGACAAGTTCAAGTTGAAGCTGCCGATGAAGATCGGCGACGTGGTGCTGAAGGTGTCGATGGCGCGCTTCTCGCGCACGCTCTCGACGCTCGTCGCGGCCGGTGTCGACATCATCAAGGCGCTCGAGATCACCGGGCAGACGTCCGGCAACTGGGTGATCGAGGACGCGCTCGCCGGCGTGCGCACGAAGGTGCACGAGGGCGTGCCGATCGCGCAGCCGCTCGTCGAGAACGAGATCTTCCCGCCGATGGTCTCGCAGATGGTGAAGATCGGCGAGGAGACCGGAGAGCTCGAGAAGATGCTCGGGAAGATCGCGGACTTCTACGAGGACGAGGTCGACGCCTCGGTGCAGTCGCTGACGTCGATCGTCGAGCCGATCATGATGATCGGCGTCGGCATCATGGTCGGCATCGTGATCATCTCGATGTACCTGCCGATGTTCAAGATGCTCACGCTCGTCAAGTAGCGAGCGAGCGAGCGGCGCCACGCCGCCCGTCGCGGCGTTGATCGGAGCACGATTTGTAGTTCGCGGGCACGCGAGGCAATCTGCGCGCATGTCCACCTCGGTTGCTCGGCTCTACCGGCGCTCGTCCCTCCCCGTCCGGCTGCAGGTCGCGGCGCTGGCCGGCTACGCCGTCGTCTTCGGCGCGCTGCTGGCCTACGGCAGGCCCGGAATCGGGATCGGACAGGGGTTCTACGTGCCGATCGTGCTCGCGGCCTCTGCGGGCGGCCCCGCGGCCGGCGCCGCGGCTGGAGTCCTCGCGACCTTCCTCTACGAGATCGCGCTCTTCCCGCACGACGGCGTGACGCCGCGCGCCGGCATGCACCTCCTCTGGTACGTCGCGGCCGGCCTGCTCGTCGGCTACTTCGCGAACCGTGGTCGCGCAATGCTCGCCGAGGCGCTCAATGCGCTCGAAGATCTCCTCCGGCTGACGCGTCGCGATCTCGACACGGGCGTGCGCAGCGCCGACGGCCTGCACGGCGTGCTCGCGGACCAGATCGTGACGGGGTCGCCGTTCGGTCTCCTCGTTGGCAAGCTCGAACACTGCGAGGACGACGCCGACGTGTCGCTCCGGCTGATCATCGGCGCGATCGCAGAGAGCCTCGACGACTGCGTCGAGATCGCGCGCGTCGGAGCGGCGCACCTCGCGGTGATCGTCTCGACGTCGTCGCCGGAGGAGGCCCGAGCCGCGGCCTCCGCGCTGGAGCAGCTGCTCGAGCGACGCGCGACGTTCGGCTGGGCGACGTATCCGGTCGAGGGGCGCGACGCGCTCGCACTCTTCCAGGCTGCGAGCGAGCGCCTCTACGAGCGTCGCGTGGTGCGCGGCGAATGGGAGCCGACCGCGGAGACGGCCGGGCTTCTCGACGCGCGTTAGCGCATCTCGCCGGGATCGGTCGTCGACACGACGCGCCACGAGTCCCAGGTGATCTTCAGGATGACGAGCGTGATCACGAGGCCGACGAGCGGGTCGCCGATGCGAAGGCCGAGCGCGACGACCGCCGCGCTCGCGACGACGCCGAGCGAGACGAAGCCGTCGATCCGCGCGTGGTTGCCGTCGGCGACGAGCGCGGGGCTCGACAGGCGCCGTCCTGCGCGCAGGCGGACGATCGCTGCGAGCTCGTTCGCAACGAACCCGATGAAGCCCGCCGCCGCGAGCACCCAGAGATGCGTCAGCGTGTGCGGGTGGATGAAGCGGAGGATCGTCTCGTAGAGCGCGACGCACGCGGAGACGAAGATGGCGAGCACGACGAACAGTCCCGCGATCTTCTCGCCGCGGAAGCTGCGCAGG
>DASYGK010000054.1:0-27172 GCA_035999905.1 Gaiellaceae bacterium | reverse complement strand
CGGCGACCTGCTCTCCCGCCACGCCGAGGCCGGCAACGAGCTGCGCATCGCGCCTTCGCTCTATCCCCTCTGGGACAAGGTGATCGAGACGACACTCGACTTCAGCGGCATCCGGCTCAGGAACGCGGTGCGGCCATGAGGATCCTCGTCGCCGAGGACGAGACGATCATCCGGCTCGACCTGCGCGAGCTGCTCGAGCGCGCCGGCTTCGACGTGTGCGCCGAGGCCAAGGACGGCGAGGAGGCGGTCGAGCTTGCACGCTCTGAGCAGCCCGACCTCGCGGTGCTCGACGTGAAGATGCCGAAGCTCGACGGCATCGAGGCCGCGCGGCGGATCCTCGAGGAGCGGCCGATCCCGATCGTGATGCTGACCGCGTACGGCCAGGAAGAGATCGTCTCGCGTGCCGTCGAGGCCGGCGTGTTCGGCTACCTCGTGAAGCCGTTCCGCGAGCAGGATCTCCTGCCGGCGATCCAGGCGGCGCGCGCGCGCCACGAGGAATTGCAGGCGCTGCGGGAGGAGGCGGAGTCGCTCGCCGACGCGCTCGCCTCGCGCAAGGCGATCGAACGGGCGAAAGGCCTGTTGATGGAGAAGGAAGGCCTGACCGAGGCGGACGCGTTCGCGCGCCTGCGCAAGGCGAGCCAGGCGTCCGGCCGGCCGCTGAAGGTGATCGCCGAAGCCGTCGTCGCAACGCTCGGGACAGACGCGTGATGCAGTGGCAGCTGCGGATGTACCAGGCGAAGGAGGGCGCGCTCGACGCCTTCGTGGCCGAATGGCGCGAGCACGTCCTGCCGCTTCGCCGGGCGAAGGGCTTCGAGGTCGTCGGGCCGTGGCTCGCCGAGGACGGCCGGTTCGTGTGGCTCGTCGGCGCGGAGGATCTCGACGCACAGGACGCCGCGTACTACGCGTCGCCGGAACGGGCGGCAGTCTCCCCCGATCCTGCGCGGCACATCGAGTCGGCGCAGACGATGCGACTGGAGGAGTTGTGAGCGAGGAGCATCCGAACGCCGCGCTGACGCGCCGCGTCTTCGGCGCGTTCGGGCACGACGCGAAGCAGATCTCCGCCGCGCTCGCACGCGACATCGTCTGGCGCGTCCCGGGCAACACGATCATGAGCGGCGAGTACAACGGCCGCCGCGAGGTCGTCGAGTTCCTGCGCCGCACCGGGCTCGAGACGGGCGGCACGTATGGCAGCAAGCTGCACACCGTGCTCGCGAACGACACGTGGGGCGTCGCCGTCTACCGCGCCTGGGGCACGCGCAACGGCATCGACCTCGACGTCGACCAGGCGTTCGTGATCCGCTTCGAGGCCGGCCTCTGGAAAGAGGTCACCGCCGTCCCGCTCGATTCCGCGTTCGATGCCTTCTGGGCCTGAGCTCGCGCCGGCGCGCTTCGACGCGCCCGAGGTGGCGGCGCTCGTCGCGGCTCAGCAGGGCGAGTTGCGCGGCGTCGACGGCGAAGGCGACATCGGCCCCGCTCGCGACGCCGCGATGTTCGAGGAGCCGCACGGCGCGTTCCTCGTCGCGCGGATCGACGGCCGCGCGGTCGCCTGCGGCGGCGTTGCGCGCTTCGACGACGCGCGCGGGGAGCTGAAGCGCATGTACGTCGAGCCGGCGCTGCGCGGGATCGGGCTCGGCCGGCGCCTTCTCGTCGCGCTCGAGGCGGAGGCGCGGCGGCTCGGCTACACGAGCATGGTGCTCGAGACCGGCGAGGCGCAGGCCGAGGCGATCGGCCTCTACGTCTCCGCCGGGTACGAGCCGATCCCGTGTTACGGCGTGTACGCGACGCGCGACTGGAGCTGCTGCTTCGAGAAGGGCCTCTAAGAGTTCGGTGTGAGTTTCGAGCGTTCGCTCCACGCGGAGCTACGCTCGTCGCATGGATCAGCGCATGCCGTTCCCGATGCAGCCCGGCGGCGGGTACGGCCGCATGGTCGAGTTCCACCAGGGCGGCGGCGGGTTCCACTGGGCGATCTTCGTGCTGCTGCTCCTGCTCGTCCTGCTCGTCGCGGCACAGCTCGCCGCAACGCTGCTGCGGCCGCGCCACCGCGGGCCGATGTGGAAGCTGCGCCACCAGGGCCCCGGCCCGTGGGGCGGCCCGCCGGACCCGGTCGCGTTCGCGCGCATGCGCTACGCGCGCGGCGAGATCGACCGCGAGACGTTCGTGCAGCTGACGCAGGATCTCGGCGGCGAGCCGGGCGCTCCGCCGCCCGCACCGGCCTAGTTTCTAGGCCTGCGCCTCCTCGAACAGCGTCTCCCACCGCTCGAGCAGCGCGGCGAGCGCGTCACGGCTGCGCTTGTGCGCGGCGAGCGTCTCGACGTCCGTCCAGTCGGCCGCGAGCTTCGCCTCGATCGACGCGACCTCCGCCTCGCGCGTCGCGATCTCCGCCTCCACACGCTGCAGCTCGCTCGGCCGCGGCTTCGGCGGCGCCTTCGGCTTCGACTGCTTCGCCGGCTTCGGCTCCGTCTTCGCGACCGCGCGCGCAGCGCGCTCCTCGCGGCGGCGCAGCATCTCGGCCCAGCCGCCGTCGTAGGCGTGCAGCTCGCCGTCCTCGATCGCGAGCGTGCGCTCGGCGATCGCGTCGAGCAGCGCGCGGTCGTGTGAGACGAGCAGCACCGTGCCGGGGAACGCGTCGAGCGCCGCCTCGAGCGCTTCGCGGCTCTCGAGGTCGAGATGGTTCGTCGGCTCGTCGAGCACGAGGAAATTCGCGCCCGACGCGACGGTGACGGCGAGCGCGAGCCGCCGCCGCTCGCCGCCCGAGAGCACCGAGACCGGCTTCTCGACCTCGTCCCACCCGGAGAAGAGGAAGCGCCCGAGCAGCGACATCGCGTCGGGCCGCGCGAGCTTCGTCATCGACTGGACGCACATGAGCACGGAGCCGCGCGTGTCGAGCTCCGCCTCCTGCTGCGAGAAATACGCGGGGATCACGCCGTGCCCGAGCTGGATCTTCCCCTTCGCGGCGTCGCGGCGGCCGAGCACCGTCTCGAGCAGCGTCGTTTTGCCCGACCCGTTCGGGCCGACGAGGGCGACGTGCTCGCCGCGCTCGACCGCGAACGACGCACCGCGCAGCAGCTCGCGTTCGCCGATGCGCAGGTCGAGGCCTTCCACCTCGAGCACCGTGCGGCCGCTCCGCGCGGGCTTGAGGAACTCGAACCCGAGCGTGCGCGTGCGGCGCGACAGCAGCGCCACCTCGTCGGCCGCCTGCTGCCGTTCGCTCTGCAGCCGCTGGATCTGCGTCACCTTCGCCTGCGCCTGCTTCGCCTTGTCCTTCTTCGCGCGGAACCGCTCGACGAAGCGCTCGAGCCGCTCGATGTCGCCCGAGATGCGCTGCGTCTCCTTCTGCGCGTGCAACGCGCGCGCCGCCTTCTCGCGGCGCCACGCGTGCCACGGGCCGGGGAAGAACGTGCCGCGCCCCGCGACGACCTCCATCGTCGCCGTCGTGACCGCCTCGAGGAACCAGCGGTCGTGCGCGACGAGGATCACGGCGGCGTCGAGCGACTGCAGCTCGCGCTCGAGCCACTCGAGCGACGCGACGTCGAGGTGGTTCGTCGGCTCGTCGAGCAGCAGCAGGTCGGGGTCGCCGCCGAGCGCGCGGGCAAGCGATGCCCGCGTCAGCTCGCCGCCCGAGAACGTGCGCAGCGGCCGGTCGAGGTGCGCGTCGGCGAAGCCGAGGCCGCGCACGACGGAGGTCGCGTGGTCGCGCCACCCGTAGCCGCCGGCGTGTTCGAGCCTCGCCTGCGCCGCGGAGTAGCGGTTCATCGTCGCCTGGTCGTGCACGCCGCGCGCCATCGCCTGCTCGAGCTCGGTCAGCTCCTCCTCGAGGCGCACGAGGTCGCGCGCACCCGACAGGACGTACTCGCGCAGCGTCACGTCCCGCTCGACCGGCGGGCGCTGGTCGTGCAGCGCGACGCGGGTGCCCTTCTCGAACGAGAGCTCGCCGCCGTGCTTGTCGGTCTCGCCCGAGAGGATCCGCAGCAGGGTCGTCTTGCCGGCGCCGTTCGGCCCGGAGAGCGCGACGCGGTCGCGCCGCTCGACGCTGAACGAGACGCCGTCGAAGAGGAGGTTCCCGGCGATCTCCTTGCGGATGTTGGAGGCGATCACGACTGCCATTTCTCCCCCAGGGTAGATTCGCCGCGTGCCGTCCGTGCTCGCGCTCGACGTCGGAAGCTCGTCCGTCCGCGCCCAGGTCTTCGACGAGCGGGGCGAGCCGGCCGACGAGCTCGCGCAGGAGCGCTACGGCGGCGGCGACCCCGACGAGATGGTCGCGCTCGTCCGGAAGGTGATCGGCGGCCGCGACGAGGGGGTCGGCGCGGTCGGCGCGTCGTGCTTCGGGCACAGCCTGATCGCGCTCGGCGAGGACGGCCGGCCGCTCACGCCGGTGCTCGGCTGGCGGGACGTCCGCTCGGCGCAGGCGGCGGAGTGGCTCCGCCGGCGCACCGATCCCGCGGTCGTCCACGCGCGTACCGGCGCGCACCTCCACCCGTCCTACTGGCCGGCGAAGCTCGTCTGGCTCGCCGAGGCGGAGCCCGAGCTCTTCCGACGTGCCGCCCGGTTCGTCTCGTTCTGCGACTACCTCTACGCCCAGCTCCTCGGCGCCGACGCCGGCACGAGCGTCTCGATCGCCTCCGGCACCGGCCTCCTCGACCTCGCCGCCATGGAGTGGGACGCCGAGCTGCTCGTGCTCACCGGCGTCGACCCTGCGCAGCTCCCGCGCCTGACCGCCGAGCCGGAGCGAGGCTGGTACCCCGCGCTCCTCGACGCCGCGTGCTCGAACCTCGGCGCCGGCTGCGTCGGCCGCACGCGCGGTGCGCTCATGGTCGGCACGTCGGGCGCGCTCCGGCTCCTCTACGAGACCGAGCAGCCGCAGCCGCAACCGGGCCTCTTCCTCTACCGGGTCGACGAGCGGCGCGTGCTCGATGGCGGCGCGCTCTCGGACGGCGGCAACCTCCACGCGTGGCTCGAGGCGACCCTCACGGCGGCGAAGGGGTCGCTGCTCGACCGTACGCCCGACGAGCACGGGCTCACCTTCCTCCCCTTCCTCGGCGGCGAGCGCTCCACCGGCTGGGACCCGACGAAGCGCGGCACCGTCCACGGCCTCACCTTCGACACGACCCCGCTCGACCTCCGGCAGGCGGCGCTCGAGGGCGTCGCCTTCCGCTTCGCGGCGATCGCCGACCTCCTCCCGTCCCTCGAGGAGGTCGTCGCGACCGGCGGGGCGCTCCTCAAGGATCCGGAGTGGGTCCAGCTCATGGCGGACGGGCTCGCCCGGCCCGTTCACGTCTCGGACGTCGCGGAGGCCTCGCTCCGAGGCGCCGCCGTCGCTACGCTCGAACGGCTGGGCTGCGAGACTGCGGACGCGCCGGTCGGAGCGGTGTTCCATCCGCGAGAGGACAAGGCGGATACATATCGTTCGGCGCGGGAACGCCAGCAGCAGCTCTACGAGGTGCTTCGTGAAGAAGACTGACATCGAACAGCGCTCCATCGACACGATCCGCACGCTCGCCATGGACGCGGTCCAGCAGGCGAACGCGGGCCACCCCGGCACGGCGATGGCGCTCGCCCCGCTCGCGTACCTCCTCTACACGGAGGTGATGCACCACAACCCGGCGAACCCGCACTGGCCGGACCGCGACCGCTTCATCCTCTCGGCCGGCCACGCGTGCATCCTCCAGTACGCGACGCTGCACCTCACGGGCTACAACCTCTCGCTCGAGGAGCTGCGGCGCTTCCGGCAATGGGACTCGCTCACGCCGGGCCACCCGGAGGTGCACCACACGCCGGGCATCGAGGCAACGACGGGGCCGCTCGGTCAGGGCTTCGCCAACGGCGTCGGTTTCGCGCTCGCGGAGCGGTTCCTCGCCGAGCGCTACAACCGCCCATACGACGAGATCGTCGACCACCACGTCTACTGCATCTGCGGCGACGGCGACCTGATGGAAGGCGTGTCGAACGAGGCCGCGTCGATCGCGGGGACGCTCGGCCTCGGCAAGCTCGTCTACTTCTACGACGACAACCACATCACGATCGACGGCACGACGTCGATCTCGTTCCGCGAGGACCGCGGCGCGCGGCTCGCGGCGCAGGGCTGGCACGTGCAGTACGTCCCCGACGCGAACGATCTCGACGCGCTGCGCGAGTCGATCGCGAATGCGCAGGCGGAGACGGAGCGGCCGTCGATCGTCGTCGTGCGCTCGCACATCGGCTACGGCGCGCCGCACGCGGTGGACACCGCGAAGGCGCACGGCGCGCCGCTCGGCGAAGAGGAGGTGCGCGCGGCGAAGGTCGCGCTCGGCTGGGACCCGGACCAGACGTTCGTGATCCCCGACGACGTGCGCGAGCACATGAACGTCACCGACCGCGGCATCGCGCTCGAGGAGGCCTGGCAGAAGAAGGTCTCCGCGTGGGCAGCGAAGTACCCGGCCGTCAAGGAGGACTGGGACCAGGTGCACAGCGGCAAGCCGCGCCCGGGCTGGGTCGACGCGCTGCCGGAGTTCGCGCCGGGCGAGGAGCTCGCGACGCGCGATGTCGGCGCGAAGGTGATGGAGGCGTTCAAGCGCTACACGCCGACGATGATCGGCGGCGCGGCCGACCTCGTCGAGTCGACGAAGACCGAGTTCAAGGGCGGCGGCCTCTTCTCCGCGACGCACGCCGGCCGCAACATCGCGTTCGGCATCCGCGAGCACGCGATGGGCGCGATCGTCAACGGCATCGCGCTGCACGAGGGGATGCTGAAGCCGTACGGCTCGACGTTCCTCATCTTCTCCGACTACATGCGGCCGTCGGTGCGTATCTCGGCGCTCTCGGGCCTCCCCGTCGTCTGGGCGTGGACGCACGACTCCGTCGCGCTCGGCGAGGACGGCCCGACGCACCAGCCCGTCGAGCACTACGCCGCGCTGCGCGCGATCCCGAACTTCTGGTTCGTGCGCCCCGCGGACGCGACGGAGACCGTCGGTGCCTGGAAGGTCGCGCTCGAGCGCGAGGACGGCCCGGTCGGGCTCGCGCTCTCGCGCCAGAAGCTGCCGACGCTCGAGCACACGCAACGCGACGGCGTCGCGCGCGGTGCGTACGTCCTGTGGGAGGCGGACGACGCGAACGGGCTGCCCGACCTGATCCTGATCGCGTCCGGCTCGGAGGTCTCGCTCGCGCTCGAGTCCGCACAGGCGCTCGACGAGCAGGGCGTGCACGCGCGCGTCGTCTCGATGCCGTGCTGGGAGCTCTTCGCCGCCCAGCCGTCCGAATACCGCGACGACGTGCTGCCGCCCGACGTGAAGGCGCGGCTCTCCGTCGAGGCCGGCGTCGCACTCGGCTGGAAGCAGTGGGTCGGCGACGAGGGCGACTCGATCTCGATCGAGCACTTCGGCGCATCCGCGCCCGGGAACACCGTGCTCGAGAAGTTCGGCTACACGGTCGACAACGTGGTCGCACGCGCCCTCGCGCTGCACGCGCGCGTGGCCTGATGAACGTCGCGGTCGCGTTCGACCATCGCGGCGTGCATCTCAGGGAGACGGTGCTCGCCGTGCTCGACGGCGCGCACACCGTCGTCGACCTCGGCACCGACACGGACGCGCAGCGCATCGACTACCCCGACAAGGCCGCCGAGCTCGGCGCTGCGCTCCTCGACGGACGCGCGGAGCGCGGGATCCTCGTCTGCGGCTCCGGCGTCGGCGCTGCCGTCGCCGCCTGCAAGATCGCCGGCATCCGCGCGGCGATCTGCCACGACGTGTACTCCGCCCATCAGGGCGTCGAGCACGACGACATGAACGTTCTCTGTCTCGGCTCCGAAGTGGTCGGGCCGAGCCTCGCAGCCGACCTCGTGCGCACCTTCCTCGGTGCCACGTTCGACGGCGGCGAGCGCTACGTCGCGCGGTTGGAAAAGGTCGCGGCAATGGAAAGGAAGATGCACCATGGCTGACTCGAACCTCCACGCCCTCAGCAAGCGCGGGCAGTCCGTCTGGATCGACTCGCTGTCGCGCCACATGCTCGAGTCGGGCGAGCTGAAGCGCCTGATGACGCAGGACGCGGTCGTCGGCGTCACGACGAACCCGACGATCTTCCAGAAGGCGATCTCGCAGGGCGCCGACTACGACGCGCAGCTGAAGGAGGTGCTCGCCGACGAGACGGATCCGAAGGAGATCTTCCTCCAGCTCTCCGCACGGGACGTCGAGGCCGCGCTCGACCTGCTCGCGCCCGTGCACGAGAAGGCGCCGGCCGACGGGTTCGTCTCGTGGGAGGTCGACCCGACGCTCGCGTACGACCGAGAGGGCACCTTCGACGAGGCCATGCGACTCTTCGCGTGGCTGCCCAAGCCGAACCTCTACGTGAAGATCCCCGCGACGAAGCCGGGCCTCGGCGCGATCGAGGACTGCGTCGCGCACGGGAAGAACATCAACGTCACGCTGATCTTCTCGCTCGAGCGCTACCGCGAGGTCGTCGAGGCATACCTCCGCGGCCTCGAGCGGCTCGTCGCCGCGGGCGGCAAGCCGGCCGACGTGCACTCGGTCGCGAGCTTCTTCGTCTCACGCGTCGACACCGAGGCCGACAAGCGGCTCGAGGCGGTCGGCACGAAGGAGGCGCTCGCGCTGCGCGGGAAGCTCGCGATCGCGAACGCGAAGCTCGCGTACGAGCACTTCGAGGAGGCGTTCTCCGGCCCGCGCTGGGAGTACCTCGCCGGCAAGGGCGCGAACCCGCAGCGGTGCCTCTGGGCGTCCACGTCCACGAAGAACCCCGAGTACCGCGACGTGATCTACGTCGAGGAGCTGATCGGGCCGCAGACGGTGAACACGATGCCCGCCGAGACGATCGTCGCGTTTCAGGATCACGGGAACGTGCAGGGCGACACGGTGACCGAAGGTGTGAAGAAGGCGCACGGGCTGCTCGACGCGATCGCCGCCGCCGGCGTCGACTACGACGACGTGACCGAGACGCTCGAGCTCGAAGGCGTGCAGAAGTTCGCCGACTCGTTCGAGGAGCTCCTCGAGGGGGTGCGGTCGAAGCGCGGCGAGCTCGCCGCAGCCTGATTCGAGCGATGGAACGCGGCGAGCTCATCGAGCGGATCTGGGAGCGGGACCCGACGGTCTGGACCGCCGCCGACGAGGCGAAGTGGCTCGGCTGGCTCGACGAGCCGCAGCGGATGCGCGGACGCGTGCCGGAGCTCGTCGAGTTCGCCGACTCGGTCGCCGACGACGGCCTCGACGCGATCGTGCTGCTCGGCATGGGCGGCTCGAGCCTCGCGCCCGAGGTGCTGCGGCGCACGTTCCGCTGCGAGGCGTTCCACGTGCTCGACACGACGCACCCCGCGGCGATTCGCGCGCTCGAGGCGAAGATCGACCTCGAGCACACGCTGTTCATCTCCGCGTCGAAGTCGGGCTCGACGCTCGAGACACGCTCCCACACCGACTACTTCTGGGAGAAGGCCGGCAAGCGCGGCGCGTGCTTCGTCGCGATCACGGATCCCGGCTCCGAGCTCGAGCGCATGGCAGGCGAGCGCGGCTTCCGGCACGTCTTCACCGGCGAGCCCGCGATCGGCGGCCGCTACTCCGCGCTCTCGCCGTTCGGGATGGTCCCCGCCGCGCTGATGGGCATCGACATCGACCGGCTGCTCGCGAACGCGGAGCGGATGACCGAGCTGTGCGGGCGCGGCGACGGCAACCCCGGCTACGAGCTCGGCCGCGGGTTCGGCGCCGGCTGGCAGAAGGGCCGCGACAAGATCTGCATCGCAGACACCGACGGGAGCTTCGGACTGTGGGCGGAGCAGCTGATCGCGGAATCGACGGGCAAGCAAGGCAAGGGGCTCATTCCCGCGCCGGGCGAGTCTCCCGACGGCCCCGACCGGCAGGGCATCGTGCCGCAGATCGCCGACCCGTACTCGCTCGGCGGCGAGTTCTTCCGCTGGGAGTTCGCCGTCGCGGTCGCCGGCGCATGCCTCGAGATCAACCCGTTCGACCAGCCGGACGTGCAGGCCGCGAAGGACAAGACGAACGAGGTGCTGGCGACCGGCAAGGACCCGGACGTCGAGCCGGAGGGCTCGATCGACGCGCTGCTCGCGCTGGCGAAGGACGGCGACTACGTCTGCGTCCAGGCGTTCATCGAGCCGAGCGACGAGAACGACCTGCGCATCGCCGACCTCGTGCGCAAGCTCCGGCGCCGTTCCGGCCTCGTCGTGACGCACGGCTACGGGCCGCGGTACCTGCACTCGACGGGCCAGCTGCACAAGGGCGGCCCGAACACGGGGCTCTTCCTGCAGGTCGTCGACGACCCCGGCGAGGAGATCCCGATTCCCGGCAAGCCGTTCGGCTTCCGGCGCCTCATCCGCGCACAGGCTGCGGGAGACTTTGCATCGCTCAAGGAGCGCGGCCGCCGTGCCGCGCGCGTCCACATCGAGGAGGCGTAGGTCGTGCAACTCGGGATGATCGGTCTCGGCCGCATGGGGAACGGGATGACGGAGCGCCTGCGCGAGAAGGGCGGCCACGACGTCAAGACGTACGACCCGAAGGTCGAGTCGCGCACCGCGGCGTCGCTCGACGAGCTCAAGGGGCAGCTCGACGCGCCGCGCGCCTTCTGGATGATGGTTCCCTCCGGCGACGTGACGGAAGGCGTGTTCCAGGATCTCCTGAAGCTCGCCGACAAGGGCGACACGATCGTCGACGGCGGCAACTCGAACTTCCGCGACTCGCAGCGGCGCTGCGCGGCGGCGAAGGAGCACGGGCTCCACTTCGTCGACGCGGGCGTCTCGGGCGGCATCTGGGGGCTCGAGGTGGGCTTCTGCCTGATGGTGGGCGGCGACGACGAGCCGGTGAAGCGGCTCGAGCCGATCTTCGAGACGCTCGCACCGGAGAACGGCTACGCGCACGTCGGCGCATCCGGCGCCGGACATTTCACGAAGATGATCCACAACGGCATCGAGTACGGCCTGATGCAGGCGTACGCGGAGGGCTTCGAGATCATGGAGCACTCCGAGTTCGACCTCGACCTCGAGCAGGTCGCGGGAATCTGGCGCTACGGCTCCGTCGTGCGCTCGTGGCTGCTCGAGCTGCTGCACACCGCGTTCGAGCAGCACGGCGGCAATCTCGACGACATCGCGCCGTACGTGGAGGACTCCGGCGAAGGGCGCTGGACGATCCACGAGGCGATCGCCGAGAACGTCCCCGCGCCCGTGATCTCCGCCGCGCTCTTCGCGCGCTTCGCGTCCCGCGACGAGATCAACTTCGCCGCGAAGGTCGCCGCCGCCCTGCGCAACCAGTTCGGCGGGCACGCGATCAAGGCGATGGCGCGCGCCGATGCGCGATCACAGGATCCGCGGTCGCATTGACGGAGCAGGAGAACCCGCTCCTCGAAGGGCTCGCGCTGCGGCGCACGCCCGATCCCTGCGCGCTCGTGATCTTCGGCGCGTCCGGCGACCTCGCCCACAAGAAGCTCATCCCCGCGCTCTACGCGCTGATGCTGCGCCGCCTGCTGCCGCCGCGCTTCGCGATCGTCGGCGTCGCGCGCACCGAGGGCGACGACGACGCGTACCGCGAGGAGATGAAGCAGGCGGTCAAGAAGCACGCGCGGGACGAGTTCCGCGACGATGTCTGGGACGAGCTCGCGTCGTCGATGCACTACGTCGCGACCGACTTCGCCGACGACGGCGGCGAGTCGAAGCTCGCCGACCTGCTCACCCAGATCGACGGCGAGCGCGACCTCGGCGGCAACCGCGTCTACTACCTCGCCGTCCCGCCGGTCGCGTTCCCGACGATCGTCGACGCGCTCGGCAAGCGCCGCACGTCGAAGGGCTGGACGCGGCTGATCGTCGAGAAGCCGTTCGGCCACGATCTCGAATCCGCGCGCGAGCTCAACGCGATGCTCTGGAAGCACTTCGACGAGAAGGAGATCTTCCGGATCGACCACTACCTCGGCAAGGAGACCGTCCAGAACATGCTGGCGCTGCGGTTCGCGAACGGCATCTTCGAGCCGATCTGGAACCGCCAGTTCATCGACCACGTGCAGATCACCGTCGCCGAGTCGATCGGCATCGAGGGCCGCGCGGGCTACTACGAGTCGGCGGGCGCGATCCGCGACATCTTCCAGAACCACCTGCTGCAGCTGCTCGCGCTGACGGCGATGGAGCCGCCGATCGACTTCACCGCCGAGTCGGTGCACAACGAGAAGGTCAAGGTCTTCAAGTCGCTGCACACGCCCGGCCCGAAGTCGGTCGTGCGGGGCCAGTACGGGCGCGGCTTCGTCGAGGGCGTCGAGGTACCCGCGTACCGCGACGAGCAGGGCGTCGCGCCGGACTCGATGACCGACACGTACGTCGCCGCGAAGCTCTACGTCGACAACTGGCGCTGGGCGGACACGCCGTTCTACGTGCGCATGGGCAAGCGGCTCGCGCGCCGCGAGACGACGATCGCGATCCAGTTCAAGCGTGCGCCGCACCCGCCGTTCGAGGAGACGTCGGCCGAGGCGCTGCAGCCGAACGTGCTGCTCGTGCACGTGCAGCCTGACGAGGGCGTCTCGCTCGCGATCGGCGCGAAGGTGCCGGGCTTCGGCATGACGATCCGCACGGTGCACATGGACTTCCTCTACGGCGGCGCGTTCCGCACCGGGATGCCGGAGGCGTACGAGCGGCTCATCCTCGACACGATGCTCGGCGACGGCACGCTCTTCACGCGCGCGGACGAGGTCGAGGAGCAGTGGCTGCTCGTCGACACGATCATCGCGGCGTGGCAGCGCGACCGGCCGGCGTTCCCGAACTACGCTGCGGGCACGTGGGGGCCTGCGGGCGCCGAGGATCTGCTGCGGCGCGACGGGAGATCCTGGCGGCGGTGACCACCTCGGCCGCGCTCGAGGCGTGGGACGGCGAGGACGTCTCGCTCGACGAGGTCGAGGGCGCGCTCGCGAAGCTGCGCGCGACCTCGGCGCCCGAGGGACGGCCGCCGGACCTGCGCACGAGCGTGATGACGCATCTCGCCTGGGTGCCCGAGGAGTGGCTCGAGAAAGCGCGCGCGGCGCTCGCCGGGATGGCCGAGCGGCATCCGTCGCGGACGATCCTGCTCGTACCCGATCCGAACTCGAAGCACGACCGGATCGACGCGAGCGTCTCGCTCGAGCGGTACGCGATGCCGGGCATCGAGCGGAACGTCTGCTCCGAGGTGATCGAGCTGCGCCTGCGCGGCGCGCGTGCGAAGGCGCCGGGCAGCGTCGTCGAGCCGCTGCTCGTCTCCGACCTGCCGATCTTCCTCCGCTGGCGCGGCGAGCCGCCGTGGGAGTCGCCGGAGCTCGACCAGCTCGTCGGCATCACGGACCGCCTGATCGTCGACTCCACGGAGTGGGAGGAGCTGCCGTATCCCTACCGCCGGCTCGTGCAGCTGTTCGACCGCGCCGCCGTCTCCGACATCGCGTGGGCGCGCACGTCGCGCTGGCGCGTGCTGCTCGCCTCGCTGTGGCCCGGCATCGCCGAGCTCGGGACGATCCGCGTGCACGGGACGGAGGCGCAGGGCAACCTGCTCGCGGGCTGGCTGCGCTCGCGGCTCGGCAACCCCGACATCGCGCTCGAGCTCGACGTGCACGAGCGCCTGGAGGGCATCGACCTCGACGGCGAGCCCGCGCCGTTCCCGCCCGGCGACCCGCCGCAGCCGAGCGACGTGCTCTCGGACGAGCTCGACCGCTACACGCGCGACCCGGTGTACGAGGCCGCGGTCGTCGCCTCAGTGCAGTAGCGCGAGCACCTCGTCGTGCAGGAGGCCGTTCGAGCTGACGATGCGCTTGTACGGTGCGAGCGCGCCGCCGTCGAGCGTCGTCACGCGCCCGCCCGCCTCCTCGACGACGAGCGCGGGCGCGGCGTAGTCCCAGATCGCGAGCTCGGCGTCGAGTGCCGCGTCGACGGCGCCTTCCGCGACGAGCACGTGCTGCCAGAAATCGCCGAACCCGCGTGCGTGCCACGCACGCGGCTCGAGCACCTCGAGGTCCGACGCGTAGGTCGCGGACAGCACCGCCTCGTCGAGCGACGCGACGCGCGACACGTGGACCTGCTCGCCGTCCGCGTACGCGCCCTCGCCGCGCGCCGCCCACCAGCGGCGGCCGAGCGACGGCGACGAGACGACGCCGCACACGATCTCGCCGTCGCGCTCGAGCGCGATCAGCGTCGCCCACACGGGAATGCCGCGCGAGAAGTTCCGCGTGCCGTCGATCGGGTCGAGGATCCACCGCACCGCGCCGCCTTCGTCGCCCTCCTCCTCCCCGAGCACCGTGTCGCCGGGGCGCTCCGCCGCGATGCGCTCGCGGAGCGCGCGCTCGACGGCGCGGTCGGCGTCGGTGACGGGCGTGAGGTCGGCCTTCGTGTCGACGCGCAGGTCGAGCGCGCGGAAGCGCGGCAGCGAGAGCGAGTCGGCGAGCTCGGCGAGCTCGAGTGCGAAGGAGAGGTCGGCGCCGGCCACGGGCCGAGCCTATACAGCTACTTCGACTTGCCGATGACCTTGAACTTCTTCAGCGGCGTCGTCAGCTTGAACGTCGGCTTCGTGACGACGATGTTCGCCGGGTCGGACCACGCCATCTGCTGCGCGCCCGTCGGGAGCGAGTAGTCGAGGCCGCGCACGCGGTACCACCACGAGCCGGGCTGCTTGCCGAGCGGGAGCACCGCGGAGGTGCCCGGCGTGAGGAAGCCCTTCGTCGAGGTCCCGGGTGAGAGCTCCGGCACGAACGGATACCGCGTCTTGCTCCACTGCACCTGGTAGGCCTCCGCACCGAGAGCCGGAGTCCACGACACGAGCGGCGCGCCGTAGAACGAGGCCGTGTGGAGCGCCGACGTCAGCCGGCCGCCGGGGGAGAGCCCGGTCGCGAAGAGATCGCCGGACGACGTGAGGGACGGCTCGCTGTTCTTGCCGAAGCGCGCGACGCGACCCGATGCGCAGATGTCCTGCGGCAGCTCGAGGTCGATGTACTGGACGCTGCCGCCCTGGCGGCTGATCAGCTCGCCGGAGAGATGGCCGCTCTTCAGCGCCGTCACGCCGAGGGTGCCGTCGCCGATGCCCGTGATCGAGACCTGCTCGCCGCCGATCGTGATGTTGTCGCCGACGTTGAAGCCCGCCGTCGTCGTGACGGGGATCGACGTGTCCGTCGCCTTCGCGCCGGGGGCGCGGACGAAGCTCGTGAGCGCGCCGGGCTGGATCGCGCCGACCGGGATCACGGTCCAGTAGTACCCGGAGCCGGGCCAGTCGGTGTCCCAGAGGTCGACGGGTGCGCCGGTGTCGCCGCTGAACGCGAGGCCGCCGACCGCCGCTCCGCCGCCGCTGCCGGACGCTCCGGACGATCCGGAGCCGGATGAGCCGCTCGCGCCGGTGTCGCCGGGGGCGCTCGGAGCCGTCGTCGTCGGCGTGGCGGCATCCGCCTGCTCGCTCAGCGTCAGCTGCTGCCCGTCGTAGGACCAGTCGATCGTGGTCTTGGCATGCGCGCCCGCATCGGGGAGGTAGATGCCGCGGGCGCCCTGGAGGCTCACGGGCAGCGTCGGCATCGAGAGCGTCCCGTACGGCCGCGGCGAGTACGCCTGCGAGCCGACGACGGAGCCGGTCAGCACCGGGTTCAGGCACTGCTTGTCCGAGAAGACCATGACGCGGAAGAGCTCGACCGCCGTGCCGTCGGACGTCTGGTTCCCCGACCAGAGGAACGCGGGCATGAGCCGCTGCGCCGGCGACGAGGCGGACCCGTTCGAGAACACGTCGGAGACGGTGCCGATCAGCTTGATCGGGCCGCCGGAGATCCCCGGGTTCGTCGAGCTGTACACGGGGCTCCACGGCCCCCACATCGTGATCGGGATCTTGTTGATCCGCGAGGTGCCGACGTTGAAGTCGTCCCGCAATGCGCGCACGCGCCACCGGACGGTTCCCGTCCAGGCTGCGGACTGGTGGAAGGTGTAGAACTCGCGCTCGTCGAGGACGTTCGAGTTGACGATCTCCATCTTCTTCGCGTCGATCAGCCACACCTGGTAGCCGTTCGCGCCCTCGACCGGCGTCCAGCGCAGCAGTCCCGGATAGCTCGGCATCGGAGCGGGCGCGGGCGGCGGCGCCATGTCGAAGCCGAAGGACGCGCTCCAGGCGCTCGTCGTGTCCTGCGTGACGGCGCGTGCGCGTGCGTAGAGCGAGTGGGGGCTTCCGCTGATCCAGGGCAGCGTCACGTTCGGCGCCGCCACCGGCGTCGTCAGCGTGTCGTCCGCGTAGATGACCCCGTTGTCGCGGAACGTGCTGCTCGTCGAGAGCTGGAACTCGTAGCCCGTGGCGCCTGGAACGGGGTTCCACGCGAAGGACGGCGTGCGGTCGAACGTCGTCGCCTGGGGCTCGTCGGCGCGGAGCATGAACCCGTGGAGACCGGTCGGCGCACCGAGGTCGAGGGTCCGCGCGGAGCCCGCGACGGCCGTGAAGCCGGCGACCAGCATGAGGAGGACAGCGATCCGAAGAAAACGCATCGTCATCCCTCGTTTTCGGCATACGGCGAGCGGCAGCCGTCCCTCAAACGAGGGATGCGAGCCGCATGGCAGCGCCGAGAACGACCGCATCGGCCCCTGGACGGCCGATCAGCTGTACCGAGGCGGCGAGTCCGTCCTCCGCCGCGCCGCACGGGAGCGCCGCGGCCGGCCGGCCGAGGAGATTCCAGGGGTACGTGAGCCGGGTGCCGCGCGACCGGAGCTCGCGCTCGTCCGCGTCGGCCGGAGGGGCGACGAAGGGCACGGTCGGCGTCAGGAGCAGGTCGAAGCCGTCGAAGAGGCCTTCGCAGCGCTCGCGGTACTCCGTCCGCGCGCGCTCGGCGGCGGCCACCTCGGCGTCCGTGACGGCGAAGCAGCGCTCGAACTTCCAGCGCACGCTCTCGCCGTATTCGTCCGCATGCTCGGGGAAGAGCGCGCGGTGCACGTCGGCGACCTCGCGCATGAAGAGCGCGTACTCGGCCTGGTCGGGGAACGGGATGTCGACCGCGCGGCGTCGCGGAAACCGCTCAGACGCCTCCAGGACGCGTGCGCGGACGAGCGGGTCGGCCTCGTCGAGCCACGCCACCCCGACGGAGAGCTCCTCGAGGTCTGCGACCTCCACCTCCTCGAACCCCGGTGCGAGCGCATGCATCAGCTCGATGCAGCCCGCGACGGTCGACGCCATCGGCCCGACGTGGTCGTAGCTCGGTGCAAGCGGGAAGCACCCGTCCGCGGGCACGAGGTCGAACGTCGGCTTGAACCCGACGACGCCGCACCACGCGGCCGGGATCCTGATCGACCCGCCGGAGTCGCTGCCGAGCGCGAGCTCCACGTCGCCCGCCGCGATCGCGGCCGCAGAGCCGCCGCTCGAGCCGCCCGCGAGGCGTCCCGGTGCCCGGGGGTTCGCGACGGTCCCGAAGTGCGGGTTCTGCGACGAGATCCCGTAGGCGAACTCGTGGAGGTTCGTCTTGCCGGCGACCGCGTAGCCGGCTGCTTCGAGGCGGAGCACGGCTTCGGCGCTGCGCGCCGGCACGTGGTCCGCGAAGAGCGAGGAGCCGTACGTCGTCGTCAGGCCGGCGGTGTCGAGCAGGTCCTTCACCGCGACGGGACGCCCGTCCGGCGGCTGCTCCGGCCGCGCCAGCCAGATCGCCGCGTCCACGCGCCGACTCTAGCGCGGGGCTAGCGGAGGCGGCGCTTGGGCTTCTTCGCCGGCCTCTTGACTGCCGGCTGCGGCATCGAGACCGTGCGCGTCGACGCCGTGCCGGCGATCGAGCCGGACGGCGACAGCGGCAGAAGCACGAGCGTGTTGCCCGAGGCTCCCGCCGAACGGCGGAGACCCGCGAGCACTCCCTTCGGGAGCACCCAGCGGAGGTCGTTGTTGCCGCCGCGGACGCTCTGCACGCCGAGCGGATGCCCGCCGAGCGATGCCTGCACCAGGCCGTCGCCGCTCGACTGGACGATCAAGCGGACGCCGGTGTCGGCGGCCGAAAGGTGGAGGAGCTCCGGCCCGAAGACGGAGATCAGCGGTGCCGGATCGGAGGACGGGACCGAGACGACCTGGCCGCTCACAACGGCGGGCGGCGGAGGCGACGCCGACTGTCCCGGCTTCGTGTTGTCGACGTCGACGTGCGCGGTGACCGTGAAGAGCTGGCCGTTGGCGATCGGGTCGGTGCTCGGGTTCGGCAGCGTGAGATACGCCTGGTTGCCGAACCACGTGCACGTGTCCCACGGCTGCGTCGTCGTCGCGGTGTTGCCGTTCACGGTGAGCGCGACCGGCGTGCTGTTGAGGCCGTTCCAGTAGAAATACGGCCGCGAGCCGATGCCGGGCGGAAGGTTGACGGTGAGCGTCAACGTCGCGGCGAAGCACGCGTTCGCGCCGGTCCCGTCGCCGCGGTCGATCTCCAGGATGCGCGTCGAGAGGTGGTTCACGGGGACGTTGATCTTCGGGAGCGTCGCGGTGGCGATTCCGGTCGCGACCTTGGAGCCCCAGATCACCGGCTTCTGCTGGTCGAGCACCGTGACGCCGTAGCCGCCCGCGATCTGCTGCACCGACCACGCGGTGAACGTGTCGGCGAGCGTCGTGCCGTGCGCCGCGAGGACGTTCGAGAGCGCCGCGACGCCCGATTCACCGGGATTGGCCGCGCCGTTCAGCAGGACTTCCTTGGCGAAGCCCACGCCGTACTTCGTCGCGACGGACTGCCAGAAGGGCCAGCGCGAGAAGCCGAGGTTCGTGTAGCCGTTCGTCAGGTCGCACTTGTTCGTGCCGAGCGTGTCCCGGCAGTCGAGCGCGATGTCCGGCGCGCCGGCGTTCGTGAAGAACCAGGAGCTGTAGTTGTTCACCGTCGCCGACATCCACTCGGCGCTTTCCTCGAGCACCCAGTAGTCGGCTGCGCTCGCGGGTAGCCACATGCCGATCTGGATCACGTTGAACACCGCATGCGCGATCACCTCCGACGTCAGGCCGCTCTTTGCGTCGAGGTTGATCGAGGCCGAGCTGGCCGGCGGCCCGCCGTCCCAGTAGACGGTGCTCAGCGGCCCGTCGTCGACGACGTAGATGTCGGTCCTGTTGTCGCCGCCGAGGCCGCCGTCGGAGAGCGGTGCCTGATAGCCGTCTGCGACCACCTCGGTCGCGTACGCCGCCTCGGCCCACCCGAGGACGTCGCCCGCGGTCGTCTCGGTGATCGCGCGTTGCGGGTCGCAGGACGAGGCCGAGTTGTCGCTCATGTAGTGGACGAGGAAGTGCGCCGAGCCGAGCTCGAAGCCCGTCGCGGGCGATGGGTCGGGGCACCGGCCGGGGCCGGGAGCCGTCGAGTCGATTCCGCGCTTGCCGTAACGCGTCGCGGAGAGGCCGGGGCTCGCGAGCACGGCGGCGCCCACCACGAGGGCGAGCAGCACGAGCAGGCGTCGGAGAACGGCCATTCCCAAGCCAGATCGGCTCCGGAAGCCGCAGGCTTTAGGGCCGCGTCCTCAGTCGAAGGCGAGGTACAGGAACGCCACGCCGACCGTTCCGGCGAAAAGGAGCCAGAACAGGCCGAACAGGAGCCAGCCGAAGCGGGCGTTGCGGCGTGCGAGCGCCGGGTCCATCACACGACCAGGTCGAGGGCCATGGCTGCGAAGAGCAGCGCCAGATAGAGGAGCGAGTAGTGGAAGAGGAGCATCGCGCGGCGCGGCGTCGTGTCGCGCCGGAGCTGCTCGGCCATGCCGACGAAGACCGCACCGAGCCCCAGCGCCGAGGCGAGGTAGAGCAGCCCGACCGTGCCGTAGGCCCACGGGGCGAGCGTCACCGCGACGAGGGCGAGCGAGTAGACGACGATCTGCCGCGCCGTCTCGCGGTCGCCTTTCACCACGGGCAGCATCGGCACGCCCGCGGCCTTGTAGTTGTCCTTGATCAGGAGCGCGAGCGCCCAGAAGTGCGGCGGCGTCCAGACGAAGACGATCGCGAAGAGGATCAGCGCCGCGACGCCGACGTGCCCGGCGCCTGCGGCCCAGCCGACGAGCGGCGGCACCGCGCCCGCCGCGCCGCCGATCACGATGTTCTGCGACGTCGAGCGCTTCAGGAACCGCGTGTACACGATCACGTAGAAGAGGTTGCCGACGAGCGCGAGCACGGCGGTGAGCACGTTCACGGTGCTCGCGAGCAGCACGAACGAGAGCGCCGACAGCGCGAGCCCGAACTCGAGCGCGCGGCTCGGCGCGACGCGGCCCGACGCGACCGGGCGGCGCTTCGTCCGCTCGCCCATCAGCGGGTCGATGTCGCGGTCGAGGACGTGGTTGAGCGCGCTTGCACCGCCGCACGCGAGTGCGAGGCCGGCCATCGCGGCGACCGCCGTTCCGGTTCCGGGCCAGCCGCGGGCGCCGACGATCATCCCGCAAAAACCGGTGATGAGCAGGAGAATCATGATGCGCGGCTTCGTCAGGGTCACGTAGTCGCGCCACGAGCCCCACGCGACGTGCTCGCCGCGGAAGGTCTGCACCGTGACGACGAGGAGCGCCGCGAGCGCGACGGCGGCGAGCACCATGTGCGGGCCGCGGCCCTGGAGCGCGGCGGCGGCCGTGAAGAGCGCGGTCGCGCCGAGCACCGCCGGCAGGAGCGCACGATGCGCGAGCCATGCGGCGACGACGAGCGCGGCGAGCGTCGGTGCCGCGAGCGCGGCGAGCACCCGGTGCGTCATGCCGAGCTGCGCGGCGCCGGAGACGATCGCGAGCAGCACCGCCCCCGACGCGAGGAGCGCGGTGAGGCGGAGCCACGGGCCGGGCGACGTGCCGGTCACGACTCCTCCGCGAGGCGGCGGCGAAGGTCGCGCAGCGGGCGCGCGCTCGACACGTACGGGACGGTGTCGAAGTTGTGCGGCGCGGGCGGAGACGCGGCATACCACTCGAGCGTGTCGGCGAGCCAGGGGTCGTTGCCGGCCCGCACGCCCTTCCGCAGCCCGTGCGTGATCCAGACGTTCGCGGCGAAGGCCAGCATCCCGATCGCCATCACACCGGACCCGGCCGTCGAGATCAAGTTGTAGACCTCCCAGAGCCCGCCGTGGTGATACGTCCAGATCCGGCGCGGCATCCCCAGGAGCCCGAGCATGTGCTGCGGCAGGAACGTCAGGTTGAAGCCGACGAAGAGCGTCCAGAAGCAGACCTTGCCGAGCCGCTCGTCGAGCATGCGCCCGAACATCTTCGGCCACCAGTAGAAGAGGCCGCCGAAGATCCCGAAGATCGAGCCGCCGAAGAGGACGTAGTGCAGGTGCGCGACGACGTAGTACGTGTCGGTCACCTGCCAGTCGAACGGGAACGCGGCGAGGAAGATGCCCGACAGGCCGCCCATCGTGAACAGCGCGATGAAGCCGAGCGCGAAGAGCATCGGCGTGTCGAAGTGGATGCTGCCGCGCCAGGCCGTCGCGAGCCAGTTGAAGATCTTCACGCCGGTCGGCACGGCGATCACCATCGACGTGATCATGAAGAACGCGTCGAGCCCGACCGGCATGCCGACCGCGAACATGTGGTGCGCCCACACGAGCATCGAGAAGAACGCGATGCTGATCGTCGAGAGCGCGACCGCCTTGTAGCCGAAGATCGGCTTGCGCGCGAACACAGGGATGATCTCCGAGATCATCCCGAAGACGGGCAGCACCATGATGTAGACCTCGGGGTGCCCGAAGAACCAGAAGACGTGCTGGTACAGCAGCGCGCTCCCGCCCTTCGACGGCAGGAAGAAGTGCGTTCCGACCTGGCGGTCGAGCAGCAGCAGCGTGAGCCCGGCGGAGAGCGCGGGCAGCACGAGCACGAGCAGGATGGCGTACGTCTCCATCGCCCACACGAAGAGCGGCATGCGCATCCAGGTCATGCCGCGCGTGCGCATGTTGTGGATCGTGACGATGAAGTTCACCGCGCCCGCGAAGGACGAGATCGTGAGGATGTGCAGCCCGAGGATCCAGTAGTCCTGGCCGTGGCCGGGGCTGTAGAACGCCTCCGACAGCGGCACGTACGACGTCCAGCCGGCGCGCGCTGCGCCGCCGCTCGCGAAGAAGCTCCCGTAGAGCACGATCCCGCCGAGCAGGAACGCCCAGTACGAGAACGCGTTCAGGCGCGGGAACGCCATGTCGCGCGCGCCGATCATCAGCGGCACGAGGAAGTTGCCGAAGCCGGCGAGGATCGGGACGATGACGAGGAAGATCATCGTCGTGCCGTGCATCGTCATCACCTGGTCGTAGGAGTTCTTCGTCAGGAAGCTCTCGTTCGGCGTCGCGAGCTGTGCGCGCATCAGCAGCGCGAGGATGCCGCCGAACCCGAAGAACACGAGCGACGTCGCGATGTACATGATCCCGATCCGCTTGTGGTCGACGGTGACGAGCCAGCTCGCCACCCTGCCCTGCTTCCAGTCGACGACCGGGACTGCTTCCGCGTTAACCGCCACTCGACGCTGCTCCCTTGTAGACGTTCGTCTTGACGTAGTCGAGCAGCGCCTGCATCTGCGCCTTCGTCCAGTCCGCCCCGACCGGCGGCATGCGCACGCCGCCGTGGCGGACGACGTGGTCGAGCCCCGCGGCCTGGGTGAGCGTCGTGCTCGAGGCGATCGCGGGCCCGTAGCCGCCCTGGCCCTGCATGCCGTGGCACGTCGCGCACACCCCCTGGAACTCCGAGCGGCCGAGGTCGGTGTTCACGGCGCCGCCGATGTACGCGTCGTACTCCTGCTGCGACGTCGCGATCACGCGCGCCTGCATCGCCTCGTGGTAGAGCCCGCAGAACTCCGCGCACTGGCCGGCGTACGTGCCGGCGGTGTCTGCCTTGAACCACGTGTGGTTCGGGTGGCCCGGGATCGCATCCGTCTTCCCTCCCAGCTGCGGCACCCACCAGCTGTGGTCGACGTCGGGCGAGACGATCCTGAGGTACACGACCTTCCCCACCGGGACGTGCAGGTCGCCGATCGAGTGCGCGCCGTTCGGATAGTCGAACTGCCAGTAGAACTGGTGGCCCTCGACCGTGATGTTCAACCGGTCGCCGGCGTTCGCGGCGGGCACGTTCGTGATCCCGGGGAGCTCGACGAAGATGACGATGCCGATGATCGCGAGGATCAGGACGGGCAGCGCCGTCCAGATCAGCTCGAGCCTCGTATGACCGTGCACCTGCGCGCCCTCGACGGTGCGGGCGCGGCCGCGGCTGCGGTACTTCCAGATGAATGCGATCAGCGTCCCCTCGACGATCACGAAGATCGCGACGGTGAAGCCGAGGATCACGTCGTAGGCGGTGATGATCCGGTGGGCGTTCGGCGAGTGCGGCGTCGGCGGCGTGAAGCCACCGTTCGCGGCCGTGGCGGCGCCGACCGCGATCAATGCGGCAACTGCGACAAACGGCAGGACGACAAGCTTCCGGCGCACCCGAACGGGCATTCTATGGGGGTGGACGAGCGCTCGCGGGTAGACCTGCCGCCGCATGTGCCGGACGTGTTCCAGGTCTTCGTCAACGGCGTCGAGCAGCGGCCCGGCGTCGACTACGAGCTCGAGGGGCGTTCGCTCGTCTTCCCGCGTCCCATCGCGCAGGAGGGCAGGCTCGGCTTCTGGCGCTGGACGTGGATGTGGCTCGGCGTCGTCGGCTCGTATCGCAAGCACGAGACCGTGGACATCGTCTACGAGTCCGGCGGCCGGCGGCAGGTCGAGACCGGCCTGCGTCCGAAGGCGTACTAGGCGCCGACGGCGGCGAGCGCGCGCCGGTCTGCGGCTGCACGCAGCAGCTCGAGCACCGCAAGCTCGAACACGTCGCTTCCGTCGAGCGCGTACGCCGCGCGGAAGTCGACCGCGCCGTTCAGCTCGGCGATCACGTATCCCGACGCCGTCGGCAGGAGGTCGACGCCGACGAGGTCGGCGCCGATCGCCGCGGCGGCCGCGAGGGCGAGCCGCCGAGCGAGGGGCGGTGGGGCGACGGGCACCGTGCGGCCGCCGAGCGCGACGTTCGTCCGCCACTCCCCGGAGGCGGCGAAGCGCCGTGCGGCGCCGATCACGCGCCCGCCCGCCACGATCACGCGGAGATCCCAGCCGAGCGGCGGGACGAGCTCCTGCGCGAGTGCGCCGTGCTCGCGGAACCAGTCGCGGTAGCGGAGGCGCTCGAGCTCGCGGTCGAGCTCGGCCTTCGTGCGGCACAGCACGACGTCCCGCCCCCAGCTGCCGAACCGCGGCTTGAGGACGACGGGCAGGTCGGGCGCGACGGACGGCATGCCGTCGGCGACGAGCCACGAATGCGGATGCGGGAGCCCGTTGAGCCGGAGCACCCGCGCGGTGAGGAGCTTGTCGTGTGCGGCCGCGAGCGCGTTCGGCGGGTTCAGCACGTCCACGCCGGAGCGGGCCAGCCGCTCGAGCTCGTTGCCGCCCGTCTCGATCCCGTCGAGGCCCTCGCGGACGTCGAGCCTTCCGAGCGCGACGTCGCGCGGGCCGAGCGCGCGCAGCGCGTCGCGCGGTGCGAGGATCTCGCCCTCCGCGCCGAGCGACACGGCGGCGGCGGCGAGCGCCATGTTCGTCTCGGAGCGGGCGTGGGCGACGACGGCGAACCTCACACCCGGAGTTTGGGCGGCGCGTGCCGCGCCGTGGGCGTCGCTGTGGTGAATCCGCGGTGTCGGGCTCGTTACCGCACCGAGCCGGCGGCGGCGCGTTCCTTCGGCACTGCCTCGAGCTTGTAGCCGACGCCGTAGCGCGTCTGGATGAACGTGTGCCGCGACGCGCGGCGGTCGATCTTCTCCCGCAGCCGGCGGACGAAGACGTCGACGGTGCGGTCGCGGTGCGACTCGCGGCGGCCCCAGAGCTTCTGCAGCAGCTCGTCGCGCGTCGACACGCGCCCCTGGTCGAGCGCGAGCTGGTAGAGCAGCCGGAACTCGGTGGGTGTCAGCTCTGCGCTCTCGCCGTCGACGTACGCTTGCACCTCGCGCGGGTCGATGCGGAGCTCCTCGATCTCGATCGGCTCGCCGCGCGGCGCCTCGTCGCGCCGGATGCCGCGCCGCGCAGCGGCGCGCACGCGTGCGACGAGCTCCTTCATCGAGAACGGCTTGACGAGGTAGTCGTCCGCGCCGATCTCGAGCGCGTGCACGCGGTCGTGCTCTGTGCCGCGCGCCGAGACGACGACGATCGGCGTCGCGATCCCTTCCGCTCGCACGGTCTCGATCAGCTTCCACCCGTCGAGGCCGGGAAGCATGAGATCGAGCACGCAGGCGTCGGGATGCTCGTACCGCAGACGCGCGAGACCTTGCTCCCCGTTGCCGACCCAGGTCGCCTCGAAGCCGGCCGCACCGAGGTGGCGGGCCATCCCCTGCGCGATCACCTCGTCGTCCTCGACGATCAGCACCTTGGGCATCGGTGCCATTATCGAGGGCGGAGGTTCTCCGACGGGTCGCCGAAGGGTGAAGGGCTGGTGAAGGGGTGGTGAACGACGACGCAGGCAGGGTGGAGGCGCTGCTCGCGCGCCTCGTCGAGCCGGTGGTCGTGCTCGACGACGAGCGAAAGCTCGTGGCTGCGAGCCCGGCCGCTGCCGCGGCGCTTCCGGGCGCCGTCGCCGGCCGCCGGCTGAGCGAGGACGCACTCGCCGTCGAGCCGCGCCCGCTCGTCCTCTTCCTCGCCGCGCTGCCCGAGCTCTCCGCCTACCAGGAGCTGCGGGCGGGCTTCACGGCCGCGGTCTCCCACGAGCTCCGCACGCCGCTGGCGCGGCTGCTCGTCCTGCTCGAGAGCACGACGCTGCCGGGCGCCGACGTCGACGCGCTCGTCGAGGCGGCGCGCGAGGAGATCCAGCAGGCGCGGGACCTGATCGACGACGTGTTGTTCCTCGGCGAGCTCGAGACGGGTCGCGAGGTCGTCACGCTCGGCGGCACCGAGGCGCGCCCGATCGTCGACGAGATCGCGGCGGCGCTCGCCGACAGGGCGGCGCACGCGGATGTCCGTCTCGTCGTTGCGGGTGGCGCCGCGATCGAGCTGCCCTTGCGGCCGCGCATGCTGCGAGTGGTCGTCGAGAACGTGCTCGCGAATGCGATCCGCTACGCGGGCCCCGGGAGCACGGCGACGGTGACGCTGACGCGCGACGGCGGCGGAGTGCAGCTGGCCGTCGACGACAACGGCATGGGCGTACAGGAGCCTGACCTGCCGCGCATCTTCGAGCGCTTCTACCGCGCAGACCGTGCGCGTTCCTCGCGCGGCACCGGGCTCGGGCTCGCGATCGTGAAGCACATCGTCACGTCCGCAGGCGGCACGGTCGACGCGCGACAGCGTGCGGGCGGCGGCCTCGAGATCGTCTGCCGGTGGCCGGCGTCGTGACCAACGTGCTCTTCGTCTGCGTCGCGAACAGCGGCCGCGCGGTGATGGCGGAGCGCCTGTTCCAGCGGGCGGCGGGCGACAGGCATGCGCCGCGCTCGGCAGAAGTGCGCCGGGCGCCGCCGTCCATCCGGTCGTGCTGGAAGCGCTCGCCGAGGTCGGCATCGACGCGTCGGACCACGTCCCGCGCCTGCTCGACGCGGACGCGATCGCGTGGGCCGACGTCGTCGTCGCAACGTGCGATGACGCATGCCCTGTCGTCCCCGGCAAGCGCTACGTCAACTGGCAGCTCCCCGATCCGAAGGGCAAGCCGCTCGAGGAAGTCCGCGCGATCCGCGACGACATCGCCGCCCGCGTCGCTGCGCTCGCGAAGGCACCCGACCTGGCCGCCTAGGCGACCAGGTCGGAAGATCTCGACACCTCGCCCCCCGAGCCGCGCGGCACCGCGGAAGCGTCAAGACCACTCTTTGAGGACAACGCCGTTGGCGCGGAGGCCAGACCGCGCTCTGGCCGCAGCGCACCCGCGGCCCGTCACGCTCGCGAAGAAGGAGGGGTCACACAGGGGAACCCTGGGTTCCCCTGTGATTCGGTTATCCGAATCGTCCGGTGACGTAGTCCTCGGTGCGCCGGTCGGCGGGCGTCGTGAAGATCGTCGCCGTCGCGTCGTACTCGACGAGCTCGCCGAAGCGCTCCCCTTCATCGCCGCGCGAGATCGAGAAGAACGCCGTCATGTCGGCCACGCGGGCCGCCTGCTGCATGTTGTGCGTCACGATCACGAACGTGTACTCGCTCTTGAGCTCGTGCAGGAGCTGCTCGATCTTTTGCGTTGCGATCGGGTCGAGCGCCGAGGCCGGCTCGTCCATGAGTACGACGTCGGGCTCGACGGCAATCGCCCGCGCGATGCAGAGGCGCTGCTGCTGGCCGCCGGAGAGACCCCACGCACTCGACTTGAGGCGATCCTTCACCTCGT
>DASYGK010000024.1:0-15039 GCA_035999905.1 Gaiellaceae bacterium | reverse complement strand
CGCGGAGTTGAGCGGCGGCCGCGAGCCCGGCGTCATCTTCGCGGCCATGCCCGACACCCGCGCGACCGCGTCGATCGGCTGGCCGAGCAGGTCGCAGTAGTGCAGCTTCGCGCGGCGGCAGAGCGTGCGCATCGCGTCGCGCAGCTCCGGCTGCACGAGCGTGTAGACGACGACGGCGGGGCGTCCCTTCATCCGGTTGACAGCGAGGTGGAGATCCTCCTCCGACTCGACGCGCGGATGGCGGATCTCGACGAACTCCTGGTCGGGGAACTGCGCCTCGAGCGCGGTGACGAGCCGGGCGGCGGTCTCGCCGGTGGCGTCGGAGACGACGTGGAGCTCGACGGGTGCGGTTGCGGCCATCGCGCGGAGACTAGTGCGCCGCCGCGATCGGATGGACGCGAGCCTCCGTGATCCGGACGAAGTCGTCCGGCGCGAGCTCGATCTGGAGGCCGCGGCGGCCCGCGCTGACGAGGATCGTCTCGTGCCCGGCCGCGGAGCTGTCGAGATGCGTCGGCAGCCGCCGGCGCTGCCCGAGCGGGCTGATGCCGCCGTGGACGTAGCCGGTCGTGCGCTCCGCCTGCGTCCGGTCGGCCATCCGCACCCGTTTGCCGAGCGTTTTCAGGTCGAGCTGCGCTGCGACGGGAACGCACGCGACGGCGAGCGCACCGTCGACCGAGACGACGAGTGTCTTGAAGACGCGTGCGGGTTCCATGTCGAGCTTCTCTGCCGCCTCGAGGCCGAACGAGTCGGCCGCAGGATCGTGCTCGAACTCGTGGACGGCGAAGCGGATCCCCGCCCGCTCGGCCGCAGCGATCGCCGGAGTCGACGCCATGGCGTCCAGCGTAACGAGCCGTCTCGGTACTCTCACCCGCGTGGCGGAGGCGAACGAACAGGTGACGATGGACAAGATCGTGTCGCTCTGCCGGCGTCGCGGCTTCGTCTTCCCGTCGTCGGAGATCTACGGCGGCCTCGGCTCGACGTACGACTACGGCCATTACGGCGTGCTGATGAAGAACAACATCCGCGCACAGTGGCTCCGCTCGATGGTGCAGGAACGCGACGACATGGTCGCGCTCGACTCCGCCGTGATCCTCAACCCGAGGGTGTGGGAGGCGTCCGGCCACGTCGCGGGGTTCAGCGACCCGCTCGTCGACTGCAAGACGTGCAAGCTCCGCTTCCGAGCCGACCGGCTCGAGGACGCGCAGTGCGGCAAGCGCCCGAGCAAGCGGCCCGGCGAGGACGCGCAGTGCGAGCTGACCGAGGCGCGCCAGTTCAATCTCATGTTCTCGACGCAGGTCGGCGCGATGGAGGACGGCAGCTCGCAGGCGTTCCTCCGGCCCGAGACCGCGCAGGGCATCTTCATCAACTTCAAGAACGTGATGCAGCTCGCCCGGCGCAAGCCCCCGTTCGGGATCGCGCAGACCGGCAAGTCGTTCCGCAACGAGATCACGCCGGGCAACTTCCTCTTCCGCGTCCGCGAGTTCGAGCAGATGGAGATGGAGTACTTCGTGCCGCCCGGCGAGGCGCAGCGCTGGTACGAGTACTGGATCGAGCAGCGGCTGAACTGGTACCTCGACCTCGGCCTGCGCCGGTCGCAGCTCCGGGTTCGCGAGCACGACGCCGAGGAGCGCTCGCACTACTCCAGCGGCACGAGCGACATCGAGTACCTCTATCCCATCGGCTGGCAGGAGCTCGAGGGCGTCGCGAACCGCGGCGACTTCGACCTCACCCAGCACACGGAGCACTCGGGCACGAAGCTCGAGTGGGTCGGCCAGGACGGCGAGCGCTACACGCCGCACGTGATCGAGCCGGCGGTGTCGATCGAGCGGATCTTCGTCGCGATGCTCGTCGACGGCTACGACGAGGAGATCGTCGCCGAGCGCGACCGCACCCTGCTGCATCTCCATCCGCAGATCGCCCCGGTCAAGGCGGCCATCCTTCCGCTCGTCTCGAAGAACGGCGAGATGGTGTCGAAGGCGCGCGCACTGCTCGACGAGCTGCGCGTGCGCCACATGGTCGAGTACGACGACGGCGGCCAGATCGGCCGCCGTTACCGGCGCCAGGACGAGATCGGGACGCCGTGGGCGTTCACGATCGACGACCAGACGCTCGAGGACGACACGGTGACCGTGCGCGACCGCGACTCGCTCGCGCAGGAGCGGCTGCCGCTCGCCGGCGTGAAGGCCTGGCTCGAGGATGCGCTCGAGCGGCCGTGGCGCTCGCCGAAGACCGGCTAGCCCGGCGGCGCGGGGCGTTCCATCAGCCGCTCGTTCGGCGCGAACCCGTACTTCGCGTACAGCCCGTGCGCGTCGCGCGTGTGCAGCACCCAGCGGCGGCCGGCGAACGGCCCGTTGTCGATCATCTCGCGCACGAGCTCGACGCCTCGACCGGCGCCGCGGTGCTCCTCGAGCACGTAGACGTCGGCGAGATACATGAAGCCCGCGGCGTCGCAGTCGACGCCCCGTGCGAAGCCGACCTGCGCGCCGTCGTGGTACAGGCCGACGACGCGAACGCTCGCGTCGATCAGCGCGTCCTGGCGCTCGCGCGTGCGGCCCGTCGCCCAGTACGCCTGCGCGAGGTAGGCGTGCACCGCGTCGCGGTCGATTCGCGCGCGGTCGTCGTCGACCTCGTAGCCGTCGCCGAGATCCCGGTTCACGCGCTCAGGGTTCGCAGGCGGAAGCCGCCGTGGTACTCGTACGACGCGGTGATCACCTTGAGCGCGTCGCGGCTCGCGCGCTCGCCGAGGCCGATCCCGGCAGCGTCGGCGAGCGGGCTCGCGAGGAGCGCCTCGATGCCGCGGATCCCCTCCGGGCTCAGCCCGAGCGCCTCGGTGCGCCCCGCGCACGCGCCGCAGACGGCGCCGCCGGACTTCGGCGAATAGCCGACGAGACCCGCGTCTCCCCCGCACTCGGCACAGCTCGTGAGGTGCGGCAGGTAGCCGGAGAGCCAGAGCAGCTTCAGCTGGAACGAGAGCGCGAGCGGGTCGAGCACGGGCCGCGCCGCCGCAGCGTGCGTCGAGGAGTCCAGCACGTCGAGGAAGCGCGTGAGCGCCGTGAACGCGCGCTCGTTCGCCTCCTGCTCGGTGAAGAGGCGCAGCATCGCCTCCGCGCCGATGAGGCCGACGGAGAGCCGGTAGTAGTCCTCGCGCGTCGCGCTGTGGGGGCGGACGAGGTCGACGCCCGTGACGGTCTGCAGCTCGCCGGAGCCCTGATGGAGCATGAGCGCGACGTGCGAGAGCGGCTCGAGGCGCGCGCCGAAGCGCGACTTCGTCTTTCGCACGCCCTTCGCGACCGCGCCGACGCGGCCCCGGTCGAGCGTGTAGAGGTGCAGCACCCGGTCGGCCTCGCCGAGCCGGAACGACCGGAGGACGACGGCCTCGGTCTTGTAGGAGCGAGGGGCCATGCCCGGTTCAGGCTATCGGCGGGAACGGATTGCGGCCCTTACGCGTTGCAACCGGTGATGCCCAGGGTCCAGATGTATACGACCGCCTGGTGCGGCTACTGCGTCCGGGCGAAGACGCTCCTCGACTCGAAGGGGATCCCCTACGAGGAGATCCGCCTCGACGACGATCCGGCGTTCCGGCAGACGGTGCAGGCGCTCACGGGAGGCTGGACGGTGCCGCAGATCCTCATCGACGGCCGGCCGGTCGGCGGCTACACCGAGCTCTGGCGCCTCGACCGCGACGGCGCGCTCGACGAGCTCGTCCCCGTCTGAGGCTGGCACGCCGGGCAGAACCACGTGCCGCGGCCCGCGACCCGTGTCGAGGAGATCGGGGTGCCGCAGCGGTCGCAGGGCTCGCCGCCGCGGCCGTACACCTTGAACTCGTTCTGCATCGAGCCCGAGCCGCCGTCGGGGAGCGCGTAGTCGCGGAGCGTCGAGCCCTGCCGCGCGATCCCGTGCTCGAGGGTGACGCGCACCGCACGGTGCAGTCGGCGGAGCTCGTTGCGGTCGAGGCTCTCGGCCGGGCGCAGCGGGTGGATGCGCGACCGCCACAGCGCCTCGTCGACGTAGATGTTCCCCATGCCCGCGAGGGTGCGCTGGTCGAGCAGTGCGGCCTTGATGGGCGCACGGCGATGTGCGAGGCGCTCGCCGAGGCGCGCCGCGGTGAAGGGCGCGCCGAGGGGCTCGTCGCCGAGCCGCGCCTCGAGGTACGCGTCGGCCTCGCCCGGCTCGAGGAGAAGCCACGTGCCGAACCGCCGGACGTCGCGGTAGGCGACGTCCGACCCGTCGTCCAATCTGACAACAGCACGGCGATGTGGGTCGGCCGGCAGCTCGGCCCCGCCGCTGTGGCGCAGGCTTCCCGTCATCCGGAGGTGGATCAGGAGCACGCGACCCGTTTCGAACCGGACAATCAGATACTTGCCGCGCCGCTCGACCGCCGCGACGCGCTCGCCCTCCAGCTCGGCCGCCACCTCGGCCGGGTCGTAGGGGCGGACGAGGCGCGAGTCGGCGATCTCGACGCGAACGAAGCGCCGGCCCGTGAGGACGGGCTCCAGTTGCGTACGGACCGTCTCGACCTCGGGCAGCTCGGGCACGAGGCCAGCCTAGACAGCGCCTGCTATCCGAGCGTGTCGAGCACGATCGGCCGTGCGCGCGGCGGCTCGTCACCGAGCTCGTACGCGGCGAGGACGTCGGCGGCGGCCTCGTCGGCCGCACGGTCGTCGTGCGCGTGGATCTCGGCCAACGGCTCGCCGGGGTCGACGGCGTCCGTGCGCTTCTTCAGGCACACGACGCCGACGGCATGGTCGATCGCGTCGTCCTTCTCGCGGCGGCCGGCGCCGAGATGGAGCGCGGCGAGGCCGACGGGGAGTGCTGCGACCCGCTGCACGTAGCCGCCGCGCGGTGCGAAGACCTCGCGTACGAGCGGCGCCTTCGGCAGCGCGTCCTCGTCCGGGTCGCCGCCCTGCGCCCGGACCCAGCGCTCGTAGACGGCGGTGGCGCTGCCGTCGGCGACTGCCTGCTCCGCGCGCCGGCGCGCCTCGGCGCGGTCGATGCCGAGATCGGAGAGCGCGAGCAGGTGCGCCGACGCGTCGAGCACGAGCTCCGTGAAGTCGTCGGGCCCGCCGCCGCGCAGCGTCGCCGCCGCCTCGTGCACCTCGAGCGCGTTCCCGACGGCGCGGCCGAGCGGCTGGTCCATGTCGGTCAGCACGCAGACGACGTCCCGGCCCGCGCGATGCCCGAGCGCGATCATCGTCTCGGCGAGCACCTGCGCATCCGCGAGGGACTTCATGAATGCACCGTCCCCGACCTTGACGTCGAGCACGATCGCGTCGGCGCCCGCGGCGATCTTCTTCGACATGATGCTCGCCGCGATCAGCGACACGTTGTCGACGGTCGCGGTCACGTCGCGCAGCCCGTAGAGCATCTTGTCGGCGGGAACGAGGTTGGCCGTCTGGCCGACAATCGCGAGGCCGACGTCGCGCACCTGGTCGATGAACTCCTCCGTCGAGAGCTCGACGCGGAAGCCGGGAATCGCCTCGAGCTTGTCGAGCGTGCCGCCGGTGTGCCCGAGGCCGCGCCCGCTCATCTTCCCGAACGGCACGCCGCACGCGGCGACGATCGGGCCGACGGCGAGCGTCGTCTTGTCGCCGACGCCGCCGGTCGAGTGCTTGTCGACGACGCGGCGGCCGAGCGCCGCGCCGAGCGCGATCGTCTCGCCGCTCCGCACCATCGCATCGGTGAGGGCGAATGTCTCGGCGGTGGAGAGGCCCTGGAAGTAGACGGCCATGCAGAAAGCCGCAAGCTGGTAATCCGGGACGTCACCCCGCGCGTACGCGAGAATCAGCTCGCCCAGCTCGTCGGCGCCGAGCTCCGCGCCGTCGCGCTTTCGCTGGATCAGCTCTGCCGGCCGAATCGAGTCCGCTCGGCTCAACCGCCCCGCTCCGCGATGAACACGACATGCCGTGTCGTCGCCACGAACGGCCCTTCGATCTCGGGGACCTGCGGCGCAAGATGCGCACGGTCGATCGTCGCGGCGACGAACGTCCGCATGACGGTCGAGTCGGGAAACGTGACGGTCGCGGTGATGTCCCGCTGCTCCACGCTGGAGAAGTGGCGGCGAAGCAGCTCGGCTCCGTTCGCGTGACTGAAGCTGAGGGCATCGCGCGGCGGGACGCCTTCGATCAGCTCCCAGAGCTCCGACATGTTGCTCTCGAAATAGGTGGTGGCCACGAGCCTGCCGCCCGGGCGCAGTACACGCGCGCACTCTGCGATCGCCTGCTCGAGCTTGGGGACGTGGTAGAGCACCCAGCCCGCGAAGACGCAGTCGAACTCCGCATCGTCGAACGGCAGGCGCTCCGCATCGGCGACCTGGGCGTCCAACCCGCGCGTCCGTGCGAGCTCGACCATCCGCTGCGACGTGTCGATCGCCTTCACGTCGGCGCCGACCTCGCGCGCGAAGCGCTCGGTGAGATCGCCGAGGCCGCAGCCGACGTCGAGCACGCGCGCGGGCTGCTTCTCCGCGACGGCCGCGAACGCGATCTCCTCGGGGTTGTCGCCCTGGACGAGCTCGCGGAAGAGCGTGCTGCGCTTCGCAAATCGCTCCTCGCTGGCGTACTCCCAGCGGACGAGCAGGGGATTGTCGAGTCTCATGGCGTCAAGATGGGCTGCCCCGGGATTCCCCGTGAGGGCGGCTTTCCCTTGAGCCAGGCGTTCACGGTCGCGCCGACATCGGCGAACTCGCCCTCGTGCACGAGCCCGGACGCGTTTCGTCCGGCGACGTACGCGAGCAGCAGCGCGTGCTCGCGCGAGTGGTCGGTCGAGGGCGTCGTCGGGTCGCAGCCGTGGTCGGAGGTGATCACGAGCAGGTCGCCGGGACGCAGCGCCTCGAGCAGGTCGGGCAGGCGGCGGTCGAAGTCCTGCAGGCAGCGGTGGAAGTTCACCGGGTCGTTGCGGTGCCCCCAGAGGCTGTCCGTCTCGACGAGGTTCGTGAAGATGAGCCCCTCGTCGAGGTCCTGCAGGAGCTGCTCCGTCGTCTGGATGCCGTCGACGTTCGACTTCGTCGGATGCGAGACGTCGATGTCGCAGCCCGCGAAGATGTCGCTGATCTTGCCGACGCCGTGCACGGTCACGCCCGCTTCGCGCACGAGCGTGAGGTAGTTCGGGCGGCGCGGCTCGAGCGAGTAGTCGTGGCGGTTCGGCGTCCGCTCGTAGCTTCCGGGCGCACCCGTGAACGGGCGCGCGATCACGCGGCCGACCGCGTGCTTCCCCGTCAGCACCTCGCGCGCGATCTTGCAGGCCTCGTACAGCTCGTCGAGCGGCACCGTGTCCTCGTGCGCGGCGATCTGGAAGACGGAGTCGGCGGAGGTGTACACGATCCACTTTCCGCTCTGCTGGTGCTCCTCCCCCAGCTCCTGGATGATCTCCGTCCCCGAGGCGGGCTTGTTGCCGATCACGCCGCGGCCCGTGCGGTGCATGAACGGGTCGATCACGTCGTGCGGAAAGCCGTGCGGGTACGTCGGGAACGCCGTCGCCGTGACGACGCCCATCAGCTCCCAGTGCCCGGTGGTCGTGTCCTTGCCCTTCGAGCGCTCGAGCAGCCGGCCCGCGATCGCCGGAGCGCCCGGCTGCGGCGGACAGCCCTCGAGCGGCTCGACGTTGCCGAGCCCGAGCGCCTCGAGGTTCGGCAGGTCGAGCCCACCGACTGCCGTCGCGACGTTCCCGAGGGTGTTCGAGCCCTCGTCGCCGTACTGGTCGGCGTCCGGCAGGGCGCCGGCGCCGACGGCATCGAGGACGATCACGCATGCTCTGGGCATGCGGCTATTCTAGGTCGGCAGTGCAGAGCGCCCTCGGACTGATCGGCTTCGTCGTCTACATCGCCGTCGTGATCGCGGCTGCGGCCGGCGTGACGTGGCTCGTGGTACGGCTCTCTCCGGCGAAAAAGCCGGATCCGACCCCGCCCGCGTAGTCAGCTTCGATTCACCCCGGCTCAGCAATCCTTCCGAGCCGTGAAGAAACGACTCGCTCTGCTCGCCGTGCTCCTCGGGCTCGCCGCCGTCGCGGCGTCGACCACGCAGGCTGCGGCGCCTCACGGGCGCGTGGCCTTCGCACTGTGGCGTACGACGAACTGGGCTGCGCTCGCCGGCCGGGTAGACCTCGTACGATCGGTGACCGTTCACTACCGCGCACACGACGGCGCAACGAGGGCAGCGGTCGTCGTGCTGCCGCGCTGGTACGGCCCGAACGACCATCCGGCGATCCCCCTCGTGATCTCCCCGCACGGGAGCGGCGTGCAGCCGAGCGAGAACGCGAGGCGCTGGGGGAACCTGCCGGCGCTCGGCTCGTTCGCGGTGGTCAACCCCGAGGGCCAGGGTGCTCGCCTCGCGCTCTACTCGTGGGGCAGCCCGGGCGAGATCCAGGATCTCGCGCGCATGCCGGCGATCTTGCACGAGACGCTGCCGTGGCTGCACGTCGACCGCCGAAAGATCTATGCGGTCGGCGGGAGCATGGGCGGACAGGAGTCGCTGCTCCTGCTCGCGAAGCACCCGCACCTGCTCGCCGGCGTGGTGTCGTTCGACGCGCCGACGAACATGGCAACCCGGTATGCCGCGTTCCCGAAGCTTCGCGGCGGACGCGCGATCCAGGAGCTCGCGCGCCTCGAGTTCGGCAGCGTCCCGCGCGCGAACGGCGAGGCGTGGGCGGACCGGAGCCCGCTCTTCTACTCGCGCGAGCTCGCGTTTGCGCATGTCCCGCTCCAGATCTGGTGGAGCCGCCGCGACCAGATCGTCGTGCAACAGGCCGACCAGTCGGGGCTGCTCGTCCGCGCGATCCGGCGGCTCAACCCGCATGCGCCGCTGCTGCAGTTCGTCGGGCGCTGGCGCCATACGGCGGAGATGTGGCCGACGCGCGGCCTCTCGCTCGCGCTCGCACGCATCGGTCTCGTACGGCTCCCGCAGCCGCCGGCCTGAGAACCCTTAAGCCGGAGTCAGCGGCAGGACGTCTTCGAGCGGCGTGAACTCGAGACCGTGTGCGTCGGCCACGGCTTCGTAGGTGATCTTCCCCTCGAGCACGTTGACACCGAGCGCGAGCGAACGGTCCCGCGCGACCGCGCGCACGAGCCCCTGGTCCGCGATCGCCTCGACGTACGGCAGCGTCGCGTTCGTGAGCGCCTTCGTCGAGGTGATCGGCACGCCGCCCGGCATGTTCGCGACGCAGTAGTGCGTGATGCCGTCGACCGCGTACACCGGATCGCTGTGCGTGGTCGCCTTCGCCGTCTCGACGCAGCCACCCTGGTCGATCGCGACGTCGACGATCACGGCGCCCTTCTTCATCACGCCGAGCATCTCGCGCGTCACGAGCTTCGGCGCACGGGCGCCGGGGACGAGCACCGCGCCGATCACCACGTCGGCCTCGGCGATCGACGACTCGATCTGCAGTGTCGACGACATCACGGTGCTGACGCGCCCGGAGAGGATCTCGTCGAGGTGCCGCATGCGATCGATCGAGCGGTCGAGAATCGTGACCTGCGCGCCGAGCCCGATCGCGATCGTCGCCGCGTTGTAGCCGACGATGCCGCCGCCGATGACGAGCACGCGTCCCGGTGCGACCCCGGGTACGCCGCCGAGCAGCAGCCCGCGGCCCCCGAGCGGCTTCTCGAGGAAGTACGCGCCGGCCTGCGCGGCGAGCCGTCCGGCGATCTCGCTCATCGGTGCGAGCAGCGGCAGGCTGCGGTCCTCCGCCTCCACCGTCTCGTACGCGACGGCGGCGATGCCGCTGTCGACGAGCGCACGTGTGAGCGGCTCGTCGGCGGCGATGTGGAGATACGTGAAGAGCACGAGCCCTTCGCGCAGCCGCGGGTACTCCGACGCGATCGGCTCCTTCACCTTGAGCAGGAGCTCGGACTTGGCCCACACGTCGTCGACCGAGCCGATGCGCGCACCCGCGCGCTCGTAGTCGGCGTCGAAGAACGCGCTGCCGTCGCCGGCGGTCGTCTCGATCAGGACGTCATGGCCCTTCTGGACGAGCTCGCGCGCGCCAGCCGGCGTCAGCGCGACGCGGTACTCGTCGGTCTTGATCTCCTTGGCGACACCGATCCGCAAGACGGGCGGGACTGTAGCGGGTGGAGCGATCGTGTCGCTTTCGTTGCGTTTCCGTGACGGACACGGCACCGGTTCGCCGGTATCGTCGATGCCGAGGGACGGCGGGATTCACGGCCCCCACCCTGGGTGGGGGTGTGGTCCGGGGGGGCGGCGCCGGGCCGTCAGCCCGTACGGCGGCGGTGCTCGAGGAAGAGCAGCACGCCCGCGAGCGTCTTCGCGTCCTCGAGCTCGCCGAGCCGCGAGGCGAGCTCGGAGACCGCTACGCGGAGGAGCTCGAGCTCCTCGTCCGCGTCGGGCTCGGGCTCTCCCTCCTCGACGCCTTCGGCGAGGTAGAGGCGCATGTACTCGCGGCTGAACCCCGGCGTCGTCCAGAAGCCGGCGAGCTCCGTCCACGTGCCGCCGGTCAGCCCGCACTCCTCGCGCAGCTCGCGCTTCGCGGTCGCGAGCGGGTCCTCGCCGTCCTCGCACGTGCCCGCGGGAAGCTCGACGAGGTACCCACGCGTCGCCTCGCGCAGCTGGCGGACGAACGGCACGCAGTCGTTCCGGTCGACCGCGACGATCGCGACGGCGCCCGGGTGCTCGACGATCTCGCGCTCGCGGTCGCCCCACCGCTCGACCGTGACGCCGATCAGCTTCCCCTCGAACGCCGTGTGCGAGGTGTCGGGCTTCACCGGGCGAGCCGCTCCACGAGCGCGCGCTCGTCGGGGCCGAACCACGGCGGCGATCCGGCGGCAGCGTTCTCGGCGGTGCGTCCCGGACGGCTCGTCGCCGGGATCGCGACATCGACGCGCTCGTCCGAGAGCGCCCACTTGAGCAGTGCCTGCGCCCACGTCTCGACGCCGAACGCGCGGAGGGGCTCGAGCGCTTCCGCGGACGGCGGGACCCGGACGAGCTCCCCCTCGCCGAGCGGACGCATCACGATCACCGCGATGCCGAGCTCGGCGGCGAGCGGGAGCAGCACGCGCTCGACATCGCGTTCGTGCGGGTTGTACGGGAGCTGCACGACGTCGAAGCGCCTGGTGCGAAGCGCCTCGGCGAGCTCGTCGAACGCGCCGGCGGCGTAGTGCGTCACGCCGAGCCGGTCGATCCTCCCCTCCGCACGCTCTTCCTCGAGCCAGGACAGATGCTCGCGCCAGTGCACGAGGTTGTGCACCTGCTCGATCTCCACCCGGCCGAACCACTCGCGCTGCCGCGCGTACTGCTCGCGGCCCTCATCGACCGACTGCGCCCAGATCTTCGTCGCGACCGTCGTGCCGTCGCGCCGGCCCGCGAGCGCGGCGCCCGCCGCAGCCTCCGCGCCGCGATACATCGGCGAGGAGTCGACGAGCCTGACGCCCGCGTCGAGCGCCGCGGCGACGACCTCGGCTGCAAGCGCCGCGTCGCCGCCGAACGTGTTCCAGGTGCCGAGGCCGACGACGGGGCCGAGCCGACGCTCCTCCATGGTCAACGGCAGCGCGCCGGATAGACGAGATCCGCGGCCTTCGCCTTCGGATACGGCGACGGCCCGACGAATGCGACCGTGACGCGGCTGTATGCCGCCTTTCCGTCCGGGCACCGCTGCGTGCCCGAGACGACGAGGACCGCCCGATAGGCGTGCATGTGGCCCGCGGCGCAGTTCGGCGTGCAGTCGTTCGCGTAGGCGATCCCGGTCGCCGCCGCGAAGGGCGCTCCCCAGCCCGTCCAGCGGAGCTTCCGCACGCCGAAGTTCGCGTCCGCGCACGCGAGCACGATCGCGGCCGGGCGCACCTGCGGCTTGCCGAGGCAGTCGGGGAGCGCCTGCGGCGCCGGCCCGGTCGCGAGTGTCAGCGCAGCGGCGATTGCGGCGATCACGCCGCGCGCGCCCCGTCCACGAGCGCCAGCGTCACGTCGACCATCGCGTCGAGGTCGGCGACCGCGATCCGCTCGTCGGGCGTGTGGATGTCCGTCATCCCGTTTGCGAGGTTCACGCACCGGTGGCCGCGGTCGTTGAAGACGTTCGCATCCGCCGCTCCCCCCGAGAGCGCATAGCTCACCCCGTGGCCGCAGCGGTCGAGCGCCGACGCGGCCAGCTGTACGACGTCGACGTCCTGCTTGAACCGGTAGCCGCGGTAGCTCTTGCGCAGCTCGGTCTCGACCTCGCACTCGGCCGCCGTCGCAGCGAACGAGAAGACGTCGAGCATCTCCTGCACGAATACGCCGAGCTTCCGCTCGTCCTGGCAGCGCGCCTCCGCCATGAACGTGCACCACTCGGGGACGATGTTCCCGGCCGTGCCGCCGTTCACGACGCCGACGTTCGCCGTCGTCTCGTCGTCCACGCGGCCGAGCCGCAGGTCCGCGATCGCCTTCGCAGCCGCCTGGATCGCCGACCTGCCCTCCTCGGGGAACATCCCCGAATGCGCCGCGCGGCCGTGGAACGTGACCTCCATCGCCTGCGACCACGGAGCGCCGAGGATGATCTCGCCGATCGGCGCCGCCTGGTCGTAGACGTACCCGAGCGTCGCGTGCAGCCGGTCGGTGTCGAACGCGGCCGCCCCGATCAGCCCGACCTCCTCCATCGGCGTGAAGAGCAGCTCGATCCCCGCGTGCGGCCGGTTCTCGACGAGCACCCGGCGTACGCCCTCGAGCATCGCCACGACGGCGGACTTGTTGTCGGCGCCGAGGATCGTCCCGCCGGCGTTGCGCACGACGCCGTCCTCGACGACCGGCTCGAGCGGCCCCGCCGGAGGCACGGTGTCGAGATGCGCGCAGAAGAACAGCGGCTCGCCGGCCGCCGTCGGCTCGAGGCGGACGTAGACGTTGCCCATCGTCGAGCCGATCCGCGGTCCGGCGTCGTCCTCGTCGGGCTCGAGACCGAGCCCGCGCAGATACCGCAGCACGACGTCGGCGACGGCGCGCTCCTCGCCCGGCGGGCTCGGGAGCCTTGCGAGCTCGAGAAAGAGGGATAGGGTCTCGTTGCCGTCGACCACGTTCCGATCCTACGATGGGGCCGCGTATGGGCGTCGCAGAGACCATCATCCAGACCTCGCTCCTCGGGGAGGCGATCGACGACGGCCCTGCGCTCGTGTTCGTCGCGGACGAGCGGATGCGCTACGTCGCAGTGAACCAACGCGCATGCCGGGCGCTTGGCTACACGCGCGCGGAGCTGCTCGAGCTCCGCGTCGCGGACGTCGCCCGTACCGAGGACGCCCCCGCGCAGTACGACGCGATGGTCGACCGCGGCTTCCTCAGCGGCACGATCCCGCTCACCTGCAAGGACGGGACGACGATCGACTTCGCGTATCGCGCGAGCACGACGCGCGTCGCGAAGCTCGAGTTCTTCGTCTCGGTCGGCTTCGTTCGCGAAGGCTAGGACGCAGTCACGCGCTCGGCGGCGTCGACGCGCTCACGCGAGCGCGCGAGCGCCGCGCCGACGAAGCCGCGAAAGAGCGGCGCCGGCCGCGTCGGCCGCGATTTGAACTCCGGATGGAACTGGCTCGCAACGAACCAGGGATGGTCGGGGAGCTCGACGATCTCGACGAGCCGTCCCTCCTCGTAGGTTCCGCAGACGACGAGACCCGCCTGCGTGAGCTGCTCGCGGTAGAGGTTGTTCACCTCATACCGGTGGCGGTGGCGCTCGAAGATCACCGACTCTCCGTACAGCTCCCGCGCGCGCGTGCCCTCCGCGAGACCGACGGCCTGCGCGCCGAGGCGCATCGTGCCGCCGAGATCCTCGACGCCCTTCTGCTCGGGCAGCAGGTCGATCACGGGGTAGGGAGTCTCCGGGTCCATCTCCGTCGAGTTCGCGCCCTCGAGCCCGACGACGTGCCTCGCGAACTCCGACACCGCGACGTGCATGCCGAGGCAGATGCCGAGGTACGGGATGCGCCGCTCGCGCGCCGCGCGGCAGGCGAGGATCTTGCCCTCCCAGCCGCGAGAGCCGAACCCGCCGGGCACGAGTACCCCGTCGACCGTCTCGAGCAGGTCCGCCGTTTCCTCGTACGACATGTTCTCGGCATCGACCCAGCGCACGCGCACCGAGCAGCCGTTGTGAAGGCCCGCGTGCTTCAGCGCCTCGTGCACCGAGAGATACGCGTCCTGCAGCTTCACGTACTTGCCGACGAGCGCGATCTCGACGAGCTCGCGCCGCTCGTCGATGCGCCGCATGAGGTCGCCCCATTCCGCGAGCTCGACCGGGCCGGTCTCGAGCCCGAGCTTCTCGCACACGAGCCTGTCGAGGCCCTCCTCCTGCAGCACGCCGGGGACGAGATAGACGTCGCGCACGTCGGGGCATGCGACGACGGCGCCGGGATCGACGTCGGCGAACAGCGCGATCTTGTCGCGGATGTCCCGCGACAGCTCCTCGTGCGAGCGGCAGACGATCACGTCGGGGTGGATACCGATGCGCCGCAACTCGTTCACCGAATGCTGCGTCGGCTTCGTCTTCAACTCGCCGGCCGCCTCGATGAACGGCACGAGCGTCACGTGGATGTACATGACGTTCTCCGGGCCGACCTCGCGGCGGAACTGGCGCAGCGCCTCGAGGAACGGCAGCGACTCGATGTCGCCGACGGTGCCGCCGATCTCGGAGATGACGACGTCGGTCGGCGTCGCCTCCGCCGCGCGGCGGATGCGCGCCTTGATCTCGTTCGTGATGTGCGGGATCACCTGCACCGTCGCGCCGAGGAAGTCGCCCTTCCGCTCCTTGCGCAGAACGGTCTCCCACACCGCCCCGGCGCTATGCGACGAGTTACGCGAGAGATTCTCGTCGACGAAGCGCTCGTAGTGGCCGATGTCGAGGTCGGTCTCGGCGCCGTCCTCGGTGACGAAGACCTCACCGTGCTGGAACGGGCTCATCGTTCCGGGGTCGACGTTGATGTACGGGTCGAACTTCTGCACCTGCACCTTCAGCCCGCGCGCCTTCAGCAGCCGGCCGAGCGATGCCGCAGTGATGCCCTTTCCGAGAGACGAGACGACACCGCCGGTGACGAAAACGAACTTGGCCACCTACGCGCGTCTCTCCGTGAACAGCTTCACGGAACTCCAT
>DASYGK010000003.1:0-6594 GCA_035999905.1 Gaiellaceae bacterium | reverse complement strand
CGCATCACACGGATACGCGTCAGGCCGGTCGAGCACTGCTCGCCTCGGATCCGCGCATGGAACTTGACCGCGTCACGTGCCCGTGCCTTTGTCTCTGGGGAGCGAGCGACAACTGGGTGCGCGTGGACGACGGGATCGAGTACGCACGCCGACTCGGTGCGCCGCTCCGCACCATCGCCGGCTGCGGGCATCTCCTGATCGGCGAGAGGCCTGACGCCTGCGTCGCTGCGATCCGCGAGTTCGTCGCCTCGCTCGACTAGACAGCCGCAGGCGCCTCGAACGGGATCACCTCCCCGCCTTCTTCCTCCTCGCGCCGCGGACCGCCGCCGAGGAACTCGACCCTCCGCGCGACGACCTCGATCGCGCTTCGCCGCTTGCCTTCGTCCTCCCACGAACGAGACTTGAGCCGCCCGTCGACCGCTATCCGCCGCCCCTTGCCGAGGTACTCGGCGCAGAGCTCCGCCTGGCGGTCCCACGCCGACACGCGCACGAAGTCTGCGCCGCCGTCCTGGCTCGCGCGGTCGACCGCGAGCACGAAGCTCGCCACCTTCTTGTCGGGCCCGACCTCGCGCAGCTCGACCTCCGTCGCGAGGTTGCCGATCAGCGTCACCACGTTCATGGCAGGGACGGTAAGCCCGAACCCGTCACGGCAGGGTCACGGCTTTGTGCCGTTTTGCGGATAAAGTGGCTCGGGCGATGGGCCTCTTCTCTGGATTGACCGGCTTCGGTGGCCGCGATATGGCCGTGGACCTGGGCACGGCGAACACGCTCGTCTACGTGCGCGGGCGCGGCATCGTCCTCAGCGAGCCGTCGGTCGTCGCGATCGACCAGCGCTCGGGCGAGGTGCATGCGGTCGGCGTCGAGGCGAAGCGGATGCTCGGCCGCACGCCGGGGACGATCCAGGCGATCCGCCCGCTGAAGGACGGCGTGATCGCCGACTTCGACGTGACCGAACAGATGCTCCGCCACTTCATCCAGAAGGTGCACCAGCACCGTTTCGCGCATCCGCGTGTCGTCGTCTGCGTCCCGTCGGGCGTGACCGGCGTCGAGAAGCGCGCCGTCGAGGAGGCGACTCTGAGCGCCGGCGCACGGCAGGCGTATCTGATCGAGGAGCCGATGGCCGCCGCGATCGGCGCCGGGCTTCCCGTCGCGGAGCCGACCGGGAACATGATCGTCGACATCGGCGGCGGCACGACCGAGGTCGCGGTGATCTCGCTCGGGGGCATCGTCGTCTCGCAGTCGCTGCGCGTCGGCGGCGACGAGATGGACGAGGCGATCATCAATCACATCAAGCGCGACTACAAGCTGCTCATCGGCCAGCAGACGTCGGAGGAGATCAAGCTCGAGATCGGCAGCGCGTGGGACATGAAGGAAGAGCTGCAGGCGGAGGTGCGCGGACGAGACATGCTCACCGGCCTGCCGAAGACGGTGATCCTCACGTCGGAGGAGATCCGCCGCGCGCTCGACGAGCCCGTCACTCAGATCATCGAGGCGATCAAGTCCACGCTCGACAAGACGCCGCCCGAGCTCGCCGCGGACATCATGGACCGCGGGATCGTGCTCGCCGGCGGCGGTGCCCTCCTCAACGGGCTGGACGAGCGGCTGCGCCACGAGACCCAGATGCCGGTGCACCTCGCGGAGAGCCCGCTCACCTGCGTCGCCGTCGGCTCCGGCCGCAGCCTGGAGGAGTTCGAGGCGATCCACCGCTCGAACAAGGCTCGCCACCGCCGCAACGGCAACCGCAACGGCCGCCGCTACTAGGACCCCGGCGCGACCCGGCTGGGACCCTCCCGGCCGGAGACCGCGGTAAGCTGAGCGCATGGCGCCTCCGAACCGCACCGCGAGGGTGGCGGTGCTGGGCTCGTCGGTCCAGCGCTCCAGGTCCAAGAACACGTACGCCGGCAGGGCGCGCAGCGCCGTGCTCCGGCGGCTCGTGCTCGCGATGCTCGTGCTCGGCGCGCTCGCCCTCCTGACGATCTCGTTCCGCTCGCCGAGCTCCGGCTTCCTGCACGACGTCCAGGGGACGGGCGCATCTGCGCTACGGCCGTTCCAGGTCGCCGCGGACCGCGTCGCGCGCCCGTTCCGCGACGCGTACAACTGGTTCGACGGCCTGACGAAGGCGAAGTCGGAGAACGCGAAGCTGCGGCTCGAGGTGCGCGAGCTCCGCGCCGAGGCGACTGCGAACCTCGCGGGCGCGCAGCGTGCGGCCGAGCTCGAGCGGCTCCTCAACTACGAACAGGGGCCGACGTATCCCAAGGACTACCGGCCGGTCTCGACGTCGGTGATCTCGTTCCCGAGCGGGCCGTTCGCACAGCAGGTCGCGATCGCCGCCGGCTCCAGCTCCGGCATCGGCATCAACACTCCCGTCGTGAGCGCGGACGGTCTCGTCGGCCGCGTGACGAACGTGTTCAGCTCGACGTCCGACGTCACGCTGATCACCGATCCCGACAGCGCCGTCGCGGCGCGCGATCTCACGACCGGCGTGTTCGGGCTCATCCGGCACGGACAGGGGAGCACACTGATCCTCGACCAGGTGTCGAAGGAGCAGGTCGTGCACAAGGGCGACGTGATCGTCACGCAGGGGACGCGCGACGCGCGCTACCCCGACCTCTACCCCTACGGGATCCCGATCGGTCGGGTGCTTTCGGTGGGGAGCAGCGACATCGCGAGCTATCTCACCGTGCAGGTCGCGCCGTTTGCGTCGCTGTCGTCGCTCGACTCCGTCGCTGCGCTCGTCTCGACGAAACGCAGTCCGAAGCTCCCGTGAGCGCCGTCGACGGCGTGAAGGCCGCCGTGCTGCTGTTCGTCGCGGCGATCATGCAGGTCTCGATCTTCTCGCAGGCGCACGTGCTCGGCGGCGTTCCCGACCTGCTGCTCGTCACGCTCGTCGCGATCGCGCTGCTGCGCGGAACGATCGTCGGCGCGGTCGGCGGCTTCCTCGCCGGTCTGCTCGTCGACACCGCTTCGCTCGGCCGGCTTGGACTGACGTCGCTCGTGCTCACCCTCGCGGGGTACTGGATCGGGCGCTACGGCGAGACGACCGGTCGCGACCGCGTGCACGCCCCGTTCCTTTCGGTCGCGGTCGTCACCGCGCTCTACTCCTTCGGGCTGCTGCTCGTGCACTTCGTGCTCGGCGAGCGCGCACCGGCGGGCGCGATGCTGCGCGGGCTCGGCCCGTCGATCGCGCTGAACCTCATCCTCACCGCCCCCGTGTACGCGCTCGTGCGCAGGCTCCTGCGCCCGCTCGACCACTCCGACCTCGCGACGGAGGTGCAGCTGCTTGGCTAGCGCGACGACCGAGCGCGAGCGGCCGCGTCGCCGCACCGCACCGCCGGGCGACGGTGAAGGCGCCGCGGCCCCGCCCTACCGTGTGACGCAGCGGCTGACGCTGCGCGTCGCCGTGCTCGGCGTGCTCGTGCTCGTCGTCTTCGCCGCGCTCTTCCTCCGCCTGTGGGCGCTGCAGGTGCTGGCCGGCGCGAAGTACGTCGACCAGGCCCAGGCGAACTCGTACCGCACGCTGCGCGTGCAGGCGCCGCGCGGCCCGATCCTCGACCGGAACGGCCGCGTGCTCGTGCTGAACGAGCCGGCGCAGGCGGTGCTGCTCTGGCCGAACGACCTGCCGAAGGTGTACACGGCCCGCTACGCAGAGCTCACACGTATCGCGCGCGTCACGCGCGTCCCGCTCTACGAGATCGCTGCGGGCATCAAGCGGCGACTTGGCGACCCGCTCACACCGGTGGTCGTCCGCGACGCGGCGAGCACGGCGATGCTCACCTACCTCGCCGAGCACGAGAGCGAATTCCCGGGCGTCGGTGTCGGGCGGACCTACATCCGCCACTACCCGTACCACTCGCTCGCGGCGCAGCTGCTCGGGTACGTCGGGGAGATCTCCTCGAACGAGCTGCAGACCGACGCGAAGCTCGGCTACGTCGCCGGCGACGAGATCGGCCAGTCCGGCGTCGAGTCGACGTACGACACGTATCTCCGCGGGGTCGCCGGTTCGGAGCGCCTGCACGTCGACTCGCACGGCCGCCCGCAGGGCTCGGTGATCCAGACGGTGCTCGCGAAGCCGGGCCACCGCCTACGGCTGACGCTCGACCTGAAGCTGCAGCAGGCGGCCGAGAAGGCGCTCCAATCGGGGATCCAGTTCGCGCGGAACAACGGCCAGTGGGCGGCGAGCGGCGGCGCGATCGTCGCGCTCGACCCGAACGACGGCTCCGTGCTCGCGCTCGCCTCGTCGCCGACGTACGAGCCGTCGGTGTTCGCCGGGCGAGTCTCCCTCCGCGCACTGGCGGACCAGGGGCTGACGCAGAAGACGGCGCAGGCGAAGAACTACCCGTCGCTCGACCGCGCGCTCGTCGGCACCTATCCGCCGGGCTCGGTCTTCAAGCCCGTGACCGCGCTCGCCGCGATGCAGGAGCACATCGTCGCGCCGTACGCGTACCTGCCGTGCACCGGCTCCTACTCCTCGCGCTACGACAAGGCGAAGGTGCCGCACCAGTTCCACAACTGGGACCCGAACGTCAACCAGCAGATGGACCTGCCGACGGCGCTCGCGTACTCGTGCGACACCTACTTCTACCAACTCGGCGATCTGTTCTACGGCCTCCCGAAGGACCGCGGCCAGCCGCTGCAGAAGTGGGCCGACGCATTCGGCTTCGGCTCGACCACCGGCTCGGACCTCGGCCCCGAGGCGCCCGGCCTCGTGCCGACGAGCGGCTGGCGCCTGCGCACGTACACGCCGAAGCTCGACCCGTGCTGCTGGGCGGTCGACAGCCTGTGGAAGCCAGGCGACTCGATCCAGCTCGCGATCGGCCAGAAGGACCTGCTCGTGACGCCGCTGCAGATGGCCCGCTTCTACGCGGTGATCGCGAACGGCGGCAAGCTCGTCACCCCGCACATCCTGATGGACGTCGAGAACCAGAACGGCGCCGCGGTGCCGGTCGCCGCGCCGCCGGCGCCGAAGCCCGTCGGCGTCGACCCGGCCGCGCTCCAGGTCGTCCGTCAGGGGCTCTGGGAGGGGACGCATCTGCCCTTCGGAACCTCGTACGGCGTCTTCGGCAAGTTCCCGGTCTCGATCGCGGGCAAGACCGGAACAGCCGAGAAGGTCGTCACGCTGCCCGGATACAAGGGGCTCCAGAACCAGTCGTGGTGGTGCGGCTACGGCCCGACGAACGACGCGAAGATCGTCGTCTGCGTCGTGATCGAGAACGGCGGCCACGGCGGTACGGCGGCCGCCCCCGCGGCGATGCAGGTGTTCGCGAGGTTCTTCCACGTCAAGGCGCAGCTCGCCGCGCCCATCCACAGCGACTGACCCGGAGAGGCGGCACACTGACCTGATGCTCGAGTACGCAGGATCGCAACGGACGGGGCTGCAGGCGCACCGGGAGGGTGTCGCGCTCGTCGCCGTGCTCCGCTCGATCGACTGGCTGCTGCTCGCCGGTGTCGCGGGCCTCGTCGCCGTCGGCCTGTGGGCCGTCAAGGGCGTGACGCGCTTCGACTTCCCCGGCCATCCGACGTACTACCTCGACCGTCAGATCCTCTACGCGGCCGTCGGCGGCCTCGCGCTGATCATCGCGCTCGTCGTCGACCCCGATCTGTACCGCCGCTACTGGCGCGCCGTCTTCGGCAGCACCGTCGGCCTGATCGCGATCGTGTTCGTCGTCGGCCGCGCGGCCCGCGGCTCGACGCGGTGGATCAACGTCGGCTTCTTCACGTTCCAGCCGTCGGAGTTCGGCAAGCTGCTCTGCGTGCTCGCGCTCGCCGGCTTCATCGCCGAGCGGGCCCGCGCTGCGAACGAGGTGCGGACGACGCTGCGCACCCTCGGGCTCGGCGCGATCCCCGTCGTGCTCGTCTTCGCGCAGCCGGACCTCGGCACCGCGCTCGTGTATCTCGCGGCGATCGCCGCGATGCTCTTCGTCTGCGGGACGCCGTGGAAGCATCTCACCGCACTCGGCGCCGTCGCGGTGCTCGTCGCCGTCGGCGTGCTCTGGGCCGGGCCGGCGGTCGGCGTGGACTTCCTCAAGGGCTACCAGAAGCAGCGTCTCACCTGCTTCACGCGTCCTGCAACGTGCCCGGTCGACGCGCGCTACAACGTCGAGCAGTCGATCGCGGCCGTCGGCTCCGGCGAGGTGAACGGGCGCGGCGTGCAGAACGCGACGCAGACGCGGCTCGACTTCCTGCCCGAGCATCACACCGACTTCGTGTTCGCGTCGTTCAGCGAGCAGCGCGGCTTCGTCGGCGCGTCGCTCCTGCTCGCGCTCTACCTGCTCGTGCTGTGGCGGGGGTTGCGCGTCGTGACCGTCGCGCGAGACCTCTACTCCGCGATCGTCGCGGGCGGCATCGTGATCGCGCTGCTCTTCCAGATCTTCGTCAACGTCGGCATGACGATGGGGATCGCCCCGATCACCGGGATCCCACTTCCGTTCGTCAGCGTCGGCGGCTCGTCGATGATCGCGAACCTCGCCGCGATGGGCGTGCTGCTCGCCGTGCACGCGCGCGGCCGCGCGGCGCGCTCGTACCGCCGCTGATGGCGCTTCCCGTCTCCCTCGGCGCGCTCCGCGGGCTCGTGAAGGAGCTCCAGGTGTCGGCGCG
>DASYGK010000144.1:0-13734 GCA_035999905.1 Gaiellaceae bacterium | reverse complement strand
CCGCCGTTCGGGTGGTACTGGAGCGCGTCGAGGTCGCGCGCCTTCGCGCCCGCGTCGAGCGCGATCCGCGTGACCTCGCCGGTCGCGCCGGGATGGTTCGTCGAGAGCTCGCCGCGCTCCTGCGCGACGGCGAAGCAGCGGCCGCCCGCGGCGAGGACGACGGTGGCGGCGTCGAGCGAGTGCTCGCCGACGCGCGCGCGCCAGCCGTGCTCGGTCTGTGCGAGCTCCGCGAGCGGGCTCTTCGGGAAGAGGGTGACGGTGCCGGCCTCGACCGCGTCGCGGAGCGCGGCGGTGATCGCGTGGCCCGTGCGGTCGCCGACCTGGAGGAGGCGCTTCTGCGACGCGCCGCCGCAGCGGGCGAGGCGGTAGCCGCCGTTCTCGCGCGTGAACGCGACGCCGAGCTCCTCGAGCCAGTGGATCGCCGACGGCGCCTCGCCGGTGAGGATCTCGACGAGCGCCATGTCGGCGGTCTCGTGCGAGCTGCGCCAGACGTCCTCCGCGTGCTGGGCCGGCGAGTCGCCGGGACCGAGCGCGGCCTGGATCCCGCCCTGCGCCTTCGCGGAGTTGCACGCCTGGATCGAGCCCTTCGTCGCGAGCGCGACCCGCGCGCCGGCCCGCTCGGCGGACACGGCCGCGGCGAGGCCCGAGGCCCCGCTGCCGAGCACGAGCACGTCGAATCCGCGGGAGTCGGCCACTCCGCGGGAGTATAGCCACATTTACCTAATGCTAGTCATTTGATCTTCTTATTCCGATTCGGGCTGGGCATGGCCGAATTTGCCATCTTGATTGTCAGATCTGGCAACGCTACGGTGGGCGGACTCGACCAGAAGGAGGCGCATCATGTTCGACAAGCTGACGGAGGAGCTGCTCGACCTCACCGTCCGGGAGCGCGGCAACGACGGCGCGGGGCACGCGCTCGTCGCGATCCCCATCTGCTGCAGCGTCGTCATCAGGCTCTGCTGCTCCTGCAGCCGGCCCGGCCAGATCGACTAGACGCGATGGGCGAACCGGCAGCCGATCCGGCGGCCGCGCGGCCGCAGCTCAAGCCGTGGTACCGGCTCTCGCTCCGGCACGGCAATCCCGTCCTGCGCTACGGCGGCTCCGTGCTCGAGCTGGAGGGCAGGGCGGCGGTGACGCTGCTACCCCACCTCCTGCCGCTGCTCGACGGCACCCGCACCGTCGACGACGTCGTCGCACGCCTCGGCGAGCCGGTTCGCCCCGCCGTCGAACGAGCCCTCGACCTGCTCCGGGAGCACCGGCTGCTGACGGATCCGCTTCCGGCGGGCCTCGCGGCCGCCACCCGGCGGACGGTCGAGCTGCTCGCCGCCACCGACCTGTTCGAGCACCCGGCCGCGGAGCTGCTGCCCCGGGTCGCGGCGGCGACCGTAGCAGTCGTCGGCACGGGATCGACCGCCGCCGAGGTCGCCCGGCAGCTGCGCGCGTCGGGCGTCGGCACGGTCGCGGCGGGCGCCTGGGACGAGCCGCCGCCCGCAGCTGCGCTCGCGATCGTCGCGCCGGACTCCGGCGAGCTTCCGCTGGTCCGCGCGTGGAACCGGCTCGCACTCGATCACGGCACGTCGTGGCTTCAGGTGCTGCCGTTCGACGGGCTGCTCGCGGCCGTCGGCCCGTTGTTCGTGCCCGGCGAGACCGCGTGCTACGACTGCTACCGGCTGCGGCGCACGGCGAACGTGACCCCGCTCGCCGATCCCGGCGACCCTCCCGCGCAGGGATGCTTTCCGTCGGCGCCGGCGCTCGACAGCGTGCTCGCGGGGATCGCTGCGCTCGCCGTGCTGCGGCAGCTCGCCGCCGAGGACGGTGCGCTCGCCGGAGTCCTGCTCGCGGTCGAGCTCTCGCCGGGGCTCGCCTGCACGCGGCACGTCGTCTACCGCGTCCCGCGCTGCCCCTCGTGCTCGCGCACCGCAGCCGAGGCTCCGCCGCTCCCCTGGCACGGAGCAGCCGACGTTGCCGCTTGAGCTCGCCGACTGCCGGGAGACCCCCACGGCCGAGTCGCTGCGGCGCCTCGACTCGCTCGTCTCGCCGTACGTCGGCGTCGTGCGCAGCGCACGCGAGCTCCTCGCGGAGCCGGACGACGTCCGTCTCCTCAGCATCCTGTGCGACACGGGCTACGCGCACTCGCTCGTCGGCGGCTCGGGGACGCACGCCGGCGCCGGCTCCGGCGCCGGACGCGCCGCAGCGCGGGCCGCGGCGATCGGCGAGGCAGTCGAGCGCTACTCCGCCTGCTTCACGGGAGACGGGCACGTCCTCGCCACGGCCGACGAGCTCGGTGCGTCGGCCGTCGACCCGCGCAGGTTCGCGCTCTTCCACCGGGGCCAGCACGCGAGGCCGGGGTTTCCGTACGCGCCGTTCGCGCGCGGCACGCGGGTCGCCTGGGTCCGCGGCTGGTCGCTCCCGGACGGCGAGGACGCGTATCTCCCCGCGCAGCTCGTCTACCTGGCGTGGCGCCTGCTACCGGGCGAAGTCGTGATCGGTCAATCGACGAGCAACGGGCTCGCATGCCGGGCCAGCCTCGGCGAGGCGATCCTCACCGGCCTGCTCGAGCTGCTCGAGCGCGACGCGTTCATGATCACCTGGAATGCACGGCTGACCTGGCCGCGGCTCGTCTGGCGGCGAAATCGCAGGCTGTGCGCGTTCGAGCGGCGCTACGTCGAGCCGACAGGGCTTCGCGTCCGCGCGATCGACCTGAGCGCATTCTGGAACGTCCCGTGCGCGCTCGGCGTCGTGCGGAGCAGCGTCGCGGGAGAGGCACCGGTCGGCGTCGGCGCCGGCGCGGCGCCGACGATCGAGCGGGCGGTCGAAAAGGCACTCGACGAAGCCCTCCGGGTGCGGTCGTGGGCGCGCTCGATTCGGGGCAAGGCGCCTCACTGGGCCGGATCGGATCCCCGTGTCCGCACGTTCGAGGACCACGTTCGCTTCTACGCCTACGACGAGAACACGCAGCTCACGACGTTTCTCGACGGAAGCGGCGTCACGCGCGACGTGCACGACGTCAGCCCTCTCGGGCCGGGCGTCTCCGCCACGATCCGCGCTCTCTGCGAGCGGCTCGCGGGCCGGTCCGCATCGGCCTACGCGGTCGACGTGACGGCGCCCGACGTCCGGGCGGCGGGCCTGCGCGTGGTGAAGGTCGTCTCACCCGAGCTCTGCGCGCTCGACGTCGACCACGAGGCGCGCCAGCTCGGCGGACGCAGGCTGTACGACGAGCCGGTGCGACTGGGGATGAGCGCGCGCACCCTCACCCTCGCCGACGTCAATCCCGCGCCTCACCCGTTCCCGTGAAGGTGCAGCCCGCACTGCGGTCGGTCGTCTACGGCGACGAGAACGTCGCCCTCGACGATCCCGCCGAGGCATACCACGAGGCGTCGAAGCTCTATCCGTCGCTCGCCGCCCGGCAGACGTCCGGGATCGTCCGGCTCGCATCGAGCCCGACGCTCCAGGAGGCGTCTTCTCATGCGGTTCGCCGGAACCTCCAGCTTCCCGCCGTGCCGCTTCCGGCTCCCGCACGCCGGCGCGTGTCGCTGTGGGCGGCGCTCGACCGCAGGCGCAGCGCGCACGCGTTCGGCGGGCAGCCGCTCCGGCTGCAGACGCTCGCGACGCTTCTCGACGCCGGCTACGGCGTGCGCGGCGCGGGGAGGCGAACCGTCCCGTCGGGCGGCGCGCTCTACCCGCTCGAGCTCTACGTCTGCTCCCGCCGCGTCGCCGCCCTTAGCGCCGGCGTCTCGCACTTCGACCCGGAGCGACGCGTGCTCGAGCTGGTTCGCACGGAGGACGCACCGGCGGACCTCGACGCGGCCTGCGCACTCCCCGGCCTGCTCGACGGCTGCTCTGCGGTCGTCTTCGTGTGCGCGGTCTTCTGGCGCGCACGCTTCAAGTACGCGCAGCGCGGCTATCGCTTCGCGCTGCTCGAAGCGGGTCACGCGGTCCAGAACATCCTGCTCGCGGCGACCGCGCTCGACATCGCTGCGCTGCCGCTCGGCGGCTTCTACGACGACCGCGTCGACGTGCTGCTCGGCCTGAACGGGGTCGACGACGGTGCCGTCTACGGTGTCGTGCTCGGAGGCGAGCCTCGGTGACGCTCCGGCCCGGGCACATGGTGCTTGCCCTGCTCGTGCTCGTCCCCACGGCCGGGCTCGCGCTGGTGCTGCTCGCGCCGACGGCGCCGCTGCGGCAACCGATCGCCGCGCGCACCGGCGTCCCGGTCGGCCTCGTGCTCGGCGCGATGCTCTTCGCGACGCTCGCGCGAGGCGGACGGCGGCCGCTTCGGATCCGCCCACCGGGCGTCGTCGCCGCCGCTCTCGCAGTGGCGGCGGCGGGCGCCGGGGAAGAGGCCGTGTGGCGCGGCTTCGCCCTCGCACGGCTGGCCGCCGGCATCGGGGTGGCCGGCGCGCTCGTCGCGACGACGGCGGCGTTCGCCGCAACGCACTTCCCGGCGCTGCGCCTCCGGGGCGTCGCCGTGCACCTCGGCACGGGATCCGTGTTCGGACTGCTCTTCGTCGGGACCGGCAGCCTCGTCTGCGCGGCCGCCGCGCACGGCGCGTACAACCTGCTCGCCGTCTGCTCTCGGGGCGCTGCAGCTCCCGGCAGCGCGGTGTGCCTCCGCGGCGTCGAGAAGCGGTTCGGCGAGATCGCCGCCCTGCGCGGCGTCGACCTGTCGATCGAGCCGGGCGAGACGGTCGCGCTGCTCGGCCCGAACGGTGCCGGGAAGACCACGCTTCTGAGCATCGTCCTCGGTCTGCGCCGCCCCGACGCGGGCCGCGTCGAGCTGTTCGGCCGCGACCCGCGGCGCTGGCAGAGCCGCACCGTCGTCGGAACCACACCGCAGGAGACGTCGTTTCCGCCGACCCTTCGCTGCCGCGAGGTCGTCGACTTCGTGCGGGCGCACTACCCCTCGGGCCCGTCGACGAACGAGCTCCTCGAGCGATTCGACCTTTGCGAGCTCGGAGGACGGCAGACGGGCGGCCTCTCCGGCGGGCAGCGACAGCGGCTGGGCGTTGCCCTCGCGTTCGCCGGCGCGCCGCGCCTCGTCGTGCTCGACGAGCCGACGTCCGGGCTCGACGTCGAAGCGCGACGTGGAGTATGGAGTGCGATCCGCACGAACGCAGCAGTGGACGGCACGACGCTCATCGCGACCCACAACCTCCAGGAGGCGGAGGCCCTCGCCGGCCGCATCGTCGTCGTCGCCCGCGGCGCCGTCTGCGCCGACGGGACCGCAGCTGCGATCAAGCAGCTGGCAGGCGGCGGGCTCGACCTGGAAGACGCCTTCCTCGAGCTCGTGCGAGGCGCGCCGTGAAGCTCGCTCTGGCACACACGAGGATGCAGATCCTCGAGCTGCTCCGCATTCCCGGATTCAGCATCGCGACCCTGTCGTTCCCCGCTCTCCTGTTCCTGCTCTTCGGGCTCCCGCGTGCGCACGGGCGTGCCGACCTCCTGCTCGCCTCGTACGCGGCGTTCGGCGTCCTCGGCGTCGGGTTCTTCCAGTTCGGCGTCTCGACCGCGATCGAACGGTCGACGCCGTGGTACACGTACATGCGCACGCTGCCCGCTCCGGCCGTGGCGCGCATCGCCGGGCGGGTGCTGTCCGCGCTCGCGTTCGCAACGGTCGCGTCGACGCTCGTAATCGCCATCGCGCTTGCGACGACCTCGGCGTCGCTCGACGCGGCGTCGTGGGCGCGGCTCGCCGCCGCTCTCTTGCTCGGAGCCGTGCCGTTCGTCGTCCTCGGCCTCGCGATCGCGTACTGCACGACACCGAGGAGCGCGCTCCCGGTCGCCAACATCCTCTACATGCTGCTCTCGTACGCCGGCGGTCTCTGGACGGGGCCGGCCGATCTACCGCACGCCGTCAGAGCGATCTCGCGCTTCACGCCGACACGGCAATGGGGTGACGTCCTGTGGCCGGCCGCGCTCGGCACACGCTGGCACGCCTCGCATTGGCTCGCGCTCGCCGCGTACACCGCCGCCTTCGGGCTGCTTGCGGCCTGGGGTTACCGCCGCGACGAGGGGCAGCGCTTCCGCTAGGCGTCACCAGACCGAGCGCAGCAGCTGCTCGATCTCGGCCGGCGTCGCCGGGTGCGGATTCGCCTGGTTGCCGGCGCGCTGCGAAGCGGCGACTGCCAGCTCCGGCAGGTCGGCTTCCGGCACGCCGAGATCGCGCAACCGCTTGGCGCCGCCGAGCGCGGCGAGCTCCTCGACGCGCGCGACGGGCTCGCCGCCGACCGCCTCGCCGAAGCGGCGGAGCGCGTCGGGCGCGAAGCGCGCGTTGTAGCGGAGCGCGGCCGGCAGGCAGATCGCATTGAGGGTTCCGTGCGGGAGCCCGTACTTCCCGCCGACCGCCTGCGCCATCGCATGGCCCAGCGCGAGCATCGACCCGGCGAGCGCGGCGCCGCCGTGACACGCGCCGCGCAGCAGCTCGGTGCGCGCGTCGCGATCGCCGAGGTCGGCGGCGACGCGCGGCAGCCATTGCGCGATCAGCCGCGCGCCCTCGAGCGCATCCGTGTCGGCGGCGTCGTTGTGGCCGTGCACGTACAGCGCCTCTGCGCAGTGCGCGAGCGCATTGAGCGCGGTGCCGACCGTCGGCTCGCGCGGCAGTCCCACGGTGAGGCCGACGTCGTAGACGATTCCCTCCGGTCGCGCGCCCGACCCGCCGCCGCGCATCTTCCGTTCGGGGTCGCGCACGCCGTAGTACGTCGTCCACTCGGCGCCCGAGTATGTCGTCGGCACGGAGACGAGCGGAAGCTCGGCGGCTGCCGAGATCGCCTTGCCGAGGTCGATCGCGCTGCCGCCGCCGAGCGCTACGACGCAGTCGCCCTCCCGCGCGTCCGCGGCGGCGTCGTCGACGCGGTGCGACGGGACCTCGATCCAGCGCGCGTGCGCTTCGATCGGCAGCTCGAGCGAGTCCCAGCGCGGGCCGGCGACGAGCAGCGGCGAGCGCACGCCGAGCTCGTCCAGCACCTCCGGCAACGTCTCGAGACCCCAACGGACGATCACGCGAGGCGCAACCTCGCATATTCGACGAACGCCTGCGCCACTCGCGTCTCCGCACGGCCCGCCGAGCGGACGAGTGCGATCTCGCGCGACGGCTCGAGCCCCTCGACGCGCGCGATCGCGACCGTCCCCGCCGCGAGATCCGCGTCGATCGCCGATCGCGAGATGAACGTGACGCCGTAGCCTGCGACGACTGCGCTACGCGCCGACTCCTGCAGCCCGAGCTCGAGGCGTACGTCGAGATCGCGCAGGCGCACGCCCGCCGTGCGCAGCTCCTCCTCGATCACCTGCCGCACGCCGGCGCCCTCCTGCATCAGGACGAGCGGCTCGCTCTTCAACTCGTCGAGGGAGACGTTCCGGTCGGCGAAGCGATGCCCGCGGGGCACCGCGAGCACGACCTCGTCGCGGTAGAACGGCTCGAAGACGACGCCGCGATGCCGCCGCGACGCGCCGACGACGCCGAGCTCGACCTCGCGGCGCGCTACCTGCTCGACGACGTGCTGCGTGTCGGAGACCGCGAGCGCGACGTGCACGCCCGGGTGCAGCTGCTGGAACTCGCCGAGCACGACCGGGATCACGATCCCGCCCGGCCCGGTGGACGCGCCGATCTCGAGGCGCCCCGCCAGCTCGCCGCCCCCGTCGTCGCCGAGCTCCGCGAGCAGCTGCTGCTCCGCCGAGAGCAGCCGCTGCGCGCTCCGGTAGAGCCGCTGGCCCGCCTCGGTCGGCTCGACGCGCCGGCCGGAGCGGTCGAGCAGCTGCACGCCGAGCCGCTTCTCGAGCGAGCGGATCTGGAGGCTCACGGCCGGCTGCGTCACGCCGAGCTGCTCGGCGGCCTGCGAGAAGCTCCGCCGCTCGACCACCGCGCAGAACGCCGCGAGTTGCCGCGTGTCCATAAGCAATCATTATGCCCGTCAGCACCGGGCGACCGTCTAGCATCGTCAGCGTGGCCCCGGGGATCGAGGACACGCTCGTCCGCGGCTACCGGCAGCTCGCGCAGGAGACGCCCGCGCGTCCACGCGACCTGCTCCTCCGCTCGCTCGACGTCGCCCTCTCGGCGCTCTTCCTCGTCGTCGCGCTTCCCGTCGCGCTGCCGATCACGCTCGTGATCCTCGCGACGAGCGGACGTCCCGTCCTCTATCGCGGCGAGCGCGTCGGCCGCGGCGGGCGCGTCTTCACGATGCTGAAGTTCCGCACGCTCAGGGCCGACGCGGAATCGCGGCTCGGCCCGTACCTCGGCGAGGAGCTCGTCCGCCGCACGCAGTCCGAGTTCACGACGGTCGGCAAGTGGCTCAAGGCGACGCAGCTCGACGAGCTGCCGCAGTTCCTCAACGTGCTGCGCGGCGACATGAGCCTCGTCGGGCCGCGCCCGATCCGTCCGGTCTTCTTCGAGGAGCTCGCGCACGAGTTGCCCGCGTACTGGCAGCGGCTGATCGTCCGGCCCGGTCTCACCGGGCTCGCGCAGGTACGCCGCGGCTACGAGACGTCGATGGCGGAGAAGCTCGCGCACGATCTCGAGTGGATCGCCGACCGGTCCGTGCGCCTCTATCTCCGCACCGTCGTCGCGACGGGCTGGCGCGTGCTGCGGCAGTCGCTGCGGGGACTCGTCCGGGCCGACAGCCCAGGTCCGTAGAGTAGGCCCGCATGTGCGGGATCTGCGGAATCGCGTCGCCGGTCGGGCCGCCCGACCCAGACCGGCTCGCCGCGATGAGCAGGACGCTCGTCCACCGCGGCCCCGACAGCGGCGGCGAGCACCTCGACGGGCCGGTCGCACTCGCGGCGCGCCGCCTGTCGATCATCGACCTCGCCGGCGGCGACCAGCCGATCTCGAGCGAGGACGGCTCGTGCACCGTCGTGCAGAACGGCGAGATCTACAACTTCCCGGAGCTCCGCCGCGAGCTCGAGCGCGACGGCTTCACGTTCCGAACGCGCTGCGACACCGAGGTGCACCTGCATCTCTACGCGCGCTACGGCCCGGACTTCGCACGCCGGCTGCGCGGGATGTTCGCCGTCGCGATCTGGGACGCGCGCCGGCGGCGGCTCGTGCTTGCGCGCGACCGCTACGGGATCAAGCCGCTCTACTACCGCCACGTCGGCGGCGTGCTCGAGTTCGCATCCGAGCTGCGCGCGCTCCCGCGCGGCGAGATCGACCTCGACGCGCTCGAGGCGTTCCTCGCGTTCAACTCGATCCCGGCGCCGTACTCGATCTTCCGCGAGATCCGCAAGCTGCCCGCCGGCCACGTGCTCGTCTGGGAGGAAGACGGCGCGGTGCAGATCGAGCGCTATGCACGGCCCGGTCCCGTCCCGGTCGAGGATCTGCGCACCGACGACGAGGCGGAGCTGCTCGAGGAGCTGCGCGCCCGCCTCCGCGACTCCGTGCGCGCGCACCTGCTCTCCGACGTGCCCGTCGGCGTGCTCCTCTCCGGCGGCGTCGACTCGGCCGCCCTCGCCGCGCTCGCCGCGCAGGAGAGCGGCGACGCGGTGCACACGTTCACGATCGGCTTCGCGGAGCGCACGTTCGACGAGCGCGGGGATGCACGCCGCGTCGCAGAGCTCTACGGCACGACGCACCACGAGCTGCTCGTCGAGCCCGACCCGACGCTGCTCCTGCCTGCGCTCGCCGTCGCGTTCGACGAGCCGTTTGCCGACTCGTCCGCACTCCCGACGTACCTCGTCTCGCAGCTCGCCGCGGAGCACGTGAAGGTCGCGCTCTCCGGCGAGGGAGGCGACGAGCTGTTCGGCGGCTACTACACGTACGCGGCCGACCTGCTCGCCGACCGCATCGGCCCGCTGGCACGCCTCGCGCGGCCGCTCGTCGAGCGGCTGCCGACGTCGACCGCCAAGGCGAGCTTCGACTACAAGGCGAAGCGCTTCGTCCGCGCCGCGCACCTGCCGCCGCTCGAGCGCCACCACGGCTGGAAGGAGATCTTCTCCGCCGAGGCGCGCGCCGAGCTCACCGGCCGGAGCGCGCCGTTCGACCCGGTCGACGTCTACCGCCGCCGCTACCACGAGACGGAAGGCGCGGACCCGCTCGCGCGCCTCCAGGACGTCGACTTCGGGATCTACCTCGTCGACGACCTGCTCGTGAAGACCGATCGCGCGTCGATGGCCCACTCGCTCGAGGCGCGCGTACCGTTCCTCGACCCAGCGGTGACGAATTTCGCATTCGGCCTGCCGACCCGCCACAAGGTGCGCGGCCTCTCGAAGAAGGTGCTGCTCCGCAAGGCTGTCGCGCCGCTCCTGCCGCGCGAGGTCGTGCACGGCCGCAAGCGCGGGTTCTCGATCCCGGCGGCCGCGTGGCTGCGCGGCGAGCTCGAGCCGTTCGCCCGTGAGACGCTCTCCGCCGAGACGCTCACGCGGCAGGGGTTCTTCCTGCCGGCGACCGTGGCGCGGCTGATCGGGGAGCACGTCGCCGGTGTCGAGGACCGCAGCCGCCAGCTCTGGGGATTGCTGAGCTTCACGCTCTGGTACGAACGCCATGTGGAGCAGGAACCGCCACTCGTGCACTCCGCGCGCATGGACGCGCTCGTCTCGTGACCGAGCTGCCGCCCTTCGAGCTCGCCCACCCGCGGACGGAGCTGCGGCGGCAGCTCGTCGCCGCCGTCCTCGCGGGAGACAAGACGACGACGTCCGGTCTCTGGTCGGAGTACGAGGCCGAAGGCGAGCCCATGCCGGCCGCCGGAGACCGCTTCGTGCTGCACGACTTCGACGACGAAGCCGTTGCGATCGTCGAGGTCGTCGAGGCGCGGCGCATCCCCGCGTCGGAGATCGACGTCGCGTTCGCACGCGACGAGGGCGAGGGCTTCGAGACGGTCGACGACTGGCGTGTCGCGCACGAGCAGTTCTTCGAGCAGCCGATCGGGCCCGACACCGAGGTCGTCGCGATCCGCTTCCGCGTCGCGGAACGCCTCTGATGCGCGTCTGGATCGACATGACGGCGAGCGCGCACGTGCTCGTCTTCCGCCCGCTGATCGAGATCATGCGGGAGCGCGGCGACGAGGTGGAGATCACGGCGCGCGACTACGCGCAGACGCTGCAGCTGCTCGAGCTGCACGGGCTCTCGGCCGAGGTGATCGGCCGCCACGGCGGGCGCTCGCGCGTGCAGAAGGCACGGCAGATGACGCATCGTCTCGGCGCGCTGAAGAAGTGGGCAAAGCCGCGCGGCTTCGACGTCGCGATGGCGCACGGCTCGCACGAGCTCACGCTGACCGCGCGTCGCCTCGGCATCCCGAGCTCGACGACGTTCGACTACGAGTTCGCGACGCTGCAGCACCAGCTCGGCTGCCGTGCCGCGACGAAGGTCGTCGTCCCCGACACGATTCCCGCGGAGCGGCTCGAGCCGTACGGCGTCCGGCCGCCGAAGCTCGTACAGTACCCGGGGCTGAAAGAGGAGTACTACCTCTCCGACTTCACGCCCGACCGCACGCTGCTCGACCGTTTCGGCGTCGATCCTGCACGCGTGCTCGTCGTGCTGCGCCCGCCGCCCGACGTGTCGCTCTACCACCGGCACTCGAACCCGCTCTTCCCGATGACGCTCGACCACCTCGGCCGGCTCGAGAACGTGCACGCGTTCGTGCTCCCGCGCACTGAGGAGCAGCGCGAGTACGTGCGCAGGCTCGACCTGCCGTCGGTGATCCTGCCGGAGACCGCCGTCGACGCCCAGAGCCTCATCGCCCTGGCCGACCTCGTCGTCTCCGCCGGCGGGACGATGAACCGCGAGGCGGCCGCGCTCGGCGTCCCGGTCTACACGACCTACGGGGGACGGCTCGGCGGCGTCGACGAGGCGCTGATCCGGGACGGCCGGCTGAAGCCGCTCACCGACCCGCGCGCGCTCGACCTGCGCAAGCGCGATCCGAGCGAGAGCACCGGGACACGCCGCGACCCCGCGCTCATGCTGGAGCTTCTGCTGAGCGCGCGCCCCTAGGCGACGTCGGCGAGCGCGGCGAGCAACTCCGGCCCGTAGCGCTCGAGCTTCGCGGGCCCGATGCCCGGAACGGCGGCGAGCTCCGCGATCGTGCGCGGCGCCATCCGCACGAGCTCGGCGAGCGTGCGGTCGTTGAAGACGACGTACGCGGGGACCTCTTCGGCGCGGGCGCGTGCGAGCCGCCATTCCTTCAGCGCGAGCACGGCCGGCGTTGCCTCGAGCTTCTGCTTCGGCGTCCCCGCCGCCGGCGCGGCCGCCGCACCGCGCACGCCGAGCTCCTCGAGGAAGCGGCTCGCCTTGCCCGACCACGTCACGAGCAGGTGCCGCTTCGCCCGCGTCAGTCCGACGTAGAGAAGACGGCGCTCGTCGGCGAGCTCGTCGCCGCGCGCGCGGCGCGTCGGCAGCTCGCCCTCTTCGAGCCGCGGGATGTACACCGCCTCGAACTCGAGTCCCTTCGCACGATGCAGCGTCATCAGGTGCACGCCGCGCCCGGCGCTCGCGCCGAAGCGGTCCTGGAGGCTCGCCGCGAAGTCCGACACGGTGCGCTCGCCGTCGTCGAACTGCTCCGCCAGCCGGACGAGGCGCGCAAGATCGGCCTGCCGCGTCTGCTCGCGCTCGCCGAGCTTCTCCGGCAGGGTCGCGAGCAGGCCCTGCGCCTCGGCGAGCGCGCGCACGGACGCCGCGACATCGATCGAGCCACCGTCGCGCAGCGCCTTCAGCAGCTGGCGTGCGGCGTCGCGCGCAAGCAGCGACGCGCCCTGGAACGGGATGCCGGCGTCGTGGAACGCCTCCTCGAAATCAGCCGCACGCGCGTTCGTCCGCACGAGGACGGCCTGCTTCTCGAGCGGCACGCCTTCCGCGGCGAGCGCACGCACGCGCTCGGTGACCGTTCGCGCCTGCTCGTCGGGGTCGAGGCAGCGGCGCAGCTCCGGCGCCGGGCCCGGCGCGACCGTCGCGCGCAGCGTCTTCTCGGAGCCGCCGAGCCGCGGCACGAGCCGGTTCGCGAGCTCCAGCACCTCCGGCGTCGAGCGGTAGTTCTGCTCGAGCCGGACGACGTGCGCGTGCGGGAACCGCCGGGGCAGCGCGAGCAGCCATTGCGCGCTTGCACCGGTGAAGCCGTAGATCGACTGGTAGTCGTCGCCGACGACGCACACGTCGTCGCGAGCGCCGAGCCAGAGGTCGAGCAGCGTCTGCTGGAGCAGGTTGACGTCCTGGTACTCGTCCACGGTGAACGCGTGCCAGCGCGCACGCACGGCGTCGAGCGCCTGCGCGTTCTCCTCGAGCATCCGGATCGCGCGGCCGAGCAGGTCCTCGAAGTCGATCGCGCCTGCCTCGGCCTTCTTGCGCTCGTACTCGCGGAACACGCGGAACGAGAGGTCGGCGGGGAGCGGCGGCTCGTGGTCGCCGAGGCCGGCGAGGTACGTGCCCGGCTCGAGGCGCCGGTTCTTCGCCCACTCGATCTCGGTCGCGAGGTCGCCCGCGGGGCGGAACTTGTACGGCGCCGGCAGCGTGTTGCCGATCCGCCGGAGCAGGAGCGCCTTCGTCGCGAGGATGCGCCCGGGGTCGCCCTCGAAGCGGCGCAGCAGCGCGAGCGCGGCGGAGTGGAACGTCGACGCGCGGACTCCCTCGACGCCGAGTGCGGCGAGGCGCGACCGCAGCTCCCCGGCGGCCTTGTCGGTGAAGGTCACCGCGACGACGCCGGACGGCTCGACCGCGCCGCTCGCGACCTGCCAGGCGATGCGGCGCGTGATCGTCGTCGTCTTGCCCGTCCCGGCGCCGGCGAGGATGCAGACGGGGCCGCGCGTCGCCTCCGCGGC
>DASYGK010000135.1:0-10518 GCA_035999905.1 Gaiellaceae bacterium | reverse complement strand
TTCGGCCAACGCCTTCCACCCGGGGTGTCTCCGTGCCATGAGCCCACCGTATCCGCCCATGCATCCACTGAGAGCTCCGCCAAGATCGCGCCGACTCTCGTCATTGCGCTGGAGTCAAGAGCCAGCAGTCTCCGGCTGGGCGAGCGTCCTCTCGCCAGAACCCTCGGTCTACTGGAGCCAACGGGATGGCCCATCCCGCCAGACCATCGCTAGCGGGGCGGTCTGAGCACGGCGAACTCGTCCGTGATCGCGAGCGCGCGCCGCCGGAAGCGGAAGAGCGCCGCCGGCCGGCCCCCGCTTCGGCCGGGGGGACGCGTGCCGCCCGTCTGCACGAGGACGTTCCTCCGCAGGAGGATGCGCTGGAGGTTCGTGGCCGAGACGTCGTGGCCGAGCGCCGCCGCGTAGAGGTCGCGCAGCTCGGAGATCGTGAACGTCGCCGGCGCGAGCGCAAAGCCGGCGTTCGTGTACGACAGCTTCGCGCGCAGGCGATCCCGCGCCGCGAGCGCGATCGCACCGTGGTCGAAGGCCGTCGGGGGCAGCCGGTCGACGAGCTTCCAGGCGGTGTCGTCCGGCAGGCTCGGGTCGGCGTCGCTCGGCACGAGGCCGAGGTACGTCGTCGCGAGCTGCCGCTCGCCGGGCACGCGGTCGGGCTCGCTCCGCGTGTCGAGCTGCTCGAGGTGCGAGAGCTCGCGCACGTCGACCTTCGCCGCAAGATGCCTGCGGATCGACGCCTCGAGCGTCTCGTCCGCTTCGAGCGCGCCGCCGGGCAGCGCCCAGCGGCCGGCGAACGGCTCGCGGGCGCGCTCCCAGAGCAGCACCTGCAGCGCTCCGTCCCGCACCTGCAGGACGGCGGCCAGGCTGACGGTGGTAGACTCGACAGGGAGTTTTCGCTTCACAGTCGTAAACACTAGCGGAGGAGAAACGCACGTGACAGCACGCAGGATCGGGGCCGCCGCCGCGGTGGTCGGAGCCGCCGCAGCGCTCACGGCCGGCGCGTGGGGCGCAGCCCCGGCGCAGAGCACGCAGACGGCCGCGAAGCCGCTGATCGTGCTCGTCACCGACATCAACCAGCTGAACGACCACGGCTTCAACCAGCTCGCCTACCAGGGGCTGCTCCGCGCCGAGCGGCAGCTGCGGATCCAGGGCGTCGTCTACCAGTCTCCGTCGGCGCAGTCGTACATCCCGAATCTCGCGACGGCCGCGCGCAAGGGAGCGGCGCTCGTGATCTCGGTCGGCTTCGACCAGGCGAACGCGATCGCCGCCGCGGCGAAGCAGTTCCCGAAGACGCACTTCGCGATCATCGACGTCGACCAGGCGTCGCTCACCGGGAAGCCCAAGAACGTCGAAGGGCTCGTCTTCCGCGAGCAGGAGGTCGGCTATCTCGCCGGCTATCTCGCAGGGCTCGTCGAGAAGCAGCGCGGCGGGAAGGCGACGATCGGCTCGGTCGGCGGACAGAAGCAGCCGCCGGTCGACCGCTACATCGCCGGCTACCGCGCGGGCGCGAAGGCGGCCGACCCGTCGATCAACCTCCTGAACGCGTACTCGCAGGACTGGGTCGACCAGGCGAAGTGCAAGCAGGCCGCGCTCGACCAGATCGCCGCGGGCGCGAACATCGTCTTCCAGGTCGCCGGCGGATGCGGGCTCGGCGTGCTCGACGCCGCGAAGCAGAAGGGTGTCTGGGGAATCGGCGTCGACGCCGATCAGTCGTACCTCGGCAAGCAGGTGCTGACGAGCGCGATGAAGCGCGTCGACACGTCCGTGTTCGCGACGATCCAGCAGACGCTCGCAGGCAAGTTCGCGGGCGGCACGAACGCCGTGTTCAGCCTGCGCAACGACGGCGTCGGGCTCGGCAAGGTCAGCCCGAAGGTGCCGGCGAGCATCGTCGCGAAGGTGCACGAGATCGCGAAGGAGATCGCCACCGGGAAGATCAAGAACATCCCGACAACGGTCTCGTAACGACGAGAGCAACCGACCTGGTCGCCCGAGGCGACCAGGTCGGAGGCCTTCGATCTAGACGAGCGCGAGGATCTCGTTCGCGGCGCGGACGCCCTCCGAGGCGCCGCCTTCCATGTAGCCCTGGAAGTCCTGCGAGCAGTGCTCGCCGGCAAAGTGGATCCGACCCTGAGCGACCTTCTCGTAGCCGGAGAACTGGGTGTACTGCCCGGTCTTCCAGTACGAGTACGAGCAGTTGAGCAGCGGATCCCGGAACGGCGTCGACAGTGTCGCCTTGCCGTTCCACTGTGCGCTGATACCGGGGAACACGAGCTCGATCTTCTTCAGGAACGCCTTCGCGTAGTTCGTCACCTGCTGGCTCGACGCGGCATTCGAGTAGGGCGTCGAGGGTGCGTACCCACCCGCGACGTTGCCTCCGGAGTAGTTGTTGAGAATGCCGGTGGCGCCGTTCTGGCCGCGCGTCACGTCCCAGGCGTTCTGGATGCCGATGTCCGTGTAGACGCCGCCGGTCGATCCCTGCGCGTTCCAGTAGCGGCTCGCGAACTGAAGCTGGAGCTTCGAGTTGCGCCCTGCGCCCAGCTGCGTGATCGCGGTGACCTTGCGTGCGTCGAAGCCGGCGCCCGCGTAGTCGAGGTTCCGGAGCACTGCGAACGGGAGGCTCAGGATGACGTGGTCGGCCGTGACCGTCTGCGTCTTCCCGGGCGTCGCGAAGCTCATCGTCACGGTGCCGTCGGAGTTCGCCCTGATCGACTGCATCGACCAGCCGAGCTTGATCGACTGCCCGCCGACGTAGGCCGCGATCGCATCCGGCAGCCGCTCGTTGCCGCCGGCGATGTGGAACCGCTCGTCGGACGCGCCGAAGATCTCGAAGCTCTGGCCCGTCGGCTGGTACGCCAGGAGATAGACGAGGTTCAGCGACGCCTGCTCGGTCGTCTCGGCGCCGTACTCCTCGTTGTACGCGGCGTCGAGCAACCGGCCGAGGCGGGAGCCGTGCCCGCCCGGGACGTAGCGCTCGATCCAGTCGTACACCGTCAGATGGTCGAGGTCGCGCCCCGCCTGCGTGGACGACGCGTACGTCGTCGGATACCCAGCTGCCTTCAGCTGGCTCTTGAGCACTGCCGCGACCGGCTGGAAGTCGCTGTCCGCCTGCGCGACGGGATAGTCGCCGCCGAGGAAGTAGTACGTGTCGCTCGAGCCGCGCGGCTGTGCTGCGAGGAGGTCGACGGTCGCGAGGTTGAACCGCTTCGCGAGCCCGCGGATCGTCGTGTGCCCGGTGTCGATCAGCTCGCCGCAGAACTCCGAGACCTGGCCGTTCGCCCAGTAGCCCGAGCGGTCCGAATGCATGCGCCCGCCGATGCGCTCGGTCGAAGCCTCGTAAATCGTTGCTGCGTAGCCACCGTCGGCGAGCGTCAGCGCTGCGGAGAGGCCGGCAATGCCGCCGCCGACGATCGCGATGCGCGGCGCTGTCGCTGCACCCGCGCGCTGCGCGAATGCCGCCGGCCCGGCCACCGCGACCGCTGCTCCCGCAACGCCGGCGCGCTTCAGCAGCTCCCGCCGCGAGAGCGCGTCGTCTCTACGGCCGCGCAGCTCCGCGGGCGGGATGCCGAGCTCGGAGGCTGCGCGATGCTCGGCCGCGAGCCGTTGAAGAGCGCGAAGCAGGGGGGTGCGTGCCACGGTCGTTGCCTCCTCGGTCGACGGCGGGACGATCTCGCATCCCGGCGGATTATGTCAACCAGATTGACGCAATGCGCAGAAAGGTGCTACGAATCCCTCGCGTTGCGCAGGTCCGACGCCCAGCCGCTCCGCCTGGCCGACCGCGCCGATCCGAGCCGCGGTCCCGTCGCGCCGGCGCGCAAGGTCGACGAGCTCGACCGCCGGATCATCGAGGCGCTGCAGGAGAACGGCCGCGAGTCGTTCCGGCGGATCGCCTCGCTCCTCGGCGTCTCCGAGGCCACGGTGCGCGCGCGCTACGCGCGACTGACGAGCGAGGGGATCCTCCAAGTCGTCGCCGTGACGAACCCGCTCGGCCTCGGCTTCGACCAGGCGCTGATCGGCGTGAAGACCTCCGGTGCGCCGGACACCGTCGCCGACGAGATCTCGCGCTGGCCGGAAGCCGACTACGTCGTCGTCACCGCGGGCCAGTTCGACCTCGTGGTCGAGGTCGTCACGGCCGACCGTCGCGAGCTCCTCGACCTCACGAACAGGATGCGCGCGCTCGACGGCGTCGTCACGACGGAGACCTTTTTCTACCTCGAGATGTGGAAGCAGCTCTACGACTGGGGGACGCGCGCATGAGCACGACGAGTACCGCGATGAGCACCGAGCAGCTTCAGCAGGCGGCACGGGACCACCTCTGGCTCCACTTCACGCGCATGGGCGGCCACGAGCCGCCGATCATCGTGCGCGGCGAGGGCTGCTACCTCGAGGACTCGAACGGCAACCGCTACCTCGATGCCCTCGCGGGGCTGTTCGCGGTACAGGTCGGCTACTCGTACGGCGAGGAGATGGGGCAGGCCGCGCTCGAGCAGATGCGCGAGCTGCCGTTCTACACGAACTGGTCGTACGCGCACCCGCGCGCGATCGAGCTTGCGAAGGAGGTCGCTGAGCTTGCACCGGGCGACCTCAACCGCGTGTTCTTCGTCTCCGGCGGGTCGGAGGCGGTCGAGTCCGCGTGGAAGCTCGCGCGGCAGTACCACCAGGCGCGCGGCGAGCGGCGCTGGAAGGCCGTCGGCCGGCGCGTTGCCTATCACGGCACCACGATGGGCGCGCTCTCGATCAACGGCATCGCCGCACTGCGCGCACCGTTCGAGCCGCTCGTGCCCGACACGCTGCACGTGCGCAACACGAACCGCTACCACCGGCCGGCCGGCGAGACCGAGGAGGAGTTCACGGCGTTCCTGCTCGACGACCTCGACTCTGCGATCGAGCAGGCAGGCCCGGAGACGGTCGCGATGGTGCTGATGGAGCCCGTGCAGAACGCCGGTGGGGCCTTCACGCCGCCGGCGGGCTACTGGAAGGGCGTGCGCGCGATCTGCGACAAGTACGGCGTCCTGCTCGCTGCCGACGAGGTGATCACAGGGTTCGGGCGGCTCGGCAGCTGGTTCGGCTCGGAGCTCTACGACATCAAGCCCGACCTGATCACCTGCGCAAAGGGGCTCTCGTCGGCGTATGCGTCGATCGGCGCGGTGATCGCCGCCGACCACGTCGTGGAGCCGTTCCTCGACGACACCGCGATGTACGCACACGGGATCACGTTCGGCGGCCATCCGGTCCAGTGCGCGATCGCGCTGAAGAACATCGAGATCATGAAGCGCGAGCGCATCGTCGAGAACGTCCATGACAACGGCGACGCGTTCCGCGCGACGCTGGCGCAGCTGCTCGACCTGCCGATCGCGGGCGACTTGCGCGGCACGGGGTTCTTCTACGCGCTCGAGCTCGTGAAGGACAAGGAGACGCGGGAGACGTTCTCCGACGAGGAGTGCGAGACGCTGTTGCGCGGCTTCCTTTCACCGCGCTTGTTCGAGAAGGGGCTCATCTGCAGAGCGGACGACCGCGGCGACCCCGTGATCCAGATCTCTCCACCGTTGATCGCGACGCAGAAGGAGTTCGACATCATCGCCGGGACCCTTGGGGAGGTGCTGACCGAAGCATGGCAACGAATGCAGTAGCAGACATGGAGCACACGACGGCGTTCGCGCTTGCCGAGAAGAGCAAGCTCATCAAGTCGCTGCGCAGGTTCGACATGGTGTTCTTCACCATCTGCGCGTTCGTCGGGCTGGACACGCTCGGCACCGTTGCGAAGAACGGCCCTCAGGGGTTCCTCTGGCTCGTCGTGCTCGCGGTCGTCTTCGTTGCGCCGTACATGCTCGTGATGTCGGAGGTCGGCTCGGCGTTCACGCAGGAGGGCGGGCCGTATGAGTGGACGAAGATGGCCTTCGGGCGCATGCATGCGGGCATCGCCGCGATCCTCTACTGGGTGACAAACCCCCTCTGGGTCGGCGGCTCGCTCGCGTTCATCGCCACGGACTCGTGGTCGGCCAACGTCTTCAAGATCGGCTCGGCGACTGCCGGGGACTACGCGTTCAAGCTGATCTTCATCTGGATCTCGATCGGCGTCGCGATCATCTCGCTGCGGTACGGAAAGTGGATTCCGAACTTCGGTGCGGTTCTACGCTTCGCCGTGCTCGGCTTCTTCTCGATCACGGTGATCGCCTACGGCATCAAGCACGGATTCGCCGGGTTCCAGACGTCGCAGCTCACCCCGACGCGCGCGGTGTTCTTCGGCCTCGTGCCGGTGCTGCTCTTCAACTATGTCGGCTTCGAGCTGCAGAACGGCGCCGCTGAGGAGATGCAGGACCCGCAGAAGGACGTTCCGCTCTCGGTGCTCCGCAGCGGGATCTCGGGAGTGCTCATGTACGTGATCCCGATCCTCTGCATCCTGCTCGTCCTGCCGGCCAAGGCCGTCACGGGGATCGGCGGCTTCATCGACGCGGTGACGCTGACGTTCCACGGCGTGTACGGCGGCGCTGCGCACGCACTGCTGATCGTGATGACGGTCTGCTTCGTCGGTGCGCTCGTCACCTCGGGCGCCGTGTGGATGATCGGCTCCGACCGGATCCAGGCGGTCGCGGCGTACGACGGGTCGTTCTTTCCCTTCTTCGGCGTGTTCAACCGGAAGCTCGGGACGCCGGTGCGCGTGAACGTCCTGTCCGGCATCGCGGCGTCCGCGTTCTCGATCGCCGCGATCTACATGCTGAAGAGCAACAGCACCGCGTCGGCGTTCACGGTCGTGCTCGACATCGCGATCTCGACGACGCTGATCTCGTATCTCTGGATCTTCCCGGCGCCGCTGAAGCTGCGGTACTCCCACCCGCACGTCCATCGGCCGTACGTGCATCCCTGGGGGATGGCGGGTATCTGGGTGTCGTCGATCCTCATCACGGGCTGGATCCTGCTGGGCTCGTGGGTCGCCGTCTTCCCGGACACGCTCGAGCGCGTCTTCGGCGTCAGCTACAAGTTCAAGGACTCGTGGGGCGTGTCGCAGGGCGAGTTCGAGGCGCTGACGCTCGGCACGCTCGCCGTGATCGTGGTGGTCGGGCTCATCGGCTACTGGTTCGGCCGCGACGTGCGCGCGCAGGGCGCCGATGTGCCGATCGAGGCGATCATCCCGCCGAGCCCGCTCTAGTTCGGATTGCTCAGTGAAGCGCGGACGCCGTCTGGAACGGCGTCCGCGAGCGGCGGGCGACGCCGCTGCGTTCGGCCGCGTCCGCGACTGCGGCTGCGACGGCGGGCGCCACCGCGCGGTTGAACACGCTCGGGACGATGTAGTCGGGCGCGAGCTCGTCCGCACCGATCGCGGCGGCGATCGCCTGTGCAGCGGCGACCTCCATGTCGTCGTTGATCGTGCGGGCGCGTACGTCGAGCGCGCCGCGGAAGACGCCGGGGAAGGCAAGCACGTTGTTGATCTGGTTCGGATAGTCGGAGCGTCCCGTCGCGATGACCTCCACGAGGCCCTCGATCTCCTCGGGGTCGACCTCGGGATTCGGGTTCGCCATCGCGAAGACGATCGCGCGCGGCGCCATCCGGCGAACGCCTTCCGCGGAGATCGCACCCGGGACTGAGACGCCGATGAAGACGTCCGCTCCTGCGAGCAGCTCGTCCGCGGTGCCGCGGAGGTTCTCGGGGTTGGTCGTGCGCGCGTACTCGAGCTTCGCGTCGTTCAGGCCCTCCCGCCCGCGGTAGAGAGCGCCGCCCTCGTCGGCGCCGACGATCCACCGTGCACCGGCGTGCTGGAGGATCCGGGTCACGGCGACGCCGGCGGCCCCGCAACCGGTCGTGACGATGCGGACATCCTCGAGGCGCTTGCCGACGACGCGCAGCGCGTTGAGCAGCGATGCGAGCACCACGATCGCGGTGCCGTGCTGGTCGTCGTGGAACACGGGGATGTCGAGTGTCTCGCGGAGGCGGCGTTCGATCTCGAAGCACCGGGGTGCGGCGATGTCCTCGAGGTTGATCCCGCCGAACACGGGCGCGATCGCGTGCACGACGCGCACGATCTCGTCGACGTCCTTCGTGTCGAGGCAGAGCGGGAACGCGTCGACGTCCGCGAACTCCTTGAAGAGCACCGCCTTGCCCTCCATCACGGGCAATGCGCCCTCGGGGCCGATGTCGCCGAGCCCCAGCACCGCGGTGCCGTCGCTGACGACCGCGACCGTGTTCCTCTTGATCGTCAGGTTCCAGACCTTCTCCGGGTCGTCCGCGATCGCGCGTGAGATCCGCGCGACTCCGGGCGTGTAGGCCATCGAGAGGTCCTCACGCGTCTTGAGCGGCACGCGCGGGCGCACCTCGATCTTGCCGCCGAGGTGGAGGAGGAACGTGCGGTCGGAGACGTTGACGACCTCGACTCCCTCGACGTCCTGTACGGCGTCGGCGATCGCGTGGAGGTGCGGCTCGTCGTCGGCGAGGACGTTGACGTCGCGGATCTTCGTGTCCTTCTCGACCCGGACGAGGTCGATCGCGCCGAGCAGGCCGCCCGCTTCGCCGATGGCGGCCGCGAGACGCGCGAACGCGCCCGGGAGGTTCTCGATCCGGACGCGGATCGTGGCGCTGAACGATGCGGAGGGATGCATTCCGGCCTTGACGGTACGAGGCGCGGTCGAGGTCCGCGTCCGGGGCAACTACGCTCTCGCCGTGCGGACAATCCTCTGTGACGTCGGGCCGCGGGACGGCCTGCAGAACGAAGCCGGGACTCTCTCGGCGGAGGTGCGCGGCGACCTCGTGAACCGCCTGGCCGCGGCCGGGCTGCCGCGCGTCGAGTCGGTGAGCTTCGTGCGCGACGATCGCGTGCCGCAAATGGCAGGCGCCGAGGCCGTGGTCGCCGCGATCGAGCGCCGCGACGGCACGGAGTACTCCGGGCTCGTCCTGAACGAGCGCGGTTACGAGCGCTTCCGCGAGACGGGCCTCGACCGAGTCAACGTGACGTTCGCTGCGACGGACGGCTTCAACAGGGCGAACGGCGGCGCCTCGCTCGAGGACGCCGTGGCGCGCGCCGACGCGATCCTCGCCGGCGTAACGGAGCCGGCGACCGTGACGATCTCCGTCTGCTTCGGCTGCCCGTTCGAGGGCCGCGTCGACCCCGGCGTCGTCGCAGAGCTGGCCGCCCGCTTCTCGGGCCGCGCCGAGGTCGTGCTCGCGGACACGATCGGCGTCGCGACGCCGTCGGCTGTCCGGTCACTTGTCGAGCGCACGAAGGCCGAGGGCTTCCACGGCCACAACACGCGCAACACCGGATACGCGAACTGCCTCGCCGCGCTCGAGGCGGGCGCGCACGTGCTCGATGCATCGGTGGGCGGTCTCGGCGGCTGCCCGTACGCGCCGCGCGCGACGGGGAACGTCGCGACCGAGGACCTCGTCTACCTGCTGGAAGGCGAAGGCGTCGAGACCGGCGTCGACCTCGACGCGCTCGTCGCGGTCTCGACGTGGCTCGAGGGCGTGCTCGGACGGACGCTCGAGGGCTACGTGTACCGGGCCGGGCCCTGGCCCGCGTCGTAGATCTTCCGGCCTGGTCGCTTCGGCGACCAGGCCGGTTGCTCTCTAGGCGTCGTCCTGGCCGAGCTTCGGCGGCGGTGACGCGTACGGCAGCCGCTCCCCGTCGAAGCTGACGGGCGGCATGACGGTCGTGCCGCTGCCGAGCTGCTGGAGGATGCCGAGCGCGCGGGTCTGCTCGTGCGCGAAGGCCTCCGCGACGTTGCGCACGGGCGACACCGGCACGCCGGCCTCGGTGAGCAGCGCCTCCCACTCCGCCGCGGTCCGCGTGCGCAGCACATCGGTCAGCACCTCGACGAGCGATGCGCGGTTGCGCACGCGGTCGGGATTCGTCCGGAAGCGCTCGTCGTCCGGCAGCCCGAGCGCCTCGCGCAGGCGCACCCACAGCGCGTCGCTGCCGGCGACGATCATCAGCGGCGCGTCCGCCGTCTCGAACACCTCGTACGGCGAGATCAGCGCGAACGCGCTGCCGAACCGCTTCGGCTCCTCGCCGGTCGCCGCATAGCCGGCGAGCTGCCCCGCGAGGAGCGCGAGCGCCGTCTCGTAGAGCGAGGTGTCGACGACGCGGCCGCGTCCATCGCGCTCGCGCTCGAGCAGCGCCGCGAGGATGCCGATCGCCGCCCACTGGCCGGTGGCGAAGTCGATGAGAGAGACGCCGACGCGCACCGGCGGGCCGTCCGGCTCGCCGGTGACGCTCATGATCCCGGTCGCCGCCTGCATCAGCGGGTCGTAGCCCGGCCGGCTCGAAAGCGGCCCCGTGCGGCCGTACGAGCCGATCGTGCAGTAGACGAGCCGCGGGTTGCGCGCGGTCACGTCGTCCGCGCCGAGCCCGCGCGCGTCGGCGAGGCCGGGGCGGAGGCTGACAACGAGCACGTCGGCTGCGTCCACGAGCTCGCGTAGGCGGCCGGCGTCCTTGCGCAGGTCGAGCACGAGCGAGCGCTTGCCGGCGTTGGCGGCGAAGAAGAGCGCCCCGTCTCCGTCGACGAACGGCGGCCCCCATTCGCGCGCGTGGTCGCCCTC
>DASYGK010000129.1:0-2175 GCA_035999905.1 Gaiellaceae bacterium | reverse complement strand
GATCGACGCGGCGACGAGCGCGGCGTTCGAGTCCGAGCCGGTCCAGAATCTCGCGCTCGCGGCCTGGGACGTCGCCGCGGCGCGTGGCCTGAGCATCTACGACGCGTGCTACGTCGTGCTCGCCGAGACGCGGGACGCGGTACTCGTCACGGCGGACCGCCGGCTTGCCGCCGCGACGGCGAACGCCGTCCTGATTACGACCTGAGCCAGCAGGTACAACATTCCCCATGGCCAAGGTCGCCCTCGTCACCGGCGCGAACACGGGCATCGGCCTCGCGATCTCGCACCGCTTGCTCGCCGACGGCTTCGCGCTCGGGTACGCGACCGCCGACGACGAGGAGCGCCACCGGGGGCCGTTCGACGAGCTGCGCGTCCGCTACGGCGACGACCGCATCCACTGGGTCTCCGGCGACCTCTCCGACGTCGCCGTCCCGGGACGGCTCGTCGACGAGACCGTCGACGCGCTCGGCCGCATCGACGTGCTCGTGAACAACGCCGGCATCGCCACCGCGAAACCCGTGCTCGACCTCACCGTGGAAGATTTCGACCTCACGTTCGCCGTCGACGTGCGCGCGAGCTTCCTCTGCGCGCAGGCTGCGGCGCGTCGCATGATCGCCGGTGGCGCGATCGTGAACATCACGTCGGTGCACGAGCACATCCCGAGGCCCGGCTTCGCCGTCTACGCCGCGGCGAAGGCCGCGCTCGGCATGCTCACGCGCTCGCTCGCGCTCGAGCTCGCCGACCGCAACATCCGCGTCAACTCCGTCGCACCCGGCGTGATCGCCACCGCGCGGAACGAAGCCGACGCGCACGCACTCGTCCCGCAGGTGCCGCTCGGCCGCGCCGGGACGCCCGAGGACGTCGCCGGGCTCGTCTCGTGGCTCGCCTCGGACGAGTCCGCCTACGTCACCGGCTCGAGCTACGTGATCGACGGCGGAATGACGCAGCAAGTCGTCTCGAATCCGGCCGGCTGAGCCGCTTTACACAGCTTTTACGCATGGACCGCCGTGTCCCCGGGCACCCCTGGAGGGAACCCAAGGGAAGGACACATCACCATGAGAAAGCTCATGTTCACCATCGCCGCCGTCGCCGCGCTCGCGCTTCCTGCGGCTGCGTCCGCGCACGGCCACTGGTGGCACCACGAGCACGGTCTCTTCGCGAAGCTCTCCGGCACCGGCACGAGCTTCTCGTCGAACAGTGCGACAGCGTCGGGCTCGATCGTCTCCGGCAACATGCTCTCGACGGGCACGTTCAACGCGAGCCTCACGACAGACTGGTCGACGGCCGAGACGAAGAACACCGAGCACGGCACGCTCTCGTGCGCGCCGTCGACGGTCGCGCTGACACTCACCGACAGCGCGTCGTCGGCGAACACCGCGACGAGCACCGTCACCGGTAAGACCTGCTCGTTCACGAAGACCGACGGCACCGTCGTCCGCGGCTTCTTCGGCAAGGGCTCCGTCAACGGCGCCGGCACGCTCGGCACGCTCGCCGGCCTGGAGCGCCTCTTCCTGATGGAGAACGCCGACGGCACCGTGCACGGTGCGGCGTTCGCCGGCTTCGGCGCCGTGCTCGGCGCGCAGTTCACCTCGCGCGAGCACACCGCCGAGCACCAGGACGGCAACTGCGCCGGCCACTAGCTCGCAGATCTCTCCTCCCGAGAGGGCGAAGGGCGCCGAAAGGCGCCCTTCGTTTTGGTCCCGCTCAGCGGTACGGCGTGAAGACGAGCGAGCCGTGCTCGCAGACGCGCGTCACCGGCTTGATCGGGATCACGAACCGGGCGCCGCCCGCCGCGACGCGCGCGGTGTGCGCGATCGGCTCGCACCCCTTCGTCGAGCCCTCGCCCTTGCCGGGGACGTCGGGCGAGAAGCGCGCCGTCGCCGACGCCGTCTTCCCCGGGCGGATCACGAAGGGACGCGCCGGCGCGGTGAAGCGCGGGCTCAGGGACACGTGCGTCGGGAGGTCCTGGCCCCGGATGCCCAGCAGGACGAGCGCGGGCAGGCCGCGCACCGTGCACGGCACCGAGCCACCGTTCTTGACTCGCAAGGTGTAGGAGATCTGGCCGGCGCCGGGGCTCCCTGGCACGACCCGGAAGCTCCCGCTCAGCTTCGGGCAGCCCGCCGCGGAGGCCTGGGCAGGCGCCGCGACGGCGGCGAGAATGGCGGCGAGGAGGGC
>DASYGK010000101.1:0-71165 GCA_035999905.1 Gaiellaceae bacterium | reverse complement strand
CTCGCCGGTGCGCTCGTCTCGCTGCTCCGCCCCGCACACGTGCGCGCCGTCGAGCGCGACGAGATCGTCGAGGCGATCGCATGATCCGCATCGGCGAGGTTGCCGAGCGCACGGGCGTGACGCCGCGCACGATCCGCTACTACGAGGAGATCGGCCTGCTCGCAGGACCGGAGCGCCGCAAGGGCGAGCATCGCCTCTACGACGAGACCGACGTCGAGCGCCTGCAGGAGCTGAAGCGCCTGCGCGATCTGCTCAACCTCTCGCTCGACGAGCTGAAGCAGGTGCTCGAGGCCGAGGAGGCCCGCGCCGCGCTGCGCCGCGCGTGGCACGAGACCGAGTCGCCGACGGAGCGCCTCCGCATCGTCGAGGCGGCGCTGCCGCACGTGGAGACGCAGCTCGAGCTCGTGCGGCGGCGCAAGCGCGAGCTCGGGAAGCTCGAGAGCGAGCTCGTCACCCGGCGCAGGCGCCTGCTCGCGCGCCGCCGCGAGCTCGGCTAGCGCAGCACGACGCCGGCGCCGTCCTCGACGGAGCCGACTCGGCGGAGGAAGAGGCCGCGCGCGTTGAACTCAGCCTGCAGCGAGAGCGCCTTGTCCGCCGGGAGCGACACGAGCAGGCCGCCGGCGGTTTGCGCGTCGTAGGCGAGCGCGAGCGATGCGTCGTCGACGCCGTCGCTCGTGACGTGCGGGCCGGCGAAGTCGCGGTTGCGGGGATCGCCGCCGGTGCGCACTCCGGCTTCGGCGACGTGGAGCGCGCCGTCGAGCGCGGGCAGCGCCTCCACGTCGAGCGTGATGCGCACGCCGCTGCGTTCCGCCATCTCGTGTGCGTGGCCGAGCAGGCCGAAGCCGGTGACGTCGGTGACGGCGTTCGGCTCGAACGGACGGAGCACGTCCGCGGCTGCACCGTTCAGCGTCGTCATCCACCGCACGGCTTCGGCGAGCTCCGCGTCGCCGGCGAGCTGTTTCCCGTGCCCGGCGAGCACGAGCCCGGTGCCGAGCGGCTTCGTGAGGAACACCGCGTCCCCGGCTCGCGCGCCGCTCTTCGGCCAGATGCCGTCCGGGTGGACGGTGCCGATCACGGCGAGCCCGTACTTCGGCTCGGTGTCGCGGATCGTGTGGCCGCCGGCGAGCAGCGCACCCGCGGCGCGCACCTGCTCGTCCGCCGCAGCGAAGACCGCGCCGAGCACCTCGAGGGGCAGCTCCTCGGGGAACGCCGCGATCGAGAGCGCGAGGAGCGGCACGCCACCCATCGCGAAGACGTCGTTCAGCGCGTTCGTCGCGGCGATCCGCCCGAACGCCGCGGGGTCGTCGACGAGCGGCGGGAAGAAGTCGAGCGTGAAGACGAGCGCGCGCTCGTCGTCGAGCTTGTAGACGGCAGCGTCGTCGGCCGGCGAGAGGCCGACGAGGAGGTTCTCCGCCTCGACGGGGACGAATCCCTTCAGGAGCTCGTCGAGCCGCGCGGCCGAGTACTTCGCGGCGCAGCCGCCGCCGACGGTGAGGCTCGTGAGTGTCGGCCCGCTCATTCCCACACACTGTATGGAGAGGGGCGCCTTGCGGCGCCCCTCCGGGGAGAGGAGGGAGCTCAGACGGCACCCTCGCCGCGTCAGTTCGCCGCACTCGCCGCTTGACCTGCAACCGCTGCGGCCTGTAGACAGCTTCCCGTGGAGCGCGCAGCGATCGTCACCGGCGGCTCGTCCGGCATCGGCCTCGCGATCGCGCGCATGCTGCGCGACGAGGGCTACGACCTGACGCTCGCCTCGCGGCGCCCGGACAAGGTGCAGGCGGCAGCCCAGGAGCTCGGCGCGGTCGCGGTCGCCGCGGACGTCGGCGACGAGGCCTCGTGCGAGCGGCTGGTGGCCGAGCACCGCGAGCGCTTCGGCCGCCTCGACGTTCTCGTCAACTCCGCCGGCATCGGCATCGCCGGGAACGTCGAGCATCTCCCGGCGAAGCATCTCGACCTGACGTTCGCGGTCAACGTGCGCGGGCTGTTCCTCGTCACGCAGAAGGCGATCCCGCTGCTCCGAGAGTCGCGCGGCTGGATCGTGAACCTCGCGTCGATCGCGGGCACGCTTCCGACACCGGGGCTCTCCGCGTACGGGGCGACGAAGGCCGCCGTCATCTCGCTGACGCGGTCGCTGAACGAGGAGCTCGACGCGGACGGCATCCGTGCCGTTGCGATCTGCCCGGGCTTCGTCGACACGCCGATGGCGGAGTGGTCCGGGATCCCGGGCGACGAGATGATCCAGCCGGAGGACTGCGCAGAGGTCGTGCGCATGCTCCTGCGGCTGAGCCCGCATGCGCGCGTGCCGCAGGTCGTGATCGAGCGCGCAGGCTCGAAGAACGGCGATGTGCCGCTCTCCGGCGCCTGATGAGCGTCGACGACTTCCCGCGCACGCCGCTTCTCTTCGGCCCGTCGCCGGTGCACCGGCTCGAACGGCTGAGCGAGCACCTCGGCGGCGCCGTCGAGATCTGGGCGAAGCGGGAGGACTGCAACTCGGGGCTCGCGTACGGCGGCAACAAGGTGCGGAAGCTCGAGTACCTCGTCGCGGACGCGCTCGCGCAGGGCTGCGACACGCTCGTCTCGATCGGCGGCGTGCAGTCGAACCACACCCGCCAGGTCGCGGCCGTCGCCGCGAAGCTCGGGCTGAAGTGCGTCCTGGTGCAGGAGCACTGGGTCGATTGGCCGGACGCCGGCTACGACAAGGTCGGCAACATTCTCCTGTCGCGGATCATGGGCGCCGACGTCCGTCTCGTCGACGCGGGCTTCGACATCGCGTTCCGCCCGAGCTGGGAACAGGCGCTCGCATCGGTCGTCGACGCAGGCGGCAAGCCGTACCCGATTCCGGCGGGCGCTTCCGATCATCCGCTCGGCGGGCACGGCTTCGCGCGGTGGGTCGACGAGGTGATGGAGCAGGAGCGTGAGCTCGGCGTCGTCTTCGATTCGGTCGTCGTGTGCTCGGTGACAGGCTCGACGCAGGCGGGGATGATCGCCGGCTTCGCGGCGCACGACCGCGCGCAGTCGGTGCTCGGGATCGACGGCTCGGCGACAGTGCAGCAGACGTGGGATCAGATCGCGCGCATCGCGCGTCGCACCGCTGAGGCGATCGGGCTCGGCCGCGAGCTACGCGACGACGAGATCGTGCTGCTCGACGAGTGGCACGCCGGCACGTACGGCATCCCGGACGCGAAGACGATCGAGGCGATCCGCCTCTGCGCACGCCTCGAGGGGATGCTCACGGATCCGGTCTACGAGGGAAAGTCGATGGCCGCGCTCATCGACCTCGTCCGCGACGGAAGGATCGAGCCCGGCTCGCGCGTCCTCTACGCCCATCTCGGCGGCCAGCCGGCGCTGAACGCGTACGCGGGCGCGTTCTGACGCCGGCTGCCGCCGCGCGGCTGCGCTACTTCGGCTGCGGAACAATTCGGATGTACGGCTTCGGCTCTTTCCACTCGCCGAAGATCTCCTTCGCGTCGTCGTTCGACACGGAGCCGGAGATGATCACGTCGTCGCCCTGGTTCCACTGCGCCGGCGTCGCCACCTTGTGGTTCGCGGTCAGCTGCAGCGAGTCGATCACGCGCAGGACCTCGTCGAAGTTCCGGCCCGTCGTCATCGGATAGATGAGCACGAGCTTGATCTTCTTGTCCGGCCCGATCACGAAGACGTTCCGCAGCGTCGCGTTGTCGGCAGGCGTGCGCGCCGTCGGATCACCCGAGACGTCGCCCGGGAGCATCCCGTACAGCTTCGACACGGCGAAATCGGTGTCGGCGATCATCGGGTAGTTCGGAGCGAAGCCCTGGGTCTCCTCGATGTCGGCAGCCCACTTCTCGTGGTTGTCGACCGGGTCGACCGAGAGCCCGATCACCTTCACGTTGCGCTTGTCGAAGTCGGGCTTGATCTTCGCCATGTAGCCGAGCTCCGTCGTGCACACCGGAGTGAAGTCACGCGGGTGCGAGAACAGCACCGCCCACGAGTCGCCGATCCAGTCGTGGAACGTGATCGTGCCTTCCGTCGTCTGCGCCTCGAAGTCGGGCGCGGTATCGCCAATGGTCACAGCCATCCGAGTTCTCTCCTCACTTTCCTTTTTGAAGCGTCAAGCGCGAAGTATCTCAAAGACGGCGTGTGCTCGGCAAATCCTCTCGGTCACAGCTCCCCGGGGGTGCGGATGATCTTCCAGACCATGTAGAGGCCGATCGCCGCGGCGAGGCAGAAACCGGAGAACGCGAGCCACTCGAACCGGTGGACGCGGGCGAGCAGCGCGGACGCGAGGAGCAGCGACCCGACGATGATCGCGGCGCCGACGCGGTTCGCGATCGAGCGCAGGTTCGCCTCGAGCTCGCCGAGCCCCGTCGGGACGATGCCGACCTTGAGCGTGCCCTGCTCGAGCTCGCCGAGCAGATGCCCCACCTGCCGGGGCAGGCGCGTGAGCGGGTCGAGCTGCGTATAGAGCTGCGCGAAGAAGCGGTTCGGCTCGAGCCGGCGCTCGATCTCGAGCGTCATCACCTCGATCGCCTCCTCCTCGAGCAGCGCGATCGGGTCGAGCTCGGGGTCGAGCGAGCGCGCGATCGAGTCCGCCTGCGCGAGCGTCTTGCCGACGAGCGCGAAGCTCGTCGGGAGCGCGATCTGGTGCGCCAGGGCGAGCCGCTGCAGATCCCCGAGCGCCTCGCCTGCGCGGATCCCGGACAGCGGCCGCCAGTGGTAGCGCGGGAGCTTCCGGCGGACGTCGTGCACGAAGCCGGGCTGGTCGGCGTCCACGCCGGTGAGCGAGAGCGCGACGATCTGGTCGGCGACGTCGTCCGCGCGGTTCTGCGCGATCGCGAGCAGCAGCAGCGACAGGCCGCGCCGCGTGTCGTCGTCGAGCCGCCCGAGGAGGCCGAAGTCGATCAGCGCCAACCGGCCGTCGGGCGTCAGCAGCAGGTTCCCCTGGTGCGGGTCGGCGTGGAAGACGCCCTCGACGACGATCTGGAACACGTACGCGCTGAAGAGCTCCCGCGCGAGGTCGGCCGCGAGCTCCGGAGCGAGGCCGTGCGTCTCGTCGATCTTGCGGCCGTCGATCCACTCGAGCACGAGCACGCGGTCGGTGACGTACGGCCGGATCACGGCCGGCACCGTCAGGCGCTCATACTTCTCGACGAGCCCGGCGATCAGCTCGGTGTTGTATGCCTCCTCGACGAAGTCGAGCTCGGCGCGCAGATGCACCTCGAGCTCGTCGGCGAGCGCCTCGACCTGCAGGAGCTGCGCGGTGGCGGAGTGGCCGGCGAGGAGGCCGGCGGTGGATCGCAGCACGCCGAGGTCGAGCTCGACCTGCTCCACGATGCCGGGGCGGCGCACCTTGACGACGACCTCGCGCCCGTCGCTCATCAGCGCACGGTGCGTCTGCGCGATCGAGGCCGTCGCGAGCGGCACGGGGTCGATACGCACGAAGGCATCGGGCCCGAGGTCCTCGCGGATGACGGCGTCGATCTCGCCGAACGGGACCGGCTCGACCTCGTCGACGAGGCGGCCGAGCTCCTCGATGTAGACATCCGGAAGCAGATCGGGTCGGGACGAGAGGAGCTGGCCGAGCTTGATGTACGTCGTCCCGAGCTCCTCCAGCGCCTGGCGGAACCGGACCGCGCCCTCCCGCGTCGCGTCGCGGCGGCCCACGACACCGACCTCCGCGAGAACGCGGAGGATGCCGCCGCGGCGAGCCACGCGCGTGACGGTCAGCGCACGGCGGGCTCGTTCGGTGCGTGCGCCCACCTGCGCGTCCTCACCACTTGACCGCCGGGGAAACACCGGCGCCGTTGTGGGGCGCACCCGAGAAACCCTGTTGAGACCGCAGAGCCGCTTCGGTGGACCAGGCACAGCTGTCCCGCCGCCGGATAGGCAAGCCGCGCGCGAGAGGCGCGCCGGCCGCGGCGGGACCCGCAGTGCTAGGCCCAGGAACCGCCGTCGCTCATGCCGCCCGTCTTCGTATGCAGGGCAAGCTTCGCGAGAAGCAGCGCGAACGGAGCCGCCGTCACCAGCAGGCTGAGAATCCGCGTCTTCTTGAGCATCGATACACCTCCCCTCCGCATCGTTAGAACCGCACGTCCTGGAGCGCCTCGGCCGCGGTGCGGTAGAGGTGGGCTGCAAGCCTGTCGTCCTGCCGCCGCGCCGCGAGATCGCCGCGCGCGACCCACGCGGCGGCGCGATGGCTGGCGGAGCCGAGCTGCCCGAAGCTCGCCTCGGCGGCGGTGAATGCCGCCTCGGCCTCGTCGAGCCTGTCCTGCTCGAGCAGCGAGCGCCCGAGCACGAGCTGTGCGTTGCCGATCTCGTCGACGAAGTCCTCGGAGCCGTCGAGCAGCTGCAGCGCGTGACGCGCCTGCTCCTCGGCCTGGTCGACGTTGCCGGTACGCAGATGGATCTGGGCGAGCGAGGAAATTGCCTGGGCCGCATCGGCGTCGCGGCCGTTGTCGAGGGCGATGCCGAAAGCCTCCTTCAGGAGCCCGATCGCCTCGTCGGTCTTGCCGAGGAGGAAGTTCAGGCCGCCGAGGTTGTTCGTGAGCTGGCCGACGTGCACCTTGTCGGAGAGCTCCTCGTACGCCGAGCGGGCCTTCTCCGCGTAGTTCCGCGCGAGCACCCAGTGACCCTCGCGGTCCGCGACGAGCGACGCCTGGAAGTAGGCGCCGCCGATCGTGCGCAGGTCGTTCGCGTCCTCCGCGAGCTGGAGCGCGCGCTCGATGTCCTCGCGTGCGGCCTCGTAGTCGCGCTGGCGGCGCCAGCAGCGCGAGCGCCACGAGAGGATGTTGGAGCGAAGCTGGTCGGACGGAAGCCCGGAGCGCTCGGCGAGCGACAGGGCCTCGTTGAGCAGCCCGAGCGCCGTCTGCACGCTGTTCAGCTGGTAGCGGCAGACGCCGAGGGCGTAGAAGACCTCTGCCCGCTCGACGTCGGAGAAGCTGCCGGCCTCGACGAGCTCGCGCGCCTCGTTCAGGAGGCCGAGGGCGTCGCGCAGCGCGCCGAGGCGCATCTGCGTGCGGCCCGAGCCGACGAGCGCACGGACCTCGAGCTCTTTCAGGCCCGTCGCGCGCGCCGCCGGGACGAGCGACTCGTACTCCGCCGCCGCGTCCTCGTTCTGCTGCGACTCGATCAGCGCCTCCGCGCGTGCGAGCGCGCCCTCGAGCCGACCGCGCTCGTCCGTGGCGACGCCGTTGGCGAGGAAGCCGGAATCGACGCCGAGGCGGACCGCGAGCCACTCGATCGTCTCGCGCGTCGGCCGCGTCTTGCCGCGTTCGATCTGCGACACGTACTCCTTCGAGAAGCGCTCGCCCGCGAGCTCGCTCTGCGTCAGCCCGGCGGCGACGCGAAGCTGGCGCAGGCGCTCGCCCAGCCGCAGGCCCGTGGTGGGCGCGGCGGGGCTGGAGGTGCGGAGGGCGGTGTCTCGGCTCATGCGGCTGGTGGAAGTGAACCTCACGCTTCACAAAAGTGCAAGACGTCTCTTCGAGCATCCCCCAAAAAGGGCATGTTCATGGGAAATTCGAGTCAACCACGCGAAAGCAGAATCACTTGACTGAGCTACTTGACTGATCGGAACATGGCTCCTATAGTGAGGTCACCTTGCAACCAGGCCGGACGCCAGGCTCGGGTTTGCAGGGGGCGCGCCGACCACATCCGGCGACACGAAGGAAGAGCGGCTGGGCCGCAGAGCCGAGCTTCCGGAAGTCGCAAAGGATGGGCGCGCCTCTCGAGAAGGGCCCCGGAGCCGCAGCCGGGGCCTTTCTCTTTTTTGCGGTGCCGCGCGGTGCGCGACGTGGACGGCAACCGACCTGGTCGCTTCGGCGACCAGGTCGGATGATCTAGCGGACGGGGGAGAGCGCCGCGAGCCGGGCCGCTCTGATGCCGTCGACCTCGTCGCGGTCGAGGAGGCCGATGCGGCGGCCGACCATGCCGAGGATGCTGCCCGACAGGAAGATCCAGGCCTCGGCGTCGACGTCGGCGTCGGCCCGGAAGACGCCTTCCTCCTGGCCGCGACGGATCAGGCCGGCGAAGAAGCCGTGCACCTCGCGCATGTGGCGGCGCAGGTACTTCCGCAGCTCGGGATCCTCGGTCGCCTCGCTCAGCGCCTGCACCCAGAGCTCCGCGAGCTGGTGCTTGCAGTCGCGCGGGCCGACCTGCCGGCGGCCCATCTCCTCGAGCCCCGCCCGCACGTCCGTCGCGTCGGCGACCGCCTCCTCCCACGCGGCGCGCGCCTTCGCCCAGACGTGCTCGAGCGCGGCGAAGTAGAGCTCGCGCTTCGACGCGAAGTGCCGGTAGAGGATCGGCTCGGAGACGCCCGCGGCGCGCGCGATCTCCGCCGTCGTCGTGCCGCGGTAGCTCCCCTCCGAGAACACGCGCACCGCCGTCTCGACGAGCTCGCGGCGGCGCTCCGCTGCCGGAAGGCGCGTCGCGGTCTTCACGCGGCCATCTCTGCGATGTGCGCGTGCTCGACCTGCGGCGTGACGCGAACGAGCAGGATCGCGACCGCCGCCGCCGCGAACGCGATGAGCGCGCTCACGAGCAGTGCCGCGTGCAGGCCGTTCACGTACTGCTGCGCGCCGAGCGCCGAGCGCGGCGACGCATGCACGTACGACGCGAGAATGGCGCCCATCAGCGCGATCCCGAGCGCGCCGCCGACCTGGCGGAAGCTGTTCAGGACGCCCGAGCCGACGCCGGCCTTGTCGATCGGCACCGAGCCCATCGCCGCCGAGGTCATCGGCGACATCGTGCAGGCCATCCCGATGCCGCCGAGGATCATCGCCGGCAGGAGCGTCCAGAACGTCGAGTGGATCCCGACGCGCTGGTAGAGCAGCAGCGAGATCCCGAGGATCGTCATCCCGCCGCCCATCAGCCAGCGCGAGCCGATGCGGTCGGACTGCTTCCCCGCGATCGGTGCGATCAGGATGATCAGCAGCGTCATCGGCAGGAACGACGCGCCCGCCTTCGTCGGTGAGTAATGGAGGATGTTCTGGATGTAGAGCGAGACGAAGAAGAACACGCCGAACATCCCGAGCGAGACGAGCATCGCCACCGTGTTCGCACCGACGAACGACGGGATCTTGAAGAGCGACAGGTCGAGCATCGGCAGCCGCTGGCGCGACTCGACGAGCACGAACGCGGTGAGGAACACCGCCGCGGCGGCGAAGAGGCCGAGGATCTCGGCGGACGACCAGCCCTTCGCGTTGCCCTCGATCAGCGCGTAGCTCAGGGCAAAGAGGCCGGCGGCAGACGTGAGGAGGCCCGGCAGGTCGATGCTCTGCTCGTGCGAGGTGTCGCGCGACTCGTCGATGAAGAAGCGCGCGACGACGATGCCGAGCACGCCGACCGGCACGTTGACGAAGAAGATCCAGTTCCAGTTGATGTTGTCGACGATCAGCCCGCCGGCGAGCGGCCCGATCGCGAGCGCCATCGCAGAGACGCCGGCCCAGATGCCGATCGCCTGGCCGCGCTGGCGTGGCGGGAATGTCGCCGTGATGATCGAGAGCGTCGCCGGGTTCATCAGCGCCGCACCCATGCCCTGCACCGCGCGCGCCCCGATCAGGAAGCCCGAGCTCGGCGCGAAGCCGCATGCGAGCGACGAGAGCGTGAAGATCGTGAGCCCGACGACGAAGATGCGCCGCCGCCCGTAGAGGTCGGCGAGCTTGCCGCCCGTGATCATCAGCGCCGCGAAGACGAGCGCGTACGCGGTGACGATCCACTCGAGCTGCGAGATCGAGATGTGGAGATCGCGCTCGATCGACGGCAGCGCGACGTTCACGACCGTGTTGTCGAGCATGATCATGAAGAGGCCGAACGAGACCGCGGCGAGCGTCCACCACTTGCGGTTCTCGTCGGCGAAGATCCGTGCTTTCATCCGATTCCTGCTTTCCCGTAGTTAGTGACCACTAAGTTAGCAGCCGCTAAGTAGGCTCCGCAAATGGCCGAAGAGTTCATCTGGCGTCCCTCCGCGGAGGTCGTGGAGGCGGCGAACGTGACGCGGCTCGGGCGCGCGCTCGGCGCCGCGGACTACCACGCGCTGCACCGGATCTCGGTCGAGGAGCCCGATCGGTTCTGGCCCGCGGTCGTCGCGGATCTCGGGATCGAGTTCTCGACGCCGTGGGAACGGGTCGTCGATCGCTCGCGCGGGCCGGAATGGGCGACGTGGTTCACCGGCGGGCGCGTCAACGCGGCGCGCGTGTGCGTGCACCGCTGGGCGGCCGAGCGGCCGGACGAAGAGGCGCTCGTCGGCCGCTACGAGGACGGACGCCGCGAGTCGCTCACGTGGGCCGAGGCGTCGCGCGCGGTGACGCAGCTCGCCGAGGCGCTCGTCGAGCTCGGCGTGCGCGAGGGCGACCGGGTCGCCATCTTCATGCCGATGTGCCCGGCGGTCGCGGTCGCGTCGCACGCATGCGCGCACGTCGGCGCGGTGCAGGTGCCGATCTTCTCCGGCTTCGCGGCGCCCGCGATCGCGTCGCGGCTCGAGGACTCCCAGGCGAAGGTCGTTCTCTGCGCCGACTGGTCGCTCCGGCGCGGCAAGCGCGTCGAGATGCGCGAGACGCTCGACGGGGCGGGCGGGTTCGCCGTCGAGCACGTCGTCGCGTGGAATCGCGAGACCGGCGAGTGGCCGGAGGTCGTCTCGCGCCAGCCGGGCGTGCTGGCCCCGGTCGAGGTCGACTCGGAGGCGCCGTACCTCCTCGCCTACACGTCGGGCACGACCGGGAGGCCGAAGGGCGCCCTGCACGTGCAGGGCGGCTTCCTCGTCTCGATCGCGCGCGAGGTCGCCTACCAGACCGACGTGAAGGCCGGCGACCGCGTGCACTTCGCAACCGACATGGGCTGGATCATGGGGCCGTGGACGGTGCTCGGCGGCGGCGCGGTCGGCGCGACCGTCGTCTTCGCCGAGGGCGCGCCGGACTGGCCCGACGACCGGTTGTGGGAGCTCGTCGAGTCGGAGCGCGTGACGATGCTCGGCCTGTCGCCGACGCTCGTGCGCGCGCTGATCCCGAAGGGCGAGCCCACGGCCGACCTCTCGACGCTGCGCACGATGTGCACCACGGGGGAGCCGTGGAACCCCGGGCCGTACCGCTGGCTGTTCGAGCACGTCGGCGGCTCGCGCGCGCCGATCGTCAACGTGTCCGGCGGCACCGAGGTCGGTGCGTGCTTCCTCACGACGGTGATCACCGAGCCGGTGAAGCCGGTCGCGCTCGGATTCCCCGCGCTCGGGCTCGACATGGACGTCGTCGACGCGGAGGGCCGGCCGCTGCGCGGCGAGGTCGGCGAGCTCGTCTGCCGCAACGCGTGGCCCGGGATGACGCGCGGCGTCTGGGGCGACGACGAGCGGTATCTCGACACGTACTGGCGGCGGTTCCCCGGCGTGTGGACGCACGGCGACTGGGCGTCGATCGACGCGGACGGCTACTGGTTCCTGCACGGGCGCAGCGACGACACGCTGAACATCGCCGGCAAGCGGATCGGGCCGGCGGAGCTCGAGTCGGCTGCGATCGGCAGCGGGATCGTCGCGGAGGCGGCCGCGATCGGCGTCCCTCACGAGGTGAAGGGCGAGGTCGCGTGGATCTTCTGCGTCGCGCTGCCGGGAGAGGATCCCGACGACGCGCGCGTCGCGGGCGCGGTCGCCGACGTGCTCGGCAAGGCGTTCAAGCCCGACAGGATTCTCTGGGTCGCCGCGCTGCCGAAGACGCGGTCGGCAAAGATCGTGCGCCGCGCGGTCCGCGCGCAGGCGCTTGGAAAGGACCCGGGCGACGTGTCGTCGCTCGAGAACCCCGAGTCATTGGAGGAGATCGCACGTGTCGCAGGCTGATCTGGAGGGTGTCGCCCTCGTCACCGGTGGGGGCCGAGGAATCGGCGCCAACGTCGCACGCGAGCTCGCGGCGGCAGGCATGCGGGTCGCCGTTGCGGCCCGCTCCGCCGACCAGGTCGAGGCGGTCGCGGCAGAGACCGGCGGGCTCGCGGTGGAGCTCGACGTGAGCTCGCGCGCCTCGGTCGAGGCGGCTGTCGAGCGCACGGAGTCGGAGCTCGGGCCGATCGCGCTGCTCGTCGCGAACGCCGGCATCTCGGGCCCTTCCGAGCCGCTCGCCGATCCCGACGACTGGTGGCACACGTTCGAGGTGAACGTGCGTGGCGTCTATCTCTGCGACTGGGCCGTCGGAACGCGAATGCTCGCGCGCGGAGGCGGCCGGATCGTGAACGTCGCGAGCGGCTCCGCGTATCTGCCGGCTTCGCCGGGCGGCGGCGCGACCGCGTACGGGTCGAGCAAGGCTGCGGTGCATCGCTTCTCCGAGACGCTCGCGGCGCAGCTCTCGCCGCACAACGTGTTCGTCTTCTCGATCTCGCCGGGGCTCGTTCGCACCTCGATGACCGAAGGGCGCATCCCCGACGACGCGCCGTGGACGCCGCCGGAGTGCGCGCCGGCGCTCGTGCGAGCGCTCGCGTCGGGCGAGCTCGACGCGCTCGCGGGGCGCTACCTCCACGCCGAGCACGATCCTCCCGAGACTCTGCGCGGCCGGATCGACGAGATCCGCGAGCGCGACCTGAACGCGATCCGCCTGCGGCGGGAGTAGCCCGCCGGTTTCCGACTGGTAGTCTGAAACCTATGCGGCTCGCGCTCGCACAGATCGACCCGGTCGTCGGCGACCTCGACGGCAACCGCGCGCTCATCCTCGAGCGGATCGAGGACGCGAAGCGCGCCAACGCGGACCTCGTCGTCTTCCCCGAGCTCGCGGTGACCGGCTATCCGCCGGAGGACCTGCTGCTCCGCCCCGGGTTCCTTCGCGCCGCGGAAGGCTCGCTCGAGCAGATCGCGCTCGCGGCGCGCGGGATCGTCGTGCTCGTCGGCACGCCGCACTTCGACCGCGACCTCTACAACGCATGCGCCGTCTGCGCCGGCGGCGAGGTGAAGGCGATGGTGAAGAAGCGCTTCCTCCCCAACTACGGCGTCTTCGACGAGATGCGCTACTTCGCCGCGGGATCGGAGCTGTACCTGTTCGAGCACGGCGAGACCCTCGTCGGCGTCACCGTGTGCGAGGACATGTGGCAGCCCGGCCCACCCGCGAGCGACCTGGCGCTCGCCGGCGCCGAGCTGATCGTGAACGTCTCCGCGTCGCCGTTCCATCTGCTGCGCGATCGCGAGCGCGAGGAGATGTTCCGCACACGCGCACGCGACTGCAGCGCGTACGTCGCGTTCTGCAACACCGTCGGCGGCCAGGACGAGCTGATCTTCGACGGGCACTCGCTCGTGCTGGACGACGAGGGGAACGTGCTCGCGCGCGCGCCCGGGTTCGAGGAGGCGATGCTCATCGTCGACGTCGACCCGTCGGCCGTCCGCGCGCGACGGCTCACCGATGCGCGGCGCCGGGCGCTCGCGCAGGACCGCGGTGATCTCGGCACGGTGCAGACCATCCACATCGGCGCGCCGCATGCGCAGTCCGACCACCTCGAAGCACCCGTCACGCCGTTCTGCGACGAGCTCGAGCAGATGCGGATCGCACTCGAGCTCGGGTTGTCGGACTACGTGCGCAAGAACGGCTTTCGCGAGATCGTCGTCGGCGTCTCCGGCGGCATCGACTCGGCGCTCGTTGCCGCGCTCGCAGCCGAGACGCTCGGCTCGGAGCGCGTGCACTGCGTCTCGATGCCGTCGCGCTTCTCGTCGGAGGGGACGCGCACCGATGCGCGGCGCCTCGCGGAGAACCTCGGCTGCGACTTCCGGGAGATCGCGATCGAGCCCATGGTCGAGACGTATCTCGAAGCGCTCGCGCCGTCGTTCGTGGGCCGCGAGCCGGATCTCACGGAGGAGAACCTCCAGGCGCGGATCCGCGGCACCCTGTTGATGGCGCTCTCGAACAAGTTCGGCTGGCTCCTCGTCGCGACCGGCAACAAGTCGGAGATGTCGGTGGGCTACGCGACGCTGTACGGGGACATGGCGGGTGGCTTCGCACTCCTGAAGGACGTCTTCAAGACGGACGTGTTCCGCCTCGCTCGCCATCTCAACGAGCGCGCCGGCCGCGAGCTGATCCCCGCGTCGATCATCGAGCGGGCGCCGAGCGCCGAGCTCCGCAGCGATCAGCTCGACGAGGACTCGCTGCCGCCGTATCCGAAGCTCGACCGCGTGCTCGAGGCCTACGTCGAGGAGGACCGCTCGCTCGACGAGCTCGGCGCGGACGAGTTCGAAGCCGACGTGGTCGAGCGCGCCGTCGCGTTGATCGACCGCGCCGAGTACAAGCGCCGCCAGGCTCCGCCCGGTGTTCGGCTCCGGCCGAAGGCGTTCGGGCGCGACAGGCGCACGCCGATCACGAACCGCTGGCGCGGCTAGACGCGTCCCGCGAGGACGCCGGCGTATGCGTACACGTGCGCAAGGTGTAGGCGTACGCATGCGCAGGTGGGCGTGTGATCACACGCCCACGTCACATGTGCACACATGTGATCTCGACTAGGAGGCAGAGATGTCGAGCGGCTCTGCGGGCGGCCCGTGCTCGAGCACCGTGCGGACGAGCCCGGCCAGGCGGCGCGGCCCCGTGACCAGCGAGTCGAGCTCGTCCAGCGCGAACCACCCCGCGCCCGCGACTCCCTCCGCAGCGAGCTCGTCGACACTGAACGACGGCGCCGGCTCGAAGGCCGCGCAGCGGACGAGGTAGATCGTCTCCTTCTGACCGCCGAAGCGGCGCGGGTTCACGCGCCAATGCTCATGCGTCCAGATCGGCGGCCCGAGGTCGAAGTCGAGGAGGCCGACCTCCTCCGCGAGCTCCCGTGCGAGCGCGACATCGTCGGCCTCGTCCTCCTCCACGCCCCCGCCGGGCGTCGACCACCACTCGCCGAACTCGTCCTCGAAGCGCACGAGCAGAACGCGGTCGCTCGGGTCGACGACGAGCGCGCGCACCCCTCGGCGCTGCGGCCGCCGGTAGACGCGCGCCGCGAGCTCGAAGAACCAGCGGAGCCGCTCGTCCCACGGCACCGCCGCGTTGGCGGGCGACGTGGACGGGAGCACGAACAGCTGCGTCTCGCCGAGCCTCCGCTCCTGGACGCCGAGCTCGGGACGCTCGTTGAACGCGCCGCGATACGCCTCCTTGCCGACGAAGCCGAGCCAGCGGGGACGCAGGTCGCGCGCGATCCCCTCGAGCCGCTCCGCGGAGCCGGCGAAGTCGGAGCGGCGCAGGTCGCCGGAGCCGGGCGTCGTGCGGTACGCGGCGTTCGTCACGCCGATGCCTTCCTTCAGGAGCTCGAACTGCTCGGCCGGCTCGAGCAGCCTTGGCGTGAAGCGCGCCGCGTGGAGCAGCCGCCAGAAGTCGTTGCGCGGATTTGCGAAGTGCGCCTGCGCGGCCGCCGAGACGCGGCCGGGATTGATCCCGACGAAGACGACGTCGAGCCCCGCCGCGAGGACGTCGGGGACGTCGCTCGGAGTGCCCGTCGCTACGCGGCCTCGGCCTCGTCGGCGACGCGCCCGTCGAGCCGCTCCTCGAGGAGCCTGCGCAGGTCCTCACCCGAGACGGTCGTGGGGAAGCGCGGCCGCCGGGGCTCGAGACGCACGATCGAGACGGTCGGATCGTAGGCCCCGTAACACCGGGCCCAGCATTCCGCTTCGGTCAGCGTTCTGAGGCGCCGCACGATCGGAGCCTACGGACAGGTCCGGACGGCATCTGCAACGATCGGGGCGCGTGGCCATCAGGGGAAAGGAGTTCCGGTACGCCGTCGACCTCGGCGCGGGCGACGACGTCCGCACCGAAGACGGGACGCCGCTCGCGGCGGGCGTCGAGTGGACGCCGGAGCATCTGCTGCTCGCGGGCCTCCTCCGCTGCTCCCTCAAGAGCCTCCGGCACCACGCACGCCGCGCCGGGATCGAGGTGACCCACGCGACGGGATCCGGCCGCGCGCTCGTCGCGGAGCGCGAGAGCGACGGGCGCTACGCCGTCGTCGAGGCCGAGGTCGCCTTCGACATCTCACTCGCGCCGCATCCCGGCACGGACGAGCTGGCGGAGCTCCTCGAGAAAGCGGAGCGGGACTGCTTCGTCGGTGCGTCGCTCACGGTCAAGCCCACGTACCGCTGGAACGCCGGCTAGCCCGTCTCGAGGGGCGCCATCGTCAGGCCGTGTCCCTGCAGCTGGCCCCAGTAGTGCTCCGCCTGCTCCTGGTGCCCCGACCACACGACCGCCCGCCCCGTGTTGTGGATCGCATCGGCGAGCCGCAGGCCGCGGTTGTAGTCCACCCCGGGCAGGACGGACGCGAGCGCGAACGCGACTCCCTCGAACGTGTTGTGGTTGTCGTTCAGCACGATCACGAGCCACGGGCGCCCGAGCCCCGTCCGGTCTCCCTTGTCCAGGCGTTCGCGCGGCGGCGACTGTGTGCTCACGCGCGGATGGTAGTGCGGTAGCGTCCTGGGCGATGAGCACCGTCGCGCTCGACGTGGACGCCGTCCGCGCCCGCTTCTCCGCACTGCAACGCGGAACCGCGTTCTTCGACGGGCCCGGCGGCACGCAGTGCCCCGACTCCGTGATCGATGCGATCTCCTCGTATCTGCGCGAGTCGAACGCGAACCTCGGCGGCGCATTCGGAGCGAGTCGCCGCAGCGACGCGCTGCTCGACGAGGCGCACGCGACCGCAGCGCGGTTCCTGCATTGCGACTCCGCCGAGACTCTCTTCGGGCAGAACATGACAACGCTCAACTTCATGCTCACGCGCACCCTCGGCCGGACGCTTCGCGCCGGCGACGAGATCCTCGTCACCCGCCTCGACCACGACGGCAACGTCTCTCCCTGGCTCGAGCTCGCGCGCGACCTCGACCTGCGCGTCGGTTTCGTCGAGCTCGCCGACGACACGACGCTCGATCTCGACGATCTCGCCGACTCCCTCACCGACCGCACGCGTGTCGTCGCGTTCCCGCTCGCGTCGAACGCCGTCGGCACCCTCACGAACGCGCGGCGCATCGTCGAGCTCGCGCATGCTGCCGGTGCGCTCGCGTGGGCCGACGCCGTGCACTTCGCGCCGCACGGCCCGATCGACGTCGACGAGCTCGGCGTCGACGTGCTGCTCTGCTCCCCGTACAAGTTCTTCGGACCGCATCTCGGGCTCGCGTTCGCCCGCGCCGAGCTGCTCGACGCATGGCGCCCGTACAAGGTCAGGCCCGCGCCGGCCCAGCCGCTCGGCGGCCGCTTCGAGACGGGGACGCTCGCGCACGAGCTGCTCGCCGGATTCGTCGCCGCCGTCGGGTACGTCGAGTCGATCGGCTGGCCCGCGATCCAGGCGCACGAGCGCGCGCTCGGCGAGCGGTTCCTCGACGGTCTCCCCGACGCGTGCACGCTCTACGGCCTCCCGACGATGGACGGCCGCGTGCCGACGTTCGCGTTCACCGTCGACGGGCACGCGCCGCGCGCGGTCGCCGAGTTTCTCGCCGCGCGCGAGATCGCCGTCTGGGACGGCAACTACTACGCCGTCGAGGTGATCGAGCGCCTCGGTCTCGGCGACGACGGCGCCGTGCGCGCCGGCTTCGTCCACTACAACACGGCGGCCGAGGTCGATCGACTCCTCGCCGCGCTCGGTGAGCTGTGACCGACGTCGTCGAGCTGCTGCGCGACCTCATTCGCTTCGACACGACGAATCCACCCGGCAACGAGACCGAGTGCATCGCGTACGTGCAGCGCCTCCTCAGCGACGCGGGCGTCGAGTCGCGGATCGTCGCGCGCGACGACTCCCGTCCGAACCTGATCGCACGCGTCGCAGGCTCCGGCGACGCGCCGCCGCTCCTCCTCTACGGGCACGTCGACGTCGTGCAGACCACCGGTCAGGAGTGGACGCACCCGCCGTTCGCCGGCGACCTCGTCGACGGCGTCGTCTGGGGCCGCGGCGCGCTCGACATGAAGGGCGGCGTCGCGATGCTCGTCGACGCGTTCCTGCGCGCGGCGCGCGGCGAGCTGAAACCGCGCGGCGACCTCATCCTTGCGGTGCTGAGCGACGAGGAGAACGGCGGCGACTTCGGCGCGAAGTTCCTCACGGAGGAGCACGCCGGCCTCTTCGACGGCGCACGGCACGCGCTCGGCGAGTTCGGCGGCGCTGCGATCCACGTCGGGGGCAAGCGCTTCTACCCGATCCAGGTCGCCGAGAAGCAGATGTGCTGGCTCCGCGGCCGCGTCCGCGGCCCGGGCGGACACGGCGCGCTCGGCGTGCGCGGCAGCGCGCTCACGAAGCTCGGCACGATGCTGCAGACACTCGACCGGCGCGGGCTGCCGATCCACGTCACCTCCGTGACGCGCACCTGGCTCGAGAGCATGGCGGCGGAGCTGCCGCGCCCCCAGGCGCTCATGCTGCGCTCTCTGCTCGATCCACGCCTCGCCGAAGTGACGCTGCGCGCGTCGCGCGGCAACCAGCAGCTCCGGATGATCGAGCGCGCGCTCCGCAACACCGTCAGCGTCACGGTCGTGCACGCCGGAAACAAGATCAACGTCATTCCCGCCGAGGTCGAGCTCGAGCTCGACGGGCGCACGCTGCCGGGCTTCGGGCCGGACGACCTGATCCGCGAGCTCCACGACCTCGTCGGGCCCGACCTCGAGCTCGAGCTCCACCGCTACGACGCGATGCCCGCAGAGCCCGACCTCACGTGGTTCGACGGCCTCGCCGCGGTGCTCCGCGAGCTCGACCCCGACGGCATCCCCGTGCCGATGCTGCAGATCGGAGTCACCGACGGGCGCTTCTTCGCGCGCATCGGCATCCAGACCTACGGCTTCCTGCCGCTGAGCCTTCCCGCGGGCTTCGAGTTCACGAAGCTGATCCACGCAGCCGACGAGCGCGTGCCCGCCGACGCGCTCCGCTTCGGCGCCGACGCGGTCGGCCGCGCCGTCGAACGGTATGCCGCATGAAGCTGCTCGTGCTCGGCGGGACGAAGTTCCTCGGCAGGCACGCCGTCGACGCCGCGCTCGCGGCCGGCCACGAGGTCACGACGTTCACGCGCGGGCAGACGAACCCGGGGCTCTTCCCGCAGGTGGAGCACCTTCACGGCGACCGCGACGGGGACCTCGCGGCGCTCGAGGGCCGCAGCTGGGACGGCGTCGTCGACACGAGCGGCTACGTGCCGCGCATCCTGCGGCAGTCGGCGGAGCTGCTGCGCGACACGGTCGGCCGCTACGTCTTCGTCTCCAGCATCTCCGTCTACGCCGACTTCGCGCGGCCCGTCGACGAGAGCACACCCGTCGCGGAGCTCGAGGATCCGGCGACGGAGGAGATCCTCGAGAACTACGGCGCGCTGAAGGCGGCGTGCGAGACCGTCGTCGACGAGCTCTACGGCGAGCGCGGCGCGAGCATCCGCGCGGGCCTGATCGTGGGGCCGTTCGACCCGACCGACCGCTTTACGTACTGGCCGCGCCGCGTCGCCGCAGGGGGCGAGGTGCTCGCGCCCGGCGACCCCGAAGCGCCCGTCCAGTTCGTCGACGCGCGCGACCTCGCCGCCTGGCTCGTGCAGCTCGCGCTCGACGGCCCCGGCGGCGTCTTCAACGCGACCGGACCCGCCGAGCCGCTCACGTTCCGCGAGCTGCTCGAGCGCGCACGAGCGGCGGCCGGCTCGGACGCGCGCTTCACGTGGATCGACGACCAGCCGATCCTCGACGCCGGCGTCCAGCCCTGGACCGAGCTGCCGCTCTGGCTCCCCGGCGACGACTACGCCGGCATGGCGCGCGCCGACACGCGGCGTGCCCTGGCGGCCGGCCTTCGCTTCCGCCCGCTCGAGGAGACGGTCCTCGACACGCTCGCGTGGGACCGCACCGTCGACGGCGACCGGCCGACGCTGACGCGCGAGAAGGAACAGCAGATCCTCGACGCCGCCGCGAACTGACGTGGACGGATTCCCGTTCGTGCACCGCGAGACGGTGCGCTTCAGCGACCTCGACGGGATGGGCCACGTGAACAACGCCGTCTACTCGACGTATCTCGAGCAGGCCCGCCTCGCCTGGTTCGGGACCGACACCGAGATGCCGCTCTCCGACGTGATCCTCGCCCGGACCGAGATCGACTTCCGCTCGCCGCTCGCGTTCGGCGAGACCGTCGAGATCGGCGTACGCCCGACACGGCTCGGCACGAAGAGCTTCGACCTCGAATACGAGCTCTGGTCCGGCGGCCGCCTCGTCGCCGAAGCGCGCAGTGTGCTCGTCGGCTACGACTACGATCGAGCGCAGAGCACGCCGATTCCCGAGCGCTGGCGAAGGAGGCTGAGCGGTTGAGCACGTTCGAACGGCACACGCTGGACAACGGCCTCCGGGTCCTGACGTCGAACCTCGATCACGCGCAGTCGGTGACGTGCATGGTCATGCTCGCCGCGGGCTCACGCTACGAGACGCCCGACACGAACGGGATCGCGCACTTCTCCGAGCACATGTTCTTCAAGGGGACGGAGCGGCGGCCGACGGCACGTGACATCGCGGGTGAGATCGACTCGATCGGCGGCGAGTTCAACGCGTTCACCGGCAAGGAGTACACCGCGTACTACGTCAAGTGCGCAGCAGAGCATCGCGACGTCGCGCTCGACGTGATCGTCGACATGCTGCGCAACTCGCGCTTCGACCCCGAGGAGATCGAGCGCGAGAAGGGCGTGATCATCGAGGAGATGAACATGTACTTCGACACGCCGCGCGACTACATCGGCGGCGTGTACGAGAGCCTCCTCTACGGCGACCAGCCGCTCGGCTGGGACATCATCGGACGCAAGGAGACCGTGCGCGGCGCGACGCGCGACACGTTCATGAGCTACCTCGACCGGTGGTACAAGCCGCCGCGCATGGTGCTCGGCGTCGCCGGCCGCATCGGCGACGACGTGCTCGAGCGCGCGCAGGAGCTGCTCGGCGACCTTCCCGGCGCGGACACCGACGCACCGGAGCCCGCACGCGACTACCTGCAGGAGCGCGTGCGCGTGTTCACGAAGCAATCCGACCAGGCGCACCTGATCCTCGGCGTGCCGAGCTATCCGATCGAGCACCCGGACCGGTACGCACTCCAGATGGTCTCGACCGTGCTCGGCGGCGGCATGTCCTCGCGGCTCTTCACGGAGGTGCGCGAGCGGCGCGGCCTCGCCTATTACGTCTTCGGCATCAATCACAGCTACACGGACGCGGGGTCGCTCTACTCGCAGGCGGGCGTGGACATCAACCGCATCGACGAGGCCGTGACGACGATCGCGTCCGAGCTGCGGAAGATCGCGGCCGAGCCGGTGCCGGCCGACGAGCTCGAGAAGGCGCGCAACTTCTCGAAGGGCCGCTTCGTCCTGCAGCTCGAGAGCCCGCAGGGGCTGATCCTGTTCGGGCTGCGCAAGGAGGTGCTCGAAGGACGCGCCCCCGATCCGGAGGAAGTGATCGCCGGCGTCGACGCGGTCACCGCCGAGGACGTGCAGCGCGTCGCGCAGGACGTGATCACCGACGAGCGCCTGCGCCTCGCGCTGATCGGCCCGTTCGACGACGCCGCGCACTTCGAAGCTCTCCTCTGAGAACCAACCGGGCGCCTTTCGGCGCCCGGCTCGGACTTCGATTTGAGGAGCGACAGCCCGCTTGTGTGCCCTGGTCGGCGGCTCGGTTAGCACCTGGCCCGTTTGCCCGCCCGTCAGAGTGCTTTCAACCCGGCACGGCCTGTCTCTCGGGAGTTCTTCTACCAGTCTTCACGGACGGAACGGCGAATCCTCCGTTTTGGTTACGCCCCGATCGTCGCGAGATCCGCCTCCAGCAGCGCGCGGTCGTCGTCGTCGACGATCGCGGAGCCGAGCGAGCGCGCCCGCTCGAGGCAGCACGCGGTCTCGGCGGCGTCGCCGGCGACCATGTGCGCCCGGGCGAGCGCCTCGTACGCGAACGGGAGATCCCAGTCCTCGAGCGCTCCCGGCTCTGCCTCGCACACCGCGAGGCAGCGCCGCGCGTGATGGAGCGCCGGTTCCGCGCGCCCGAGCACGGTGTACACACGTGAGCATTGCCACTCGCCGCGCGCGCGGTTGGCCGCCGTCCCGATCTCGCCCCAGTGATACCGCGACGCGTGCGCGCAGTGCAGCATCTCGTCGTCTTCCTCGGGCGTGCGATCGCTCTTCTCCATCAGCGTCCACGTCTTGTTGAAGCAATCCGCGGCGAGCCTCCGCCGCGCCTCCGAGTCGATCGCCTCCGCATGCGTTTCCAAGACCGGCTCCTTTCCGTCGATCAGCGGTTGCAGTCCCTGCAGCACGATGTCGAGCTCGGCGCTGCGCCACGCGGTGCGGCGCTGATGGTCGACGAGCACCTGCCGCACGACGGCAGGATCGCCGGTCGCGAGCAGCGTGCGGATGTCGTCGAGCGGGAGCTCGAGCCTGCGCAGCCGCCGGATCGCCTCCGCGCGGCCGAGCTGGCTCGGCGCGTACGAGCGGTAACCGGTCTCCGCATCCACCGCCGCCGGCTCGAGCAGGCCGAGCTCGTCGTAGTGCCGTAGCGCCTTCACGGTGAGCCCGGTCAGCCGCGCGAAGCGCCCGATCGTCATCACCTGCTCTGTCTGGAGGGACTCCATCGCGTCCCAGGATCCTGCCTCCCCCTGCGGGAGAGTCAAGGTGCGACGGTGGCGGCCGCCGGAGCGGCCGCCACCGTCGCGACGTCTACGCCTCGTCGCCGGCGGAGTCCTCGGCGCGGTGCTTGATCTCGTCGACCACGGTCGGGTCGGCGAGCGTCGTCGTGTCGCCGAGCGGGCGGTTCTCGGCGACGTCCCGCAGCAGGCGGCGCATGATCTTGCCGCTCCGGGTCTTCGGAAGCTCCGGCGTGAACACGATGTTCGACGGCTTCGCGATCGCGCCGATCTTCTTCGCGACGTGATCCCGGAGCTCCTGGAGCTTCTCCACCGATGCCTCGGCACTGCCCTTCAACGTGACGTACGCGACGATCGCCTCTCCGGTCGTCGCATCCTTGCGCGAGCAGACCGCAGCTTCCGCGACGTCGTGGTGGTCGACGAGCGCCGACTCGACCTCGATCGTCGAGATGCGGTGGCCCGACACGTTCATCACGTCGTCGACGCGGCCGAGCAGCCAGAAGTCGCCGTCCTGGTCGATGCGTGCACCGTCACCTGCGAAGTAGAGGTTCGGGTACTTCGACCAGTACGTCTCCTGGTAGCGCGCGGGATCCTTGAAGATCCCGCGGAGCATCGCCGGCCACGGCTTCTTCAACACGAGATAGCCGCCGCCGCCCGGCCCGACCTCGTTCCCCCGCTCGTCGAACACGGCGGCGGCGACCGTCGGGAACGCCTTCGTCGCCGAGCCCGGCTTCGTCGTCGTCACGCCGGGCAGCGGCGTGATCAGGATCATGCCGGTCTCGGTCTGCCACCACGTGTCGACGATCGGTGTCCTGTCGCCGCCGATGTGCTCGCGGTACCAGATCCACGCCTCCGGGTTGATCGGCTCGCCGACCGACCCGAGCAGGCGCAGCGACGAGAGGTCGTGCTTCTGCGCGAACTCGGGCCCCCACTTCATGTGCGACCGGATCGCCGTCGGCGCGGTGTAGAGGATCGTGACCTTGTACCGCTCGATGATCTCCCACCAGCGGTCCTTGTCGGGGAAGTCCGGCGTCCCCTCGTACAGCACCGACGTCGCCTGGTTGCAGAGCGGGCCGTACACGATGTAGCTGTGACCGGTGATCCATCCGATGTCGGCGGCGCACCAGTAGACATCCTCGTCGGGCTTCAGGTCGAAGATGTAATGGTGCGTCGTCGAGACGCCGCACAGGTAGCCGGCCGTCGTGTGCACGATCCCTTTCGGCTTCGCGGTCGTGCCGCTCGTGTACATGAGGAAGAGCAGGTCCTCGCTGTCCATCGGTTCGCACGGACACGATTCGGGGTCGTCTGACACGCCGTCCTCGAGCTCGTGCCACCAGTGGTCACGACCGTCCTGCATCGGCACGTCGTTGCCGGTGCGGCGGAGGACGACGCTCGCGCGGACGCCGGGCGCAGCGGCCATCGCGTCGTCCGCCGTCTGCTTGAGCGGCACCGTCCCCCCGCGACGCCACGCCTCGTCCTGCGTGATCAGCACCTCGCACTCCATGTCGACCATGCGGCCGGAGAGCGAATCGGCGGAGAATCCGCCGAAGACGACCGTGTGCGGCGCCCCGATCCGCGTGCACGCGAGCATCGCCACGGGGAGCTCCGGGACCATGCCCATGTAGATCGCGACAGGCGTCCCCTTCTTCACGCCCAGCTTCTTGAGCGCATTCGCGAAGCGCACCACGTCCCGCTGGAGATCGGCGTAGGAGATCTCGCGCCGCTCGCCGGCGGGCTCGCCCTCCCAGTGGTACGCGACCTTGTCGCCGCGGCCGGCCTCGACATGCCGGTCGACGCAGTTGAAGCAGACGTTGAGCTTCCCGCCGAGGAAGAATTTCGCGTACGGCGGCTCCCATTCGTAGAGCTTCGAGAACGGCTCGAACCACGTGAGCCGCTCACGGCCTTCCCGCTCCCAGAACGTGTCGAAGTCGTCGTCGTAGATGTCGGGCTTCGCGTTCGCCTGCGCCGCGAACTCGTCCGACGGCGGATAGCGCCGCTCCTCGAGCAGCATCGTGTCGATCGCGTGATGGACTACCTCAGCCCCCAAGAGCCGGCCTCCTCTCTCATCTTCATGGCCCGCTGATCCTAGGTCAGCGCCACATCGGCGCGCCGACCGGGAAGACCGTCCTGCCCGCGTGCCCGTTGATGACACCGGCCATCGACGTGTACCACGCAACCGCCGCGGTCACGATCCCGGCCCAGCCGCCGGCGTGCAGCCAGTGGTTGCTGCCTCCGTGGGAGAGCTCGAAGAACCCGATCACGAGCAGGATCTCCGTGATCTCCAGCGTGAGGAAGACGAGGAACACAGCGCCCGTGACGCGGGTGCTGCCGAGGAGCATGTACGTGTTGAAGATCGCGAACGCGAACAGGAACCACGCGAGCGCATTCGTCAGGTCGCCGCCCTTGAATCCCGCGAGGAACGACTTCGAGGTCCCGGCGAGCACCACGAAGATCCCGAGCGCCATCCAGAAGCCGCCGTACGTCGAGAACGCCGTCGCACCGAACACGTTGCGATTCCGGAACTCCCACATGCCGGCGCAGAACTGAGCGAGGCCCCCGTAGAAGAGAGCCGGGCCGATCCAGATCAGATCGGGGATGAAGCTCGCGTTGTGACCGCTCAGCAGGAACGTCGTCAGGGCGAACCCTGCGAGGCCGAGCGGAGCGGGATCGGCGACCGGGGTGCTCTCCACCAGGGTCACGGCCGGCCGATCCGGGGCAATTGCCGCCATCGGTACCGCCTCCTCTTTGGCGCCCGCGATCCACCCCTCGGCGGCCCCGAGCACCGACTTGGTGGCGACACCTTCCCCGAACACCCCGGTTTCGTCAAGCGGAGTCCGATCTACCGTTACGCTCGGGCTCATGTCCGTCTTCCGCCCCGAGGAAGAGCCGCGCGTGCGCGAGCTGCTCGACGCGCTCGAGCGGCCCGTGGAGCTGCTCGTCGCGCTCGGCCCGGAGGAGACGCCGCTCCCCGGTGCGCGCGACGTCGACTTCGGCGCGGAGACGCAGCGGATCGTCGAGGGGATCGCGGCGCTGTCGGAGCGCGTGACCTTCCGCGTCGAGGACGAGCCTCCCGGCTTCGAGCGCTACCCCGCGGTCGCGGTTCTGCCGGAGGGCGAGGACGCCGGCGTCCGCTACTACGGATTGCCGTGGGGCTACGAGCTCGCGTCGCTCCTCGGCGGCGTGCTCGAGGCGGGACGGCGCGAGTCGGCGCTCACGCCGGAGTCGCTCGAGCGCCTGGCGACGCTCGACCGCGATCTCACGATCGACGTCTTCGTCACGCCCACCTGACCACATTGCCCGCCGGCCGTGCTGCTGGCGTACAAGACGGCGCTCGCCTCGCCCCGCATCACCGCCTCGGCGATCGAGGCGACCGAGTTCCCGGCCCTCGCCGATTCGATGGACGTCTGGTCGGTGCCGCGGATCGTCGTCAACGGCGTGCCGCAATGGGACGGATCCGTGCCGGAACGCGTCTTTCTCGACCGGATCCTCGCACCGGCGTTCGAATAGCCGACGCGGGTAGATTCCGAGGGTGACCGACCCGCTCGAGCGCGCACAAGAGCTGTTCTCGCAATTCGAGGCGCAGCTCCGCACCGAGCTGCCGGACGGCGTCGACATCTTCGACGCGCACGTCCACCTCGGCAACGACATCGACGGGATGGCCGGGCACTACGACGAGCTGCTCGCGGTCATGGACCGCTACGGCGTCTCGCGCAGCTTCATGTTCTGCCTCGACGAGCCCGATAGGCATCCGGGCTTCCGCGCCGGGAACGACCGCACGCTCGAGTTCGCGGCGCGCTCCGAGGGACGGCTGATCCCGTTCGTGCGGCTCGACCTCACCGAGTCGCCGATCGCCGAGGCCGAGCGCTGCCTCGACCTCGGCGCACGCGGCATCAAGCTGCATCCGCGCGCGCAGAAGTTCCAGCTCGACGACGGCCGCCTCGCGCCGGTGTTCGCGCTCGCCGCCGAGCGGCGCGTGCCGATCCTCATCCATGGCGGCCGCGGCCTGCCGCCGATCGCGGACCATCTGCACTCGCTGATCGACACGTACCCGGACGCGCAGCTGATCATCGCGCATGCGGGCATCGCCGATCTCGCCGGCCTCGCGTCGCACTTCGCCGGCAAGACGGGCGTGTTCTTCGACACCTCGGTCTGGAGCCCGATCGACCTGTTGAGCTTCTTCCGGCTCGTGCCGCCGGAGCAGATCCTCTACGCGTCGGACTATCCGTACGGCCAGCAGCCCGCGTCGCTGCTGATCTCGCTGCGCACCGCACGTGTTGCCGGCCTGACCGAGCCGCAGATCCGCGAGCTGCTCGGGCCGAACGCGCACCGCATAGCGAACGGCGAGCCGCCGCTCGAGCCGTCGAAGCCGCAAGGCGCAGACGTGCTCACGCAGCCGATGGTGCTCGCACGCATCCACCAGTACCTCTCGATGGCGATGCCGCTGCTCTTCGTGCGCCAGCAGGACAACTTCGGCGCGCTCGGCCTCGCGCTCAATGCGTGCAGCGAGCCGAACGGGCACGTCGCCGAGCTCGACCAGATCCGCGAGCTGCTCGTCGCTGCGCGCGACCTCTGGCGCACGCTTCCGGAGGCCGAAGACGATGCGGACGCGCGGACGATCGCGCGAACGACGTCGCGGCTCATCCATCTCGCCGACATCGTCGCGGTGACCACGCATGCCTGAGCTGACGATCAACGGGCAGTCCTATCCGCTCGACGCGGCGGTCGGGACGAGCCTGGCCCACGTCCTGCGCGAGGACCTCGGGTTCACCGGCACGAAGATCGCGTGCAACGAGGGGCACTGCGGTGCCTGCACCGTACTCGTCGACGGCGTACCGACGCTCTCGTGCATCACACTCGCGCATTCGGTCGACGGCGCCGTGACGACGATCGAAGGGCTGCGCGACCATCCGCTGGTCGCTGCGTTCGTGCGCACCGACGCGGTGCAGTGCGGCTTCTGCACGCCGGGGCAGGTCGTCTCCGCGGCCGCTCTCATCGCCGCGAATCCCGACCCGACGGTCGAGGAGATTCGGCACGGCATGGCCGGGAACATCTGCCGCTGCGGCACGTATCCGCGAATCGAGGAGGCGATCCTGACGTGGCGAGGCTGATCCGCACCGAGAAGGAAGTGGAGGGCCGCTTCGAGGAGGTGTGGCTCGTCGTCGAGGAGGATCCGCTGCAGCAGTGGCCCGCAGGGCCGCAGTCGGTCGTCGGACGGCCGGCGCCGAGACAGGACGCGCCGCAGCGCGTGCGCGGCGAGGCGCGCTACACGGCCGACATCCAGCTGCCCGGGATGCTCCATACCGCGGTGCTCCGCTCGCCGCACGCGCACGCGCGCGTGGCGCGGATCGACCTCGCCCCTGCACTGGCGCTGCCCGGCGTGCGCGCCGCGCTCGCGCCGGGCGAGGCCAAGGGGCTCGTCGAGGAGGCCGAGTTCGCCGGCGCGCCCGTCGCCGCGGTCGCCGCCGACACGTTCGCGCAGGCACAGGCAGCGGTGCGCGCGATCGAGGTCGAGTGGCAGGAGCTCGACGCCGTGCTCGACCCCGAGCAGGCGGTCGAGCGCAAGGAGTTCACCGCCGAGCCGTCCACCTACGAGCGAGGCGACTTCGACAAGGCGCTCGCCGGGGCCGACGTCGTCGTCGAGAGCACGTACCGCACGTCGGTCGTCGTCCACAACTCGATGGAGACACACCAGGCGGTCTGCGAGTGGATCGGCGACACGCTCGACGTCTACATCTCGACGCAGTACATCTGGGGCGTCCGCAAGGCGGTATCGAGCGAGCTCGGCATCCCCGGCGACAAGGTGCGCGTCGTCTGCGAGTACATGGGCGGAGGCTTCGGGTCGAAGAACGACCCCGGCGAGTACACGTTCATCGCGGCGGAGCTCGCGAAGCGCACGGGGCGCCCGGTCCGCTGCGCGCTGACGCGCCGCGAGGAGAACGTCGCCGCCGGAAACCGCAACGCGACGATCCAGAAGCTCACCGTCGGCGCCCGCGGCGACGGCACGATCGTCGCGCTCGGCGGGGATTTCATCAACGCCGTCGGTGCGTCCGGCTGGTCGGCGATGACGGACGGCCCGATGCAGATGCTCTACGCGTGCGAGAACGTGCGGACGCGGCGATACGGCGCGAAGATCAACACGCCGCCGATGAAGGCGTTCCGCGCACCGGGCTTCGTCGAAGGCACGTTCGGGCTCGAGTGCCTGATCGACGAGCTCGCCGCGAAGCTCGACCTCGATCCGCTCGAGCTGCGCCGTCGCAATCACGCGGACGCGAACGACGGCAAGCCGTACTCGTCGAAGAACCTCATAGAGTGCTACGCGCTCGCGCAGAAGCACTGGGACCGGCGCCACGAGGTACGTGCCCGCTCCGGCGACACGTGGAAGCACGGCGTCGGCATGGCGAGCCAGATCTGGTTCGGCGGCGGCGGGCCGCCGTCGTACGCGTGGGCGAGGGCGACCTCGGACGGACGCGTGACCATCGTCACGGGGATGCAGGACATCGGCACCGGCACGCGCACCGCGATGGCGGTGATCGCCGCCGAGGAGCTCGGCCTGCCGGTCGACCGCGTCGAGGTCGTGCTCGGCGACTCGTCGCGCGGCCCGTACGCCACGCTCTCCGCCGGCTCGTCGACGACGCCGTCTGTCGGGCCCGCGGTACGCGCGGCGGCGGCCGACCTGAAGCGGCAGATCCTCGAGATCGCCGCGCAGCGGCATCACCTCGAAGAGCGCGTGCTCGACCTCAAGGACGGCAACGTCGTCTCCGCCGACGGCAATCTCTCGCAGCCGCTCGAGGAGCTCGTCGGCCTGCTCGAGGACGCGCAGATCCTCGGCAAGGGCGCACGCGGCCCGAACCCCACGGGAATGAGCGTGCTGACGTTCGGTGTGCAGGTGGTCGAGGTCGCCGTCGACGTCGAGACGGGCGAGGTGCGCGTGGAGCGCGTCGCCGCCGTGCACGATGTCGGCCGCATCATCAACTCGCTCGGCGCGCGCAGCCAGGTCGAGGGCGGGATCATCCAGGGCATCGGCCACACGCTGTCCGAGGCGCGGCTGATGGACATGGAGAGCGGCCGCATCCTGACGACGACGCTCGACGCCTACCGGATGCCGACGATCGCGGACGTGCCGGAGATCGTCTGCGAGTTCGTCGACCGGCCGGACGAGCATCTGACGAGCCTCGGCGCGAAGGGGCTCGGCGAGCCCCCGATCGTGCCGCTCGCCGCGGCGATCGCGAACGCGATCCGCGATGCGACGGGCGCCGACGTCCACGAGCTGCCGATCTCGCGCGACGAGATGCTGCGTGCGCTCCGTGAGGCCCGCGAGCGTGCGAAGGAGCGGTCGAAGGAGCCCGTTGGCGCTTGACCTCCTCAAGGCCACGTCCCTCGACCAGGTCGAAGGACGTGTCCCGGTGCACGGCGGCACGGAGGTCGTGCCCCTCCTCCGCGACGGGATCCTCCGGACGGAGAAGCTCGTCGACGTGCGCGAGATCGTGCCGCGGGGCATCCGCGACGGGACGATCGGCGCGGGGACGACGCTCACCGAGCTCGAGGCGTCGGCCGAGATCCCCGACGCGCTGCGCGAGGCGTGCCGGCTCGCCGCGTCGCCGCAGCTCCGCAACATGAGCTCGGTCGGCGGCAACCTGCTGCAGTCGACGCGCTGCTGGTACTGGCGGCTCCAGTACCCGTGCCGCCTCCACGGCGGCGACCGCTGCCACGCGCGCGAGGGCGAGCACCGCGAGCACGCAATCTTCGCGAACGACTTCTGCGCCTCCGCGCACCCGTCCGACATCGCAGCCGCGCTTCTCGCACTCGGTGCGCGGCTGCGCACGACGCAGCGCGAGCTCCCGCTCGCGGAGCTGTACCGGCTGCCGACGGAGGACGACCGCGACCTCGTCACGCTCGCACCCGGCGAGCTGATCCTCGAGCTCGAGCTGCCGCCGGCCGACGCGAGCGTCTATCTCAAGGCGATGGACCGCAAGCGCTGGGCGTTCCCGCAGGTCGGCGTCGCCGCCGCCCGGGCGGGCGGGGAGACCCGGTTCGCGCTCGCGGGCGTCGCCCCGGTCCCGTGGCTCCTGGACGGCCCGGAGGGCCTCGACGCGGCCACCCCGCTGCCCCGGACGGCCTGGAAGGTGGAGGTGGCGCGGGCACTTCTCCGGCGTGCCGCTACAGCCGTCGCCGCGCAGTAAGATCCGGCCTCCCGATGCACCTGCGGCTCTTCATCCTCCTCTGCGTCACCGGCCTCGCGTGCACGGGCGCCGTCGCCGTCGCCGCGGGCGCGCACGGCAAGCGCGCGGCGATCGCGCCGCACATCCCCGCGCTGCCGACGCGCAACGAAGCGATCGTCGGACGGTGCCCGATCCCGGCCAGGTTCCGCCCCGCCTTCGTGCGCGCCGCGCGCGACACCGGCTTCCAGCTGTCGATGCTCGTCGCGGTCGCGCAGGTCGAGTCGAGCTTCGTGGCGAACGCGCGATCGAAGGCCGACGCGCGCGGCCTGCTCCAGGTGCTCCCGTCGACGGCCGCGTCGTTCAACCTGAGCGCGGACAATCCCACGTCGAACATCCTCGCCGGTGCGCGCTACCTCAGGCAGCTGCTCGACCGGTACTCGCGCACGGATCTCGCGCTCGCCGCGTACAACGCCGGCCCGACCGCGGTCGACGCCGCCGGCGGGGCTCCGTGGAACGAGACGCAGACGTACGTCGCCAACGTCCAGCAGCGCTGGGCGGCATTGGCGGGTTGCGCGTAACCCCGTGATCCACGGCGTCGTGCTCGCTGCCGGCGCTTCTTCGCGGTACGGCGTGTCGCCTCCCAAGCAGGAGGAGCTCCTGCCGGAGGTGCTCGTCGCACTGCATGCGAGCTCCGAGCTCGGTGGGATCGTCGTCGTGCTCGGCGCCCACGCGGTCGAGACGGCCGAGCGCACCGTCCGGTGCCCCGACTGGGAGCTCGGGCCCGGCGCCTCGCTTCGCTGCGGGCTCGCGGCCCTGCCCGCGGACGCGGAGGCCGCCCTCGTCGTCCTCGCCGACGGGCCTGGCCTCGACCCGCGCGCGATCGACAGGGTCTGCGGCGCCTGGCGCGCCGGCGGCGGCGACGTCGTGGCCGCGTCCTACGGCGGCATCCGGCTCCATCCCGTCCTCCTGGCCCGGCCGGCCTGGCCGCGCGTGCCGGACGAGGGCGCCCGCGGCCTCGAGGCCCGGCTCGTCGCCTGCGACGACCTCACCCCTCCAGGCGACGTCGACGTCCGCCGATGAGTAGCGGGAGGTCAGAAGCGGGTAACGACGAACCAAGAAGGTCCCCATGGAGTCCGCACGCACACTCGAGATCGCGCCGGCCGTCGACGAGTCGCCGCTCGCGCACGCACGGCTGCACCGGCAGCTGACGATCGACGAGGCGGCTCGCCGCGCAGGCATCGCGCCCGACGAGGTGCAGTGGCTCGAGGAGGGGCGCCTCTATCGCTTCCCGACACCCGACCGGGCCGTGCTCGCGACCGTGCTCTATGCGACGGCGCTCGAGATCGACCGGTACGAGGCGTGCGAGCTCGCCGGCCTGCCCGCGCCACCCCGCCCGTTCGTCGCAAGCCCCTGGCGCCGACTCGGCGCCGTCGGCGCGATCGGCGTGGCAGTGCTCGCCGCCGTGCTCGCGGTCGTGCTCGCGCACGGCAACACGAAGCCGGCGACGACCGCCGCCGGCGCCGCGTCGACGCTACCCGCACCGTGGGCGATCAAGGTCGTCGTGCTGAACGGCAGCGGCGACATCGTGTACACGCGATCCGTCGCGAGCCGCGTGCAGGCCCTGTCGTATCGCGTGACGCACGTCGGCAGAGCGTCGAGCTTCACGTATCCGCAGACGCAGGTGTACTACCCGCCGGGCGGCGAGGCGATCGGCGTCCGCCTCGCGAAGCAGCTCGGCGTCCCGGTGCAGCCGCTGCCGGGCGGGCTCGACCCGCGGCGCCTCGTCGTGATCGTCGGCCCGAAGCGCCTGGCTAATTGAGCGGGATCCGCAGCGCGGCGAGCTTCTGCTTCAGCTCGGCGGGCATCGGATCCTTGTCGACCGCCTGCCGCACGTAGACGCGCAGGCTCTCCTCGAACTTGTACCGCCGGCGGCACCAGTCGCACTCGTCGAGGTGCATCTCCGCCTCCCGCATCTCCGCGTCGCTGAGAATGTGGTCGAGGTACGGCTGCATCATCTCTTCGCAGTGCGCACAGGGGTCGTCGTGCGTCATGACGTTTCCTCCGAGACGGAATCTGCAAGCTCGCGCTTGAGGATACGGCGGCCGCGATGGAGCCGCGACATCACGGTGCCGATGGGAATGCCGAGTATCTGCGCGGCGTCCTGGTAGCTGAAGTCGCCGATGTCGACGAGCACGATCACGTCGCGGAAGTCGTGCGGCACCTCGGCGAGCGCGCCGACGATGTCGTCCTGCGAGAGGCGCTCGACGACGCGATCCTCGTCGGTCTGCCCGTCGGACTCGGCGAGCTTGTCGTACAGGTAGTAGTCGTTTGCCTCGAGCGGCTGCATCTGCGGCGCCCGCTGGCTGCGGCGGCCGCGGTCGATATTGAGGTTCGTGAGGATGCGGAGGAGCCAGGCGCGGAGGTTCGTGCCCGGTGTGTACGAGCGCCAGCTGCGGAACGCGCGCGCGTACGTCTCCTGCACGAGGTCGTCGGCCTCCTCGCGGGAGTTGGCGAGATGGCGCGCGACGCGATAGACCTGATCCGAGAGCCCGAGTGCCTCTTCCTCGAAACGAACGCGGTCGCGCGCCTCGGCGGCGAGACGCGACGCGTCGGACGGGGCCTCGGCCATCGGGGCCAGACTAGCACCGCTCATTCCGTGTTCTAACGCCTGGAACGGCGGTCTTGTTCCCGAGGAACGCGTGTCAGTACGCGCCGGCGGGAAGCTCTCGGAAGCCGGCTTTCGCCATCCGTTCGAGCAGCGCCTCGCGGCTCGTGCGCTCGTCGTCCCACTCGAGGGTGACGACGCCCATGAGGTTCGCGTTCGCGGCCTCGAGGCCCTCGTGCCCGTCGAGCGCGCCGGCCAGGCGGTGCACGCACTTCTCGCAGCGGATCCCGCTCACCTGGATCGTCTCGGACTGTGTGGCCATGGCCCTACGCTAGCGAGCGCGCGACGAGGTCCGCGGCGATCGCCGGCGCGGCCCGGCGCTGCGCGGCGGCCTCCGGCTCGGGCGGCTCGGCGCCGAGCAGCTCCCGCGCGAGCTCCCGCGCCGTCGCGACGCCCGCCCCGCCCGGCGCGATCAGCTCCGCGTCGAGCCCGAACCGCGCCGCTGCCCAGCGGTTCTGCGCGTAGTCGCCGCGCGCAACCTCCGCGGGCGGCGCGTGCTCGACGAGGTCGCGGAGCACGCCGACGAGCAGCCCGGTCCGCGCGAGCGACGTCGGCTGGTCCGCGATCCGCAGCTCGAGCGTGCCCAGCCTCGGATGCGGACGAAGGTCCCACCAGATCCGCGTGTAGTCGGCGAGCACCCCGAGCGCGGCGAGCCGCTCGACCCACGCCTCCCAGCCGGCGTACGTGCCGAACGGCGGCGGCGCCCCCGACCGCGGCAGCTCCGCGAGCACGCCCGCGCGAATCGACTGCATCCCCGTGTCGACGCCCTCGACGTACGGCGAGTTCGCGGAGAGCGCGAGCACGACCGGAAGCCACGGGAGCACCGCCTCGAGCCGCTCGTAGCACCGCTCGGCGCTCTCGACCGAGACGTGCACGTGCAGTCCGTTCACCGCCTGCCGGCGCGCCGCGTACCCGACCGTGCGCAGCATCTCGAGATACCGCTCCTCCTGCACGACCGGAAGCGACTCGAGCGGCGCGGTGGGATGCGCGCCGGCCGCGGCGACCGTGAGCCCGTGCTCGCTCGCGACCGCGGCGGCGGCACGGCGCAGCTCACGCAGGACGTCGACCGCTTCACGAACGCCGGCGCACACACCCGTGTTGAGCTCGACGACGGACGCGTGCATCTCCGTCTTCAACGTTCCGCGGAGACCGAGCCCCTCGACGCCGCGGAGCAGTACGTCGACGGCGCCCGACGGCTCGAGCGTCTCGGCGTCGAGGATCATCAGCTCCTCTTCGACGCCGAGCGAGAGCGCGGGCACTTCGCCGAAGTGGGCTTCGATCACTTCCGGATGCCGTGCACGGGGCGGCCGGCGGCCTCCCACGCGTAGTACGACGCGCTCGGGCCGTAGTCGCGCTCGTACGAGACGACGCGCGGGTTGCGTCCGACCTCTTTCGCACGCTGTGCATGACGAAGGAGGTTCGGGTCGTCGCGCTCCTCCCACACGAGCACGAGATGCGCCGCGGTCATGAACACGGCGACGAAGGTGCAGTCGGGCGCGGGGCACGGGAAGGGATCGGTGCGAACGCAGAACCACCCGGCATGGTCGCCGTCCTCGTCGCCGGTCCAGAGTGCTTCGTCCTGTGCCGGCTCCACGTCCTGTACGGAGCCGGCCTGTCCGTACTGGGGCTCCCTGCGCTCCACCGCGCAAAGGTAGCCCACAACGCGAGTTACGCCGTGGGCCCGCCCGGGGAGTTGCCGCCGTGGAGCAGATTGGCCGCGCTCTGCTCGGCGGCGTGCAGACAGAGGCGGCGCTGCGCGGCGTCCGAGCCGGCCGGGCCGAAGCTGTAGACGCCCGACAGCACGTCACCGCGACGCTGGTACACCGCGTACGAGACCTGCGAAAGGTGCTTGCCCTTGATCGTTCCGCTCGCCTTGATGCGCACCGCGACGTACCCCTTCAACAGGTGCGCGTCGTGCACGCGCGACATCTCGAACAGCAGCTTCGGCAACCCCTTCACACCGGAATCGATCGGACGGTGAGGGCAGCCGTCCACGTGCCGTGCGACTTCCTGCATCGCCTGCGCCGCGCCGCCGGACCGGTACGTGACGACCTCGTTGGAGATGCCGAGCGTCGTGTTGCGGTGCAGGTAGTTCGTCTGCAGCCGGGTGACGCGCCGCGCCTCGCTCGGATAGTCGGTGCCGCAGAGGTTCAGCGTCACCTGCGTCTTCACCCCGTGCCCGTCGGAGCGCTGGAAGAGGAGGTAACCCGGACCGACCTGGCTCCCACGCAGGATCAGCTTCGAGACGTCCGGCGCGGTGGCGGCCCCGGCACCTGCCGCCAGGAGAAGCGACAGGCTGCCGACGAGAGCCAGCGCGTTACGCATGACACAACTGTAACGCGCGGCTCTCACGACGCCCTACTGGCCGTGCTTCACGCCGGGCTCCGCCCACGCGAGCTGGATTGCACGCGTCGGCGTCGCGCCGGGCACGTTTGCGTCATGCGCCTTCTTGAACAGCGGTAGCACGATGCGTCCCGCCGCCGCGCTCAGCATCATCGCGGTGGCCATGTACCAGGCGAGGCACGCGGAGATCACGAAGACCCACCCCGCTCCGTGCTGGAGCGAGTGCGACCCGTTCAGCAGGCCGATCGCAGCCAGGCAGCTGCCGGCGGCGAGCGTCCCGAGCACCGCGCTCACGCCGAAACCGCCCTCGGCCAACGCGCCGAGCGTGCCTGACACGGTGATCGCTCCGAGCGCGATGAACCAGAAGCCGATCGCGTGGTCCATCGTCGGCCCGGCAGGCAGCGTGTGCGCCGCGACGAGCAGATTCAGCACACCCCAACCGAGCCAGAACGAGCCCCACATGCCGTGCATCGCGGTCGCCACCGCGTCGCGCGCGCGATACGCCCACATACCCGCCGTGAACTGCGCGAGCCCGCCGAAGAACAGCGCGAAGGGAGCGAGGTAGCCCGGCGTCGAGAGGTTCCCGTACCACCCGGCGAGGTTGGACGCGACGATGAACGTCGCGCCGGCGAACCCAAAGAGACCGAGCACCGATGGCGCGGCGATCGGTTGAAGCACGACACGCGGGCGGGCGAAGTCGCCGTACCAGCGGTCGTTGTCGGTTGCAAGCGCCACTCCGGCGGAGGCGCGCTCGTGCCGTTCGTCAAGCGTGCTCATGCTGGACCCCTTTCTTCTTCTCTCCGAGGATTCCCGAGCGATCGCGCGCAAAACGGTGTCTTAAGAATCCGAGAGGCGCGCTCCGTTTCACGGTGCCGCAGACGCGGGAGAGGATCGGCAATGGCGCTCCGTACGCTGATCGCCTCGTGGCCCGCGGTGAGGCAGCTCCGCGAGGGCGACGCCTTCGCACGCGGCCCCGCGGCGCAGTCGCCCCGCACCCGCGACCTGACGCCACGGATCGACCACGCGGATCGCGTGGTCGAATCGGTGTGCCCGTACTGCGCGGTGGGCTGCGGCCAACTCGTCTACGTCAAGGACGGCGCGGTCGACCACATCGAGGGCGACCCGGCGAGCCCGATCTCGCGCGGCCGTCTCTGCCCCAAGGGGCAGGCGTCGAAGAGCCTCGTCGAGAGCCCTCTCCGCGAGACGAAGGTGAAGTACCGCCGCCCGTACGGCACGCGGTGGGAGGAGCTCGACCTCGACACCGCGATGGAGATGATCGCGGACAGGATCATCGAGACGCGCGCCGCTTCATGGGATTACGAGACCGAGACGGGCGCGCCTGCGAACCGCACGATGGCGATCGGGAACCTCGGCGGCGCGACGCTCGACAACGAGGAGAACTACCTCATCAAGAAGCTGACGGTCGCGCTCGGCATCGTGCAGGTCGAGAACCAAGCACGCATATGACACTCGTCCACGGTGCCCAGTCTGGGCGCCTCGTTCGGACGAGGAGGTGCGACTGACTTCCAGCAGGACCTCCAGAACTCGGACTGCATCGTGATCATGGGCTCGAACATGGCCGAGAACCACCCGGTGGGCTTCCAGTGGGTGATGGAGGCCAGGGAGCGCGGCGCGACGGTGATCCACATCGACCCGCGCTTCACACGCACGAGCGCGATGGCGTCGAAGTGGGTCGGCATCCGCGCAGGCAGCGACATCGCGTTCCTCGGAGGCGTCGTCAACTACATCCTGCAGAACGACCTCTGGTTCGAGGAGTACGTCAAGCACTACACGAACGCCCCGGTGATCATCGCCGACACGTTCGCGGACACCGAGGATCTCGACGGCCTCTTCTCGGGGTGGGACCCCGAGAAGGGCAAGTACGACACGACGACCTGGCGCTACGAAGGCATGGAGATGCACGCGTCGGCCGGCAACCGCGAGGAGGGCTTCGGGCCTTCCGGTCACCAGGCCGGGCACGGTGGCGCCGGCGGCGGCCTGCGCCACGGCGAGCCGCCGTCCGAGGATCCCGACCTCCAGCATCCGCGTTGCGTGTTCCAGATCCTCAAGCGCCACTACCAGCGATACACGCCGGAGCTCGTCGCCGACCTCTGCGGCTGCTCGGTCGAAGAATTCTTGTTCGTCTGCGAGGCGCTGACGCAGAACTCGGGACGCGAGCGGACGAGCGCCTTCTGCTACGCGGTCGGGTGGACGCAGCACACCGTCGGTGTCCAGTACATCCGCACGGCCGCGATCATCCAGCAGCTGCTCGGGAACATGGGCAGGCCCGGCGGCGGCATCGTCGCGCTGCGCGGCCACGCGTCGATTCAGGGCTCGACCGACATCCCGACGCTCTACGACATCCTCCCCGGCTACCTGTCGATGCCGCACACGGAGTACTACGGCGACTTCGAGAGCTTCATGCAGGCGAACACGTCCCCGACCGGTTTCTGGGGCCACTTCAAGGCGTACTGGGTGAGCCTCATGAAGTCGTACTTCGGCGAGCACGCAACGGCCGACAACGACTGGCTCTTCAAGCAGTTACCGCGTATCGACGACGACAACTCCGTCTACTTCACGGTCGACCAGATGCTCGAAGGGAACGTGAAGGGCTACATCATCGCCGGCGAGAACCCGGCGGTCGGCAACTCGAACGGGCGCGCGAACCGGCTCGGCCTCGCCAAGCTCGACTGGCTCGTCGTGCGCGACCTCGTCGAGATCGAGTCCGCCTCGTTCTGGTACGACAGCCCGGAGATCGAGACGGGCGAGCTCGAGACGAAGGCGATACCGACCGAGGTGTTCTTCCTCCCTGCCGCCGCCCACACGGAGAAGGACGGCTCGTTCACGAATACGCAGCGTCTCCTCCAGTGGCACCGGCAGGCGGTCGAGCCGAGGGACGACTGCCGGTCCGATCTCTGGTTCTACTTCCACCTCGGCCGGCGGATCCGGGAGAAGCTCGCCGACTCGAAGGAGCCGCGCGACGAGCTCGTTCGCTACCTGCGCTGGGACTATCCGACGCACGGGCAGCTCGACGAGCCGAGTGCCGAGGCGATCCTCGCCGAGATCAACGGCTCGGAGACGGCGACCGGGGCGCCCCTCGACGCGTACACGAAGCTGCGCGACGACGGCTCGACCGCCTGCGGTTGCTGGATCTACTGCGGCGTCTTCAAGGACGGCGTCAACCAGGCCGCGCGGAGGAAGCCACACTGGGAGCAGGACTACGTCGCCGCCGAATGGGCCTGGGCGTGGCCTGCGAACCGGCGCACGATCTACAACCGCGCGTCGGCCGACCCGAACGGCGACCCGTGGTCCGAGCGCAAGAAGCTCGTGTGGTGGGACGGCACGAAGTGGACGGGGCACGACGTGCCCGACTTCGAGCCGACGAAGGCGCCGGACTACAGGCCGGGGAAGGACGCGACCGCGGAGGACGCGATCGCGGGCGACCACCCGTTCATCATGCAAGCCGACGGCCGCTCATGGCTCTTCGTCCCGCAGGGTCTCGTCGACGCTCCGCTGCCGACCCATTACGAGCCGCACGAGTCTCCGTTCGACAATCCGCTCTACGCGCAGCGCGCGAACCCGCGCCGCCAGCAGCGGAAGAAAGCGTCCTACGACCCGTACAACCCCGTCGCGGACGAGCCCGGCGCCGAGGTCTATCCGTACGTCGTGACGACGTACCGCCTCACGGAGCACCACACCGCCGGCGGGATGACACGCACGATCCCGTATCTGTCCGAGCTCCAGCCGGAGATGTTCTGCGAGGTCTCACCGGAGCTCGCGGCCGAGGCAGGGCTCGAGGCGGGCGGCTGGGCGACGATCTTCACGGCGCGCTCGGCGATCGAGGCACGCGTGCTCGTCACCAATCGCATCCCGCCGGTGACGGTGCAGGGACGCACCACGCATCAGGTCGGCCTGCCGTATCACTGGGGCGCGCGCGGGCTGACGACCGGCGACTCGGCGAACGACCTCGGCCACCTCGCACTCGACCCGAACGTGCACATCATGGAGTCGAAGGCGATGACGTGCGGGATCCGTCCCGGGCGCAGGCCGCGCGGCAAGGCGCTGACGGAGTTCGTCACGGAACTACGCGAGCAGGCGCACTCGCGACGGGAGATGGCACCGCGGCACGAGCCCGAAGAGACCCGAAAGACGAGCAAGACGTGAGCAGCACGCTCGGGCATCCGGCGGCGGCGCCGGACGGCTGGGACGCGTACGGCGACGACCAGCAGCCACGCGTCGGGTTCTTCACCGACACATCCGTATGCATCGGATGCAAGGCGTGCGAGGTCGCGTGCAAGGAGTGGAATCTCATTCCCGAGGACGGGCTCTCGTGGACGGGAGAGTCGTACGACAACACGTCCGCGCTCGGGGCGAACACGTGGCGTCACGTCGCGTTCATCGAGCAGGAGAAGCCTCTGCACACGAACGGCGACGGCAGCACAGGGCTGCGTTGGCTGATGGAGTCCGATGTCTGCAAGCACTGCACGCATGCCGCGTGTCTCGACGTCTGCCCGACGGGATCGCTGATCCGCACGGAGTTCGGGACCGTGATCGTCCAGCAGGACATCTGCAACGGCTGCGGGTACTGCGTTCCCGCGTGCCCGTTCGGCGTGCTCGACAAGCGTCACATTGCGAAGCCGCCGGAGCTGCCCGCGTTCCACGGCAACGAGGACGGACGCGTGTGGAAATGCACGCTCTGCTACGACCGGCTGAAGGGCGGGCACGAGCCCGCCTGCGCGAAGGCGTGCCCGACGCAGTCGATTCAGTTCGGCCCGCTCGACGAGCTGCGCGAGCGCGCGGATGCGCGGCTGGCGAAGCTCTCCGGCGAAGGCTGGAACGGCGTACAGCTCTACGGGCGCGACCCGGACGACGGCGTCGGCGGATTCGGCGCGTTCTTCCTCCTGCTCGACGACCCGGAGGTGTACGGGTTGCCCCCGGATCCGATCGTGACGACGAAGCATCTCGGCGAGATGTGGTCGAGCATGGCGGCGGCCGCAACCGTGCTCGTCGCCGGTGTCGCCTGCGCGTTCATCGGGAGGCGTCGATGAGCTCGTACTACGGGCGCCCGGTGATCAAGGAGCCCACGTGGACGTGGCAGATCCCGACGTACTTCTTCACCGGCGGGCTCGGCGGCGCGTCCTCGGTATTGAGCCTGTCGGCGACGCTCTTCGGCAACGAGCAGCTCGCACGACGCGCGCTCTACATCGGCGCGCTCGCGGACGCGGCCTGTCCGCCGCTGCTGATCGCCGACCTGGGCCGGCCCGAGCGTTTCCACCACATGCTGCGGGTCGTGAAGCCGACATCGCCGATGAACATGGGCTCCTGGGTGCTGCTCGCGAGCGGCGGAGCGTCGAGCACGGCGGCCGCCCTCGAGCGGCTCGGGCGGCTTCGCCCGCTGCGGCACACCGCCGCCACGGTGGCCGCGCTCTTCGGTCCGGCGCTCGCGACGTACACCGGCGTCCTCATCGCGGACACCGCGGTGCCCGTGTGGCACGAGGGACGCAAAGAGCTGCCGTGGCTCTTCGGTGCGACCGCCGCCGCAAGCGCGGGCGCAGCGGCATGCATGGCGGTCGACCCGGAGCACGCAGGCCCTGCGCGGCGGCTCGCGATCGGCGCGGTGGCGGCCGACATCGCACTGATGCGGGCGATGGAGCTCCGCCTCGGCGAGGTCGGCGAGGTGTACCGCAAGGGAGCCGCCGGGACGCTCGGGCTCGCGGCGAAGGCTCTCGCGGGCGCCGGCGCCACGGTGCTTGCCAAGCGCGGCGGTCGCAGCCGCGGCGCGGCCGTGCTCGGCGGCGCGCTCGTCTGTGCCGGCGGCCTCTGCCTCCGCTGGTCCGTGTTCAAGGCGGGATTCCAGTCCGCACGCGACCCGAAGTACACCGTCGGGCCGCAGCGCGCCCGCGTGGAGCGCGAAGGCACGAAGGTCACGACGCAGCCGAAGGCCTGACGGCTTCTGCTTGAATCGAGGTATGGCCCAGCCTGACCAGCTCCGAGTCGGCGACACGCAGTACTCGATCTACCGCCTCGACTCGCTGCAGGCGAAATGGGACGTCGCACGGCTGCCGTACACGCTGCGGATCCTGCTCGAGAACGTGCTGCGGAACGGGACGGACGCCGAGGTCGAGGCGGTCGCCGGCTGGGTCGCGGCCGACGAGCCGTCGAGGGAGATCTCGTTCGCGCCCGCGCGCGTGCTGCTGCAGGACTTCACCGGCGTGCCCTGCGTCGTCGACCTCGCCGCGATGCGCAATGCGATGCGCGACCACGGCGGAGACGCGGCGAAGATCAACCCGCTGATTCCGGTCGAGCTCGTGATCGACCACTCGGTGCAGGTCGACGAGTTCGCGTCACGGCTCGCGATCTCGCACAACGTCGAGCTGGAGTTCAAGCGCAACAAGGAGCGGTACGCGTTCCTGCGCTGGGGGCAGGCTGCGTTCGACAACTTCGTCGTCGTCCCGCCGAACACGGGCATCTGTCACCAGGTCAATCTCGAGTACCTCTCGCGCGTCGTCGAGTCTCGTGACGGTGTCGCGTTCCCCGACACGCTCGTCGGCACCGATTCGCACACCACGATGGTGAACGGGCTCGGCGTGCTCGGCTGGGGCACGGGCGGGATCGAGGCCGAGGCGGCAATGCTCGGCGAGAAGCTCTCGATGCTGGTTCCGCAGGTCGTCGGCTTCAAGCTGTCGGGCGCCCTGCCGCAAGGCGCGACTGCGACCGATCTCGTGCTGACCGTGACGGAGATGCTCCGCAAGGTCGGCGTCGTCGGGAAGTTCGTCGAGTACTACGGCGACGGCGTCTCGTCGCTCGCGCTCGCCGATCGCGCGACGCTCGGGAACATGAGCCCCGAGTACGGCGCGACGTGCGGCTTCTTCCCCGTCGACGACGTGACGCTGAACTACCTGCGGCTGACAGGCCGCCCCGAGGAGCGCATCGCGCTCGTCGAGGCGTACTGCAAGGAGAATTTGCTCTGGCACGACCCGAGCGAGCACCCGACGTACACGCAGGTCGTCGAGCTCGACCTCGGCGACGTCGAGCCGTCGCTCGCAGGCCCGCGTCGTCCCCAGGACCGCGTGTCGCTCGCGAACGCGAAGGACGCATTCATCGAGGCGCTCGACACGTTCGGCGTCGCGTATGCGAACGGCAGCCCCGACAAGGCGCTCGCGGACACGTTCCCGGCGAGCGACCCGACGACGGAGCAGCAGCCGGGCGGCGAGCCCGAGCCGGAGCCGGACGCCGAGACGACGCACGCCGTCGCGACGGCGACGAAGAAATCGGTGCAGGTCCGCGGCGAGGACTACACGCTCGAGCACGGCTCGGTCGTGATCGCCGCGATCACGTCGTGCACGAACACGTCGAACCCGTCCGTGATGATCGGCGCCGGCCTCCTTGCGAAGAAGGCCGTCGAGCTCGGCCTGACGCGCAAGCCGTGGGTCAAGTCGTCGCTCGCGCCGGGCTCGAAGGTCGTCACCGAGTACTACGCGCGCTCCGGGCTCGACCGCTACCTCGACGAGCTCGGTTTCAACACGGTCGGCTACGGCTGCACGACCTGCATCGGAAACTCGGGCCCGCTCCCCGACGCGATCGGCGAGGCCGTCACCGAAGGCGAGCTGATCGTGTGCGCGGTGCTCTCCGGGAACCGGAACTTCGAGGCGCGCATCCACGGCGACGTGAAGGCGAACTACCTCGCCTCACCGCCGCTCGTCGTCGCGTACGCGCTCGCGGGCCGGATGGACATCGATCTCGTGAACGAGCCGCTCGGCGAGGGGACCGACGGGCCCGTGTTCCTGCGCGACGTCTGGCCGTCGTCGGAGGAGATCGACTCCACGATCGCGTCGTCGGTGAACGGCGAGATGTTCTCGCGCACGTACGGCGACGTCTACACGGGCGACGACCAGTGGCGCGCACTGGAGACGCCCGAGGGCGATCTCTACGACTGGCAGGACGACTCGACGTACGTCCGGCTGCCGCCCTATTTCGACGGGATGCCCGCAACGCCCGGGAGAGTGGAGGACATCGCGGGCGCGCGCGTGCTCGTGATGCTCGGCGACTCGGTCACGACCGACCACATCTCCCCTGCCGGCGCGATCCGCGCCGACGTTCCTGCCGGGAAGTACCTGCTCGAGCACGGCGTCGAGCGGCGCGACTTCAACTCGTACGGCGCGCGGCGCGGCAACCACGAGGTGATGGTGCGCGGCACGTTCGCGAACGTCCGGCTGCGGAACCAGCTCGTGCCCGGCAGCGAGGGCACGTGGACGGCGCACCTGCCGGACGGCGACGAGACGACGATCTACGACGCCGCGATGCGCTACCGCGCCGACGGCGTGCCGACGATCGTGCTCGCGGGCAAGGAATACGGCTCCGGGTCGTCGCGCGACTGGGCCGCCAAGGGGCCGAACCTGCTCGGCGTGCGCGCGGTGATCGCGGAGTCGTACGAGCGCATCCACCGGTCCAACCTCCTGATGATGGGCGTGCTGCCGCTCCAGTTCCTCCCCGGCGAGAACCGCGAGTCGCTCGGCCTCACGGGTCGCGAGGAGTACGCGATCGCCGGCGTCGAGAACGGCGAGGCCGACGAGGTCACGGTGCGCGCCGACGGGAAGGAGTTCCGCGCGCGCGTCCGGCTCGACACGCCGCGCGAGCGCGAGTACCTCCGCCACGGCGGGATCCTCCCGTACGTGCTCCGCCGTTTGCTCGCGTCGTAGGACCCGTCCAAAAAGCAGGGGTCAGGCCCCGGGACTGGTCCGCGCCAGGCGTGCCTCCGTCTCCGCCCGCGCCCGTTCGCGCTCGACTGCCTCGCCCGCGAGGAGCTCCCGGCACACGCGATGCGCGACGACGCCCGCCAGTGCCGGGCCGACGAGCACCGCGCCGCGGTAGAACCAGATCTGGTCGACATACGAGATGCCGAAGAGGTCGCTCACGCGGTCCGACGATCCCGCGATGAACACGAGCAGCACCCACGTCACCATGGCGACGCCGATCGCGGTACGCACGGGCCGGTCACGCGGGCGGTCGAGCAGATTGTGGAATCCGCGGTCGCCCGTCGCCATCCGCTCGAGCCACGGCCAGAGATAGAGGAAGCCCATCACGATCAGCGGGAATGCCGCGCCGCCCCAGAACGGCCCGGGGACGACGGTGTAGCGCCCGATCGTGAAGTCCCACCCCGGCACGAGACGAAGGCCGCCGATCAGCCAGCCGAGATACCAGTCGGGCTGCGCGCCGTTCGTCGCCTGCCACGTGTGGAACGGCCCCCAGAGCCAGACCGGGTTGATCTGCACGAGCCCGCCGAGCAGGAACAGCACGCCCGCGACCGCGAGGAGCAGACCGAGCGAGCGCGGCACCTGCGCCGGCCACGTCGGCGCCCCGACGATGCGGCGTTCGCTGCGCCGCACGCCACGGAACTGCGTGTGATGCCGCGCGACGACGAGCGCGAGATGAACCGCGAGCAGCGTCCCGATCAGGATCGGGAACAGCAGCACGTGCGCGATGTAGAGGCGCGGCCAGAGGCTCTCCGCACCCGGGAACGCCCCGCCGAAGAGCCACGCCATCACATTCGCCCCCACGAACGGGATCGACAGCCCGACGGAGTACCCGATGAAGAGGCCCATCCCCGACATCAGGTCGTCGACGAGCGAATAACCCATGAACGCCTCGAGCAGGGAGAGCACCAGCAGCGTCACACCGATGAGATATGTGAAATCGCGGGGCTTGCGATAGGCGCCGGTGAAGAAGACGCGGAGGAGGTGCAGGATGATCGCCGCGATGAAGACGTTCGCCGCCCAATGGTGCGTCTGCCGGATCAGCAGTCCCGCCTTCACGGAGAGCGACAGATCGACGACAGAGCGGTACGCCTCGCTCATGTGCTGTCCGCGCAGCGGCAGATACGACCCGTGGTAGACGACGTCGTGCGTGCTGTCGACGAAGAAGAACGTCAGGTACACGCCGGTCGCGACGAGCACGAGGAACGCGTAGAGCGCCACCTCGCCGAGCAGGAACGACCAGTGATCGGGAAAGAGATAGCGCAACGCCTTGCGAACGAACGGTGCGGCCCCGGCTCGTTGGTCGAGATAGCGGACGGTGCGGCGGATCACTGGCTCGACGGCTTTCGGTTACGGACGCCCCACCACGAGGGCCCCACCGGCCCGTCGAAGTTCCCGCGCGCGCGGAGATAACCGTGAGCGTCGATCTCGAGCGGTAGCATCGGCAGCGGCCGGCCCGCGGGGCCGAAGAGCACCTCGCCTCCGCGCGCGGGGTCGAATGTCGAGTAGTGGCACGGGCAGACGAGCGCGGGGCGCGGCTCGCCCGGCTGGAAGAGCGGCGCACGGTACATGGCGATCGCGCAGCCGGCGTGGGTGCAGATCTTCGAGTACGCGACGATGCCGCTCGCGTCGTAGCCGGTGAGCTCGCGCGGCAGCGCGAGCCGGTCGGGCGGCAGGCGCACGAGCACGATCGGGGAGCCGATCTCCTCCTTGTTCGCGCCCTCGGGGAACGCGGTATAGAAGTCGGACTCCTCGATGTCCGACGCGCGCCACGGCCGCCCGGACTCGTCGACGAGCCGGCGGCCCTTCCGCCACGGGGTCGCGAAGAGCTCGCGCACCCGGAAGAGCGGGCCGAACGAGACCGCCGGCGCAATCGCCGCGAGGCCGAGCGTCCCGCCCGCGCCGAGCAGGCCGAGCTTGAGCAGGCGCCGCCGCGTGATGCTGCCGACGCCGTCGTCGACGAGCTGCGCAACCGTCTCCTGCGCCGGCGGACGCTCGTCGGCCGGGTACTCGTCGGTGAGCTCCTCTTCCGGCATGAGCTCCTTCCCCGCGACGACGAGCGCAGCAGCGAGGAAGACGAGCGCGAGGCCGATGGCGAGACCGAGCAGCTGCGTCTGTGCCGAAAGCGCATACACGACGACGAACGCGATCGCAGCCGACGACGAGAGCCCGAGCAGTGCGAGGACGGCGAGCTCGGCGCGCGGATTCGGCGGACGTTCGGGCACGAGACGACGTTCCCGGTCGCCCGGCTGCGACCGGGTGCGGCCGAGGAGGAGCACGATCCCTGCGAGCAGCCAGTCTCTCGTCTTAGCCACGGAGCCTCCGCCCGATCACGAGGCACACGCCGACGAGCACGCTCGCACCGAGGAACCACGTTACGAGCCCCTCGGGGACCGGCCCGACGTCCCCGAGCGACCAGCCGCCGCGGTTGTCGGGATGCTTCGCGAACTCGACATAGCGGATGATCGAGTCGAGCTGCGAGTCGGTGATCGCCTTGCGGGTGAACGTCGGCATGACATACGGCCCGATGCGCACGGCCTCCGCGATCTGCACCGGGGTCGCCTCGTCGAGGTTCGGCGGCACGGCACCCGTGACGTAGCCGCCCGCGCCGACGATCTGGTGGCAGCCGGAGCACTTCTCGGTGAACAGCTGCTGTCCGGCCGAGAGACTCCCACGCTCCGGGTGCGGCGCCGGCACCGGCGGCCCTCCGCCGAGTGACGCGACGTAGGCGACGAGCGCATCGATCGCGCGCGGCCCGAGCAGGAGGCGCGACCGCCGCGGCTGGAGGCCGGCGCGCGGCAGCGGCATGTAGCCGGTGCGGAGATAGAAGTCCGCGGCGAGCGCCCCGACGCCGCGCAGCGACGGCGCGGGAACGCTGGGCAGGCCCTCGCCCCCGGGCCCGTGGCACGAGACGCAGTAGCGGCCGTAGAGGGCGAGACCCTGCTGGGCGCGCGCGGCCGACGCCGCTCCGGGAACGGCGAGCGCGAGCAACACCGCGAGTACGCGCACGCTCATGCCTGGTGACACGCCCGGTCGACGATCGTGGCGACACCGGTCAGCAGGATGATCACGAAGAACACGAGGTTCCCGACCATCGCGCCGACCGCGAAGAAGTGAAGCCGCCCGGGTGGGGGCGGGTCCGCGTCTTGTACCGCGCGCGTTGCGCGGAAGACGACGACCGCGGCAGCCTCGGCGGCGCACACGCACGCCGCCGCGAAGATGAGCAGGCCGAGCTGCACCGCGTCGTGCGGAATCCCCCACCGGCCGCTCGCGGGGTTGCACACGGCGATCGAGACGCCGGTGCCTGCGAGGAACGACGCGAACCAGATCACGCCGCCGGCGAGGAAGCCGAACCACTGGAGTGCCGAAAGGCGGCGGATCGTCACAGCGCCGGAGAGAGGACGGTGAGCGTGACGACGACCGTGAGCGCGTTCACGGCATACCAGTAGAAGGAGATCGCCTCGAGTGCGTTGAGGCGATAGCGCGTGATCCCTCGCGCGAGCTTTGCGAGCAGCCAGAGGGTCAGGAGCAGCCCCACGGCGACGTGCGCGTCCGCAGCGCCGAGCAGCGTGTAGTAGATCGACCCGTACGCGCTTCCGCTCGGTGCGAACCGGCGCAGGTCGTGTGCGTACTGGTGCAGCTGCAGCGCGAGGTACGCCGCCTGCAGCACGAGGGCGACGATCAGCCAGCCGCATGTCGCCGCCCGCCGTCGCGCGCGTCCGGCACGCACGCCGAGACACACGGGCGTCGTCGCTGCGAGCAGCAGCCCGAGAACGAGCAGCGGCACGACGAGCGTCGGCACGGGCACGCCCCGCGGCGGCCACGCGACGTTCTTGAACCGAAGGTAGAAGTACGTCGCCGTCATGACGGCGAGCAGCGTCGCCTCCGTCGCGACGAGCATGGCGGCGCCCCACCAGCCGAGCGGCCGCTCGCGGCCGCCGCGCGCCGCCGCACCGATGCCGTACGCGCTCACGCCTCCTCCGGCTCCTTCGCGTGCCAGCCGACGAGCGTGAGCACGAGCAGCCCGCCGAGGAACGCCGCGACGGTGTACTTCTCGACGGCGAGCACGGCGAACATCGCGCTCAGGCAGAGCGCCACCAGGATCGGCCACGGCGAGTCGTGGGGCATCCGCACGACCTCCTGCGTCTCACCGTCGACGAACGACGAAACGACCTGCTCCGGTCCTTCGTCGAGCACGCCCGCTCCGGCGGCGAGGCGCTGCCGGTCGAGCTCCCGGTCGGCGGCGTCCCAGTTCGGGTAGGCGCTCGACACCGTCGGCACGACCGCGAAGTTGTACTCCGGCGGCGGCGACGGCACGCTCCATTCGAGCGTCGGGCCGTGCCATGGGTCGGGCTCGGCGCGCGGCCCGCGGAAGTACGAGACGACGAGGTTGCCGAAGAGCAGCAGGATCCCCGCCGCCGTGACGAAGCCGCCGATCGTCTCGAGCACGTTGTAGATCGTCCAGCCGAGGCCGCTGGGGTAGGTGTAGACGCGGCGCGGCATCCCGAGCAGCCCGACGATGTGCATCGGGAAGAAGAGCAGGTTCGTCCCGGCGAAGATGATCCAGAAGCTGACCTGGCCCGCGCGCTCGAAGTACATGCGCCCGGTGACCTTCGGGAACCAGTAGTACATCCCGCCGAAGATCGGGAAGACCGCGGCGCCGAAGATGATGTAGTGGAAGTGCGCGACGACGAAGTACGTGTCGGTCATCTGCTGGTCGAACGGGATCGCGATGAACATGATCCCCGTAAGGCCGCCGGCGACGAAGAAGAGGATGAAGCCGACGATGAAGAGCAACGGTGTCTTGAACCGCGGCAGGCCCGTGAAGATCGTGGTGGACCAGGCGAAGACCTGAATCGTCGACGGGATCACCACCATCGCGCTCGCACCCGCGAAGAACACGAGCGTCACGGTCGGGATCCCTGTCGCGAACATGTGGTGCGCCCAGACACCGAAGCCGATGAAGACGACGAGCAGCTCGGCGATCGCGACCAGAGGAAACGCGATCATCTTCCGCTGGGTGAAGGCCGGGATGATCTCCGTGGCGATCCCGAACGCGGGCACGATGAGGATGTAGACCTCCGGATGCCCGAAGAACCAGAACAGGTGCTGCCAGAGCAGCGTCGCGCCGCCGTGCGCCGGATCGAAGAAGTGGGTGCCGACGTTGCGGTCGAGAAAGAGATAGACGAGGTCGGCGCTCAATGCCGGTAACGCGAAGAGCAGGCCGAACGACGCGGCGAGGAACGCGAAGCAGAAGAGCGGGATGCGGTTGAACGACATGCCGGGAGCACGGCATTTGAAGATCGACACGATGAAGTTCGCCGCGGTGAGCGTCGACGCGATCGAGTTGAAGATCAACCCGAGCGTGTAGAACTCGATGTTCCGGCCGGGGTCGTAGAGGCGCGACGCGAGCGGCACGTAGTCGAACCAGCCGGCGTTCGGCCCGAACCCGAGGAAGAGCCCGGTGTAGAGGAAGACGCCGGACGCGGCGAAGACCCAGAAGCTGAGCGCGTTCAAGCGCGGGAACGCGAGGTCGCGCGCGCCGATCATCAGAGGGATGAGGTAGTTCCCGAACGCGCCGGTGGTCATCGGGATGATGAACCAGAAGATCATCGTGAGGCCGTGCATCGTGAAGACCTGGTCGTAGGCGTTCGGACCGAGCACGTGGTTGTGCGGCTGGGCGAGCTGCGTCCGGATCAGCAGCGCCTCGACGCCGCCTGCGCCGAAGAACACCAGCGTCGCCCAGAAATAGAGAAGGCCGATGCGCTTGTGGTCGGTCGTCGTCAGCCAGCCGAGCACCCCGGGGCGCGGCGCCCAGATGCGCTCGAGCCGTTCGACCGGCGGTGCGGGAGTCACGACGGCTATCGCAGCGACTCCAGATAGCCGGCGAGTCTCGACACCTCGGCGTCCGTCAGATCGAGGACGGGCATCGCGCTCCCGGGCTTGACGCGCTGTGGATCCCGCAGCCACTGCACGAGCGCTGCGTGCGTGTTGGGGATCGTCAGCGCCGCGAGCGTCGTCCGCGACCCGACGTGCGTGAGGTCGGGCCCGACGTCGCTGCGTGCGCTGACGCCGCGGATCGTGTGACAGCTCGCGCAATGCGACACGAAGAGCGCCGAGCCGCTCGTGCGAGCCGCGGGCGCGGCCTGGCGCGCGAGCCACGCCCGGAAGCGCGGCAGCGGGTCGGCGAAGACGTAGAAGCCCATCTGGGCGTGCTGGAGCCCGCAGAACTCCGCACACTGGCCCCGGTAGCGCCCGGGGGCGTCCGCGTAGAGCAGCACGCGGTTCACCTGCCCCGGGATCATGTCGATCTTCCGGTTCAGCTCCGGCACCCAGAAGCTGTGGATCACGTCCTGCGTCGCGACGAGCACCTGCACCGGCGTGCGCACGGGGATGTGGATCTCGTTCGCGGTTACGGCGGCCGTCCCCGGGTAACGCACCTCCCACCAGAACCGGTGGCCGACGACGCGGATCGTCAGCGCCGGGCGGTCCGAGGCCGCGGCGGAGGCCGTCGGCAGCGTCGTGTCGCGGATCAGGAAGATGTTCGCGAACAGAAAGAGGGCGGAGAGGACGACGATGGGGACGGCGAGACCAAGGACGAGCACGACTCCGAGCGCGGCGCGGTCGCCGTCGCGGACCCCGGGCACGCCCGGCTCGTTGCGGCGCACCCACGCCGCCCCGAGGATCAGCGCAACGAGGCCGAGCCCGAGCGCGGAGCCGATCAGCATGTCCCACCAGAGCGACGCGATCCCCCGTGCCGAGCGGCTGTGCGGGGCCAGCACGTCCTGGCTCGAGCCGCAACCCGCGAGCACGAGCGCCGCGGGCACGAGCACGAGCGCGGCCCTCCGCCTCCCTCCGCCTCCGGTGATCACTGCGTTCGACGGCTACCCCCGCCGGGGCCGGTGAAACGACGCCGATGCTTCAGGCCGCTCTCGTCGCCGCGCTCGCCGCCGCCTACGCGCTCGCCGCGTGGGACGCCCGGCGGCGCGGCCGTCGCGTGTCGCGCCGCCGAGTGCTCGCATTCGCCGCAGGAGTCGCGGTGCTCCTCGCCGCGCTCTGGTCGCCGCTCGACCGGCTGGGCGAGCACGACCTCTTCTCGGCGCACATGGCGCAGCACCTGCTGATCGGCGACGTCGCGCCGCTGCTCGTCGTGCTCGGCCTCGACGGCCCGCTGCTGCGGCCGCTGCTCGCGCTGCGTCCGCTGCGCGCCCTGCGCGTGCTCGCGCACCCGGTCGTGGCGCTCCCGCTCTGGGCCGCCGACCTCTGCGTCTGGCACGTGACGCCGCTCTTCGACGCCGCGCTTCGGCACGACGCGGTGCACGCGCTGCAGCACTCGCTCTTCTTCGCGTGCGGCGTGCTGGTCTGGGCGGCGCTGCTCGAGCCGCTACCGGGGCCGGCGTGGTTCTCCGCAGGACGCAAGCTCGCCTACGTCGGGGGCATGTGGCTCGTCACGCTTGCGCTCGCGCAGGTGTTTCTGTGGTCGAGCCGCCCTTATTACGCGCGCTACGTGCACGCACGCCACACGTGGGGGCTCGGCGCGCTCGCGGACCAGCGGGCCGGAGGCGGGGTGATGCTCGTCGAGGGCTCGCTCGTGCTGCTCGGCGTCGCAGCGTGGCTGCTGTTCCGTCTGCTTGCCGAGAGCGAGACGCGCCGGCGCCTCCTCGACGCCGGCGTGCGCCCCGAGGCGGCGGCACGCGCCGCACGCTACGGACGGAGCTAGATCACATCGACGTCGTACTCCGACGTCGTCTCCCGGTGGCCGGCTCCGCGGAGCCTGCGCTACCCTCCGGCCACCGGGGTGCCGCGCGCCGCACGGCTGAGATCACACCCGTCGAACCTGCTCCGGCTCGTACCGGCGAAGGGAGAGCGCTTGCAGAACGAGACACCAGCGTGGGGCATCGAGCCGGTCCCGGATCGGCTGCGCGTGCTCGGCACGCTCGACTCGTTCCTCCTCTGGACGAACCTCGGCATCTCGCTGCTCGTGCTCGTCGCGGCGGCGTATCTCGGGCTCTCGCTGAAGCAGGCGCTGCTCGCCACCGTCGTGGGCGGCGTGATCGGCAACACGATGCTCGGCGTCGCTGCGTACATCGGTGCGGATGCGCGCGTGCCGACGATGGCGTTGCAGCGCGCGCCGCTCGGCCAGCGCGGCTCGTATCTCCCGACCGGGCTCAACGTGCTGCAGTGCCTCGGCTGGTCGGTGTTCGAGATCACGATCATCGCCGTTGCCGCCGATGCGTTGATGCAGCGGCTGTTCGGCATCCACCTCGTCTGGCTGTGGAAGCTGTGCTTCGGCGGCCTCGGCCTCGTGCTCGCGCTGCTCGGCCCCATCGGGTTCGTGCGCCGCTTCGTGCGCAAGATCGGCATCTGGGCCGTCGGCGCGTCGATCGTCTACCTCGCGATCTGGATCGTCGAGCACGGCCACGTGCATCGTCTGTGGCACTCGGGCGGCCACGGCGGATCGTTCTGGCTCGGCGTGGATCTCGTGATCGCATTGACGGTGTCGTGGGTGCCACTCGTCGCCGACTACACGCGCTTCGCGCGCACGCCGCGCTCCGCTTTCGTCGGCGCCGGCCTCGGCTATCTGCTGCCCACGCTCTTCCAGTTCGGGTTCGGCGCGATCCTCGTGCTCTCACACCCATCGATCGGCGGCCCGACCGACGTGCTGACCACGGTCGCTGCCGGGGGCGTCGGCTCCGTGCTCGCGCTGCTCGCGTTGACGGTGGACGAGACCGACGAGGCGTTCGCGAACATCTACTCCACCGCGGTGTCGATGCAGAACTTCTTCCCGCGCGCGTCGCAGCGGCTGCTGATCGTCGGCGTCGCCGTGCTCGCCACCGCGATCTCGCTCGGCATCGACCTCACGCAGTATCAGCAGTTCCTGCTGCTCCTCGGTGCGTTCTTCGTGCCGCTCTTCGGCGTGCTGCTCGCCGACTGGCTCGTCGCCGGACGCCACTACTCGCGCGCGCACATCTTCCACGGGCCTGCGTGGCGTCCCGGGATGATCGGCGCGTGGCTCGTGGGGTTCGTCCTCTACGAGTGGCTCGCGCAGACGCAGGGTCTCGGCTTCTGGTCGCACTGGCTCGCCCGCCTGCACCCGCTGCACGGAGGGATCGGCGCATCGCTGCCCGGCTTCGCCGTCTCGTTCGTGCTCGCTGTCGCGATCGCCGCGGCGACGCAGGCGCGACGGGCCGAGCGCGTGCCTGCATAGATTGGGCGTCCGTGCGGGCGCTCGCAGTCATCGGCCACCTTTCTCGCGACGTCGTCGGCGGCGGTGCGCCGCGCATCGGCGGCGCGCCGTGGTACTCGGGGCGCGCACTCCACACGCTCGGCGAGGAGGCGGTGCTCTTCGCGAAGTGCGGCGAGGCCGACCGCGCGCGCTTCCAGCGGCGGCTCGCGACGCTCGGGCTGCCTGCGTCACTCGCGGTCGGCGGCGAGACGACGCGCTTCTCCTTCTCCTACGACGCCGGCGGCACGCGCACGATGACGGTCGAGCAGGTCGGCGAGCCGTGGACGACGGACGAGCCCCAGGGAATGCTCCTGCGCCGCGTCGAGTGGCTGCTCGTCGCTCCCCTTCTGCGAAGCGACTTCGACGCAGCCGCCCTCGAGCGCCTCGGCCTCGGGCGGCGGCTGATGCTCGACGCGCAAGGGCTCGTGCGCGTACCGGAGGCGGGGCCGCTCCGGCTCGACGCGGACTACGACCCCGCGATGCTGCGGCACGTCGCGATCCTCAAGATCGCCGAGGACGAGGCGAACGTGCTCGTCGGGAGCACCGAGCCGGACGCGCTCGCAGAGCTGGGCGTCCCCGAGGTCGTGCTCACGCTCGGGCCGAGAGGGTCGACCGTGATCGTGCGCGACCAGGTCGAGCACGTTCCGGCGCGACTTGTCGGCGACGGCGCCGACCCGACGGGCGCGGGCGACGCGTTCGGCGCCGCGTACCTCGCCGCCCGCGCGGAGGGGCACGCGCCGGCGTCGGCCGCACGCCGCGCCACCGCGCTCGTCGCGGCGCTCATGATGAGCCGGTGATCGCGGCTGTCGACACGACGGAGGGCGTCTTCCTGCTCGACGTCGAGGAGGAGGCGCCGCTCGGCCCCGGCAGCGAGCTGCCCGAGACGGGGGCGCCGCACGTCGACCTCCCGCGCGTCGTCGCGACCGCGGGTGCAGGCGCGACGATCGTCGCGCTGCTCGACCGCCGCCCGCCGCTCGCGATCTCGCGGGACGGCGGCGTGACGTGGAGCGAAGCGGGCGGCGGGCTCCCCGCTGGCTTCGCGGTCGCCGTCGCCGACGACGATCCCGACCGCATGCTGTATGCGGCGCGCAACCGGCTCTATCTCTCGGTGAACGGCGGCGTGTTCTGGCGCTCGCTGCCGTTCGAGCTGCCGGACGTCGTCGCGATCGCCTGGATCGACTGAGCCGAGGCGTCAGAAGCGGAACTCGCCGCGTGCGACGATCACCGCGGAGCCGCCGACCTCGATCCGCTCGACGCCGTCCGCCGACCCGTCTGCACGCGCATACAGCGTCGACGGCCGGCCGACCTCGGCGCCTTGCGCGATCTCGATCTCGTCGCCGAACGCGATCCGCCCGTGGCGCGCGAGATGGAGCGCGAGCGGTCCGGCCGCGGAGCCGGTGGCCGGGTCCTCGCGCACACCATGCTCGGGGTGACAGATGAGGCGGCGCGTCTTCCACTTCGGACCGCTCCCGGCGGCGCAGTTCACGCCGAGCGGCCCGAGCGCCGCGAGCCGCTCGAGGTCGGGCCGTAGCGCGACCACCTCCTCGGTCGTGGACACGATGACGTACACGTTCGGCCGCCCGTTGTCGTAGAGCTCGACCGGGAGCTCCGACGTGACGCCGAGCGCCGCCTGCACCTCGTCGGGGCGCTCGTAGGGCTCGACCGTCGGCAGCGGCTGCTCCATGCGCCCGTAGACGATGCGCGCGCCCTCCCGCTCGACCTCGACCGGCACCGTCCCCTGGCCCGTCTCGATGCGGAGCACGACGAGCTGCAGCGGTCCGGCGAGGACGAACGCCGTCCCGAGCACGGGATGCCCGGCGAACGGGATCTCGAAGTCCGGCGTGAAGATGCGGATCCGCACATGCCCGTCCGCGGCGGGCGGGTACACGAACACCGTCTCCGAGAAGCACAACTCCTTCGCGAGCCGCTGGAGCTGCGGCTCCGGGATCTCGCGGGCGTCCGTGAACACCGCGAGCTGGTTCCCCTGGAGCGGCACGTCCGTGAAGACGTCGCAGACGACGTAGCGGAACCCGGCCACTGGAGCCGACTCTAGCGTCCATGTAAGGCTTCGGTTAGTTCGGATTCCGATCTTCTTTCTCCGGGCACTTCTTTGTTGTAAGCGACAAGGAGGCTCCGGTGATGTCCAGAAAAATCATTCCGCGGCTGCTCGCCGCGGCGGCCACGTTGGCCGTGCTCGTTGCGGCGCTGACCGTGATCGGAGGGACGAGCCTGGCGGCCGGCTCGGCCGCGGAGGCGAACTACGCCCCGCAGAACACGGCAGCTCCGTCGATCAGCGGCAACGCGCAGATCGGCCAGACGCTGACCGCGAACACGGGAACGTGGAACAGCCAGACGACCCCGACGTACTCATACGCCTGGCAGCAGTGCGACGCCCAGGGCAACGCGTGCACGGCGATCAAGGGTGCGACCGGAACGACGTACGCGGTCCAGACCGCCGACGCGGGTAAGACGATCCGCGTCGTCGTGACGGCGACGAGCTCGAGTGGGTCCACATCGGCGACGTCCGCGCAGACCGCGGTCGTCGGCCAGCCGGGGCCCGAGGGCGCGATCAAGCTCTCGAACGGGGCGACGTCGATCCCGGCGTCGAGCGTGACAGGGGGCGAGCGCCTCGTCATCGACAGCCTGCAGTTCTCGCCGGGCCGTCTGATGACGCGCGCGCCGTTCACCGGCCGCTTCCATGTGTCCGACACGCGCGGCTACGTCGTGCGCGATGCGCTCGTGCTCGTCACCGGCCTGCCGTACGCGTGGGCGCAGACGTCGGGCGAGGTCCGCACGGATCAGACCGGCTGGGCGACCATGACGATCAACCCGACGGTGAACATGCCGCTGGGCCGCCACGACGCACTCGTGATGTTCGTACGTGCACGCGTGGAGGGCCAGCCCGTGCTCGCCGGCAGCTCGAGCCGCCGGCTCGTGCAGGTGAGCATCCGCTAAGGCGCACCGCCGAGTGGATTGAGCCGCGCCGCCTCCGCCCTCGCGGAGCGGCGCGGCTCGCCGCTCGTCACCTCGGCGAGCGCGACCCAGGCGCTCCAGTCGTTCGGGTCGAGTGCGAGCGCACGACGATATGCGCGCGCTGCGCCGGCCCGGTCTCCTTCACCGCCGCGCGCGGCGCCGATGAGCTTCCACGCGCTCGACGAGTACGGCGCAAACCGAAGCGCACGTTCCGGGTTGCCGCGCTCGAGGGCCGTGTTGCCGGCGAGGGCGAGCACACCGGCGGCGGCGAACGCAGTGAGCGCAGGCACGACGAGGCGATGGCGCATGACGACGGCAGCACTCTCGGCGTGCACCGCAGCCGACGCGGCGAGCAGGATCGCCGGAGCAGTGACGCCTGCGAGCTCCCAGTGGAAGTCGACGGCGGCGGCCGCGTCGTATGCGACGAGGGCCCCGAGCACGGCGGCACCCATCGGCCGGCTCCGCAGCCGCCACGCAGCGGCGAGCCCGGCGCCGAGCGCGAGGAGGAGCAGCGCGAGCCCGAGCGGGCCGAGCTCCGCCAGCGTCTCGATGTAGAGCGAATGCGCCTCGAGCGCCGACGACGGCACCGTGCGCACGCGGAGCCACCAGTCGACGAACGTGCCCGCACCCGAGCCGAGTACCGGGTTCCCGGCGAGCTCGTGCGCCGCGGCGGTCCAGTAGTGGAGGCGCTCGTGGTGCGCGAACGCGAGCGGCGCGCTCGCGACGGCGACCGCCCCACCGGCAAGAGCGGCGCGCCGAGCGGCGCGCGGCGGGACGCGGCGTGCGTTCGCGAGCCCCGCGGTGACACGGAGCAGCACGGCCTGCGCGGCGGTGAGGAGCACGAGCATGAGCAGCAGGCGGTGACCGGTGCGCCCGGCCGCCAGCAGGTCCGTCGGCGGCGGATCGACGACGCTGCCCGCGTGCGCCACGACGAGCGCTCCCCCGACCGGCAGGACGAGGAGCGCCGCGCGGCGGAGCGGCTGGGCGGCGGTGAGGAGATACGCCGCGAGCCCCACGCCGAGCGCGGCGACGGTGCCCGTGCTCTGCTGCAATGCGACCTCGGCGGCGAGCGGGACGAGCAGCAGCGTTGCGAGCCCGCCGAGCCCGAGCGCGAGCACGAGGCCGACGGCCGCGAGGAGCGCGATGCCGTTCGCGTAGCCGACCGGGTCGCCGAGCTGCCCGATGTCGGTCCGCAGCGGCGCACGCCCGGCCCAGTCGGGCGCGAGCCGCAGAGCGAGGTTCCACGCGGCCGCGACGGAGACCCCGGCCGTCACTCCACCGGCGAGCCACGCGGCCGGCACGCGCCTGCCGGCGGCCACGACCGCCGTGGCGATGGCGAGATACGCGCCGGTGCGCTGTGCCTCGTCGAGCGCCGCGGGCGGCGAGTCCGACCAGAGCCACGACGACGCCGTCCACACCGTGAGCCCCCCGAGCCCCGCGAGCAGCAGCAGCGAATGCCGGCCGGCGCGCATCCCGCCTGCGGCGAGCGCGACGAGCAGCGCGAGCGCGCTCGCCCCGACGAGCGCGCGGTCGTAGGCCACCGGCCGGAAGCCGCCGCCGTCGAATGCCAGCCCCGCGACGAGCGCGAACGCAGCCGCCCCGCCGACAGGTCCCCCGAGCCTCGCCATCACGGGATTATCCTGGCCGCGATGCAGCTCCTGATCGTTCGCCACGCCGAGGCCGCGCCCGGGAGCCCCGACGAGCTGCGCCGGCTCACACAGCGCGGCCGCGAGCAGGCGCGCAAGCTCGGCGAGGAGCTGCGCAACCGTGCACTCCGCCCCGACGCGGTGGTGTCGAGCCCGCTGCTGCGCGCACGCGAGACGGCGGCCGCGCTCGATCTCGGCGCGCCGGAGATCGACGAGCGGCTCGCGCCCGGTGCCACCCCGGACGACATTCGCAGCGTCGCGACGGGACGCGGCGAGCTCGTCGTCGTCGTGGGTCACCAGCCCGACTGCGGCCGCGCGGTCGTCGCGCTCACCGGCGGCCCCGAGCCGGGCTTCCCGCCGTGCGGCCACGCGCTCGTCGAGCTGGTCCACGCGTGAGCGCGATCACCGTCCGCGGGCTCCGCAAGGCATACGGCGAGCTCGAGGCGGTCCGCGGCGTCGACTTCGAGATCGAGGAGGGCGAGGTGTTCGGCCTGCTCGGGCCGAACGGCGCCGGGAAGACGACGACGGTCGAGATCCTCGAGGGCTACCGGCGCCGCGACGCGGGCGAGGTGTCCGTGCTCGGCCACGATCCCGAGCATCCCGGCCCCGAGTTCCGCGAGCGCATCGGCGTCGTGCTCCAGCAGTCGGAGCTCTGGCCGAACCTCACCGTGCGCGAGACGCATGCGATCTTCGCCGGCTACTACGCGCGCTCGCGCGACGTGAACGAGGTGATCGAGCTCGTCGGTCTCGCCGAGAAGCGCGACGCGCGCGTGAAGACGCTCTCCGGCGGACAGAAGCGCCGACTCGACCTCGGCATCGCGCTCGTCGGCGACCCCGACCTCGTGTTCCTCGACGAGCCGACGACGGGCTTCGATCCGGCTGCGCGCCGCGCGGCATGGGAGATGATCCGCTCGCTCCGCTCGCTCGGCAAGACCGTGCTGCTGACGACGCACTACCTCGACGAGGCGGAGCAGCTCGCCGACCGCGTCGCCGTGATGCGCGAGGGCGTGATCGTCAAGGTCGGTACGCCGCGCGAGCTCACGACCGGCGACCTCGAGGTCGAGATCCGGTACCGCCGCGACGGCGAAGAGGTCGTCGTCCGCACGTCGGAGCCGACGCGCGTGCTGCACGAGCTGACGGCGGACGCCGTCGCGCGCGGCGAGGAGCTCGAGCGGCTCGAGGTGCGCCGGCCGTCGCTCGAGGACGTCTACCTCACGCTCACCGGGGACGAGGGAGCCGAGTGAGCGCGCGCCTCTTCTTCCACCAGTTCCGCGCGGAGCAGCTCGTGTTCTGGCGCAGCAAGGAGGCGGCGCTCTTCATCTTCCTTTTCCCGCTGCTGCTCTTCATGCTGCTCGGCTCGGTCTACACGGGGAAGATCTACGGCGTGCCCGCGGCGCAGGCGCTGCTCGCGGGGCTGATCGGCTACGGCTGCGCGAACACGTCGTTCGCCGGGCTCGCGATCCAGCTCGTGCTGCGCCGCGAAGCGGCGATCCTCAAGCGGCTGCGTGCGACTCCGCTGCCCGCGGCGACCTACATCGTCGCGCTGCTCGCGTCGACGCTCGTCGTCTTCGCGCTGCAGACCGTCGCGCTGTTCGTGCTCGGGCGCATCCTCTACGGCACGCCGTTCCCGCACGCGATCGGCTCGGTCGTGCTCGCGGTCGTCGCCGGCTCGGCGGTGTTCGCGGCGATCGGCGTGGCGACCGCGTCTGTGATCCGCTCGGGCGAGGGATCGTCGGCGGTCGTCAACTTCATCCTCCTGCCGATGGCGTTCCTCACCGGCTCGTTCGGGCCGACCCGGCACTACCCGTCATTCCTGCGCGCGATCGGGGACGTGCTGCCGCTGAAGTACTTCGTCGACCTCGTCAACGCGGTCTACCTCCGCGGCGAGGCGATCTGGACGCAGCCGAAGGCGCTCGGAGTGCTCGCGGCGTGGGGCGTCGCAGGGCTGGCGGTAGCGATCGTGAAGTTCCGGTGGGAGCCGAGCGACGGTTAGTTTCCCGCGGCGACGGTAGGAAAGAGAGAGGATGGGGGTCATGGATCCGGCGATCGCATTTCGCGTGCAGCAACCGGAGGAGCCGGCACTCGAAGTGCGGGTCAACTTCGGCGTCTACGCAGGCCGGAACGCGACCGCCGCGGAGATCGACGACCTGGCGCGCTCGCTACGCAGCGAGGTCTCGCGTTTCTCGGTCACAGCGGAGGCCCGGCACGAGTTCGGCGACGACGTCGAGACGTCGCTGCACCAGGTCGTCGTCGCCGTCGGGGGGGCCGCGGTTCCCGAGGACGTCTCGGAGCGCATTCTCGCGACGGTCGAGCGCTGGGCGACCGACTGCATCGCGTCGCGCTCGGAGCTCGGCGAGCTCCGCGACTAGCGAATCCCGGCCGCCGTCAGCGCAAAGCGGCCGAGCGCGCGCGGCATGTGCCGCGCCTTGGCGATCGCCGTCGTGAGCGCGTCGACGAACTGCTCGACGTCCTCGTCGGTGAGGACGAGCGGCGGCAGCACCTTCAGCACGGCCATGTTGTGGCCCGCGACCTGGCTGAGGATCCGGTGCTTCGAGAAGAGCGGCACGACGACGAGCTGCGCGAAGAGCCCCGGCTGCATCCTCTCGATCAGCTTCCACGAGAGCTTCCCCGAGCTGCGCGGCTCGCCGAACTCGATCGCCCACATCAGTCCGAGGCCGCGCACGTCGTGGACGATGTCGAGCTCCTCCACGAGCGGCCGCGTCAGCTCGACCAGCCGCGCGCCGAGCCGGGCCGAGCGGTCGACGAGGCCTTCGGCATCGAGCTCGTGCAGCGTCGCGAGCCCGGCTGCCATCGCGAGCTCGTTGGGCGCGAACGTCGAGCCGTGCGAGACGGCGTGCTCCATCGAGTCCCACACGCCCTCGTGCACGGCGCGCGACATGAGCAGTGCGCCGACCGGCACGTAGCCGCCGGAGAGCGACTTGGCGACCGGCACGAGATCCGGCTCGAGCCCCCAGTGCTCGAACGCGAAGAGCTTCCCGGTGCGGCCGAAGCCGGTCTGGATCTCGTCGACGCAGAAGAGCGTGCCGTACCGGCGGCAGAGCTCCTGCGCGCCCTCGAGGTAGCCGGGCGGCGGCAGGTTGACGCCCTTCCCCTGGACCGGCTCGACGAGGAAGAGCGCGACGTCCTCGCTGCGCAGCTCGGTCTCGAGTGCCTCGAGGTCGCCGAACGGCACGCGCGCGAAGCCGGGCAGGAGCGGCCCGAAGCGCTCGGTGAACTCGGGATTGCCGTTCGCCGAGAGCGAGCCGAGGGTCAGCCCGTGGAAGCCGTGGTCGGCGGAGACGACGCGCGAGCGCTTCGTCGCCGCGCGCCCGAGCTTGATCGCGGCTTCGATCGCCTCGGTGCCGGAGCTCGTGAACTGCACGCGCTCGAGCCGCGCCGGGGTCCGCGCAAGCAGCTCCTCGGCGAGGAGGCCCGGTAGCGCGGTCGCACCCATCTGCACGGAGCCGGGCGTGTCGAGGTCGAGCGCCTGCACGAGTGCCGCGCGGATGTTGCGGTTGTTGCGGCCGACGTTGTACATCCCGAAGCCGCCGAGCATGTCGAGGTACCGGTCGCCGGCGGCGTCGAAGAGGTACTGGCCTTCGGCGCGCTCCCAGGTGCGGTCGAACCCGATCGTGCGCAGCACGCGCACGAACTGCGGGTTGATCGTGCGCGCCCAGCGCTCGTTGTCGTCGCTGCGCCCGGCGAGCAGCCCGCGGAGGTCGATCGGCGCCATACCCGGATCTTAGGCAGCGGGGAGACGCACGAGGAAGCTGCCGCCGCGTGCGGCCGGCATCGCCTCGACGTCGCCGGTGACGCTCCGCGCGAGCCGCCGCGCGAGCGCGAGCCCGAGGCCTGCGCCGACGGAGTGGCTCGACTCGCCGACGCGCCCGCGCACGCCCGGCTCGAAGATGCGGTCGCCCTCGTCGTCGGCGACGCCGGGGCCGTCGTCGGTCACCTCGTAGCGCACGGTCGAGTCGCGCCGCTCGATCGACACGTGCACGCGCGTCGCGCCGTAGCGGCACGCGTTCTCGACGACGGGCTGGAGGATGCGCTCGGCGAGATCGGGATCGACACCGAGCCGCACCGGGTCCGCCGGCGCGTCGAGGTCGAGCGCGATCTCGTACTCGGCGGCGAGGCCGGCACATGCGGCGGTCGCCTCGGCTGCGACCTCGTACGCGTCCGAGGTGCCCTTCACCGGGCCTGCCTCTGCACGCGCTGCGGCGACGAGCGCGTCGACGATGCGCGAGAGCTGCTCGGCGCTGCGGTGCACGACCTCGAGCGCGGCGCGGTAGTCCTCGGGATCGCGCTCGCGGCGCAGCGCGAGCTCGACCTCTGCGATCACGCGCGAGATCGGCGTGCGCAGCTCGTGCGAGAGCTCCGCGGAGAATCGCTGCTCGCGGCGCAGGCTCGCGGCGAGCCGGTCGAGCAGCCCGTCGAGCGTCGCTGCGAGCTCGGTGAGCTCGTCGCGCGGCTTGCCGAGACCGAAGCGCTGGTCGAGGTCTCGCTCGCTCCACGTCGCCGCCTGTCGCGTCATGCGCTGCACAGGGCGAAGCGACGACGCGAGCAGCCAGCGCGCCGCGAGCGCGACGAGGAGCAGGACGATGCCGCCGAAGACGAGCGACCCGACGAGCGCGACGCGGCGGGTCGACTCGTACGGCGCGAGCGATGCCGCGACGACGACGGTGCCGACGCGCTGCCCGTGCAGCACGACCGGCTTCGCATAGAGGCGCGAGTCGGCGTCGGCGAGATCGATGAAGCGCGGGCCTCCCACCGCCAGCAGCGTCGCCGCCGCGTTGACGCGGGCGCCGGCGCGCGGATGGTCGATCAGCTTCCTGCCGGAGAACACCCACACGTTCGCGTCGGGTGCAGCCGCATCGGGGACGTCGACGAACGACAGATGCCCGTCGTTGAGGCGGAGCAGCGAGAGCTGCACGGCGGCGCGCGAGCGCAGGAGATCGCGCGAGCTCTGCTCGAGGCTGTTCGCGAGCAGCAGGTTGAAGCCGACGAGCAGCGCGGCGACGGCGGCGGCGACGGCCGCGACGACGAGCAGGAGCAGCCGGCGCCGGATCCCGAAGCCGCTCATTGCAGGCGGTAGCCGATGCCGTGCACGGTGTGGATCTCGGGCGCGCCGTCGAGCTCGCGCAGCTTCCGGCGCAGGCGCGCGACGTACGCGTCGAGGGTGTTCTCGCGGACGATGGCGCCGTGCGGCCAGCCGGCGCGCACGAGGTCGTGGCGCCGCACCGCCTCGCCGGGCCGGGAGAGCAGCCGCGCGAGCAGGCGGAACTCGGTCGGCGTGAGCGGCACGAGCGTCGTGCCGTTGCCGACGGAGTGCGTGACCGGGTCGAGGCGGAGCCCAGCGGCCTCGACCGCCGCCTCGCTTCCGCTCCGCCGCACGAGCGCCTGCAGGCGAGCGACGAGCTCGACGACGTGGAACGGCTTCGAGACGTAGTCGTCACCGCCGGCGTCGAACCCGGAGACGCGGTCGACGAGCGCGTCGCGGGCGGTGAGGAAGAGCACCGGCGTCTGGATGCCGCGCGCGCGCAGCGCCTGGCAGAGGTCGCGCCCGTCGGTGTCCGGCAGGCCGATGTCGATCACGAGCACGTCGGGCATCGATTTCTCGACCCGCTCGAGCAGCTCGTGCCCGGTGCCGACCGATTCGACCTCGAAGCCCTCCTCGCGCAGGCCGCGCCCGAGCACGCCCCGGAGCTCGGGGTCGTCCTCGACGATCAGCACCTTGTGGCCGAGCATCGGGACGAGTATTGCGCCACCGCGCTCGGACCCGCTCACCCGGCCATGGTTCCCGCACCCGTCTGAAGCGGGCATGACCGTGCCCCAGGTCGTTCAGTCGCCGTTCAGGGTCGGCGGCTTACGCTCCCGCCGAGATCGCCCCGGCGTGTTCGCCCGAGCCGGGCGATTCCCTACGGGGGCTCGGGTTACCCTGTGCCCGGGCCCCCGTAGCTCAGCCGAGGAGGTTCGCGCGCACGCGCTCGAGGTGGACGCGCGTCGCCTCGAGGGCGTCGTCGAGCTCCCGAGCCCGCAGCGCCTCGACGATGCGCCGGTGATCGTCGATGTAGAGCGCGCGCCGCTCGCGGGAGTCGTTGCTCCGCTTGAGATTCCCCCAGAGCGGGCCGTGGCGCGCGGCCTCGATCGACGAGTACATGCGCAGCATGAGCCGGTTGTGTGCCGCGACCACGATCGTCCGGTGGAAGAGGTCGTCCCACTGCTCGAACTCCTCGGGGCTCACCGCGGCCTCGCCGCCTCGCAGGCACCGGTCGAGCTCGGCAAAGTCCCGCGCGCTCGCGTGCGTGATCACGAAGGGGAGGACCTGCGGCTCGAAGAGCTGGCGCGCCGCCATCACGTCAGCCGGCCCGACGTCGTCGGCCGGATCTCCCGTGGGGTCGCGCAGGAAGGTGCCCCTGCCCACCTCCCGCGAGACGCGGCCTGCGGCTTCGAGATACGACAGCGCGTGCCGGACGGCCGCCCGGGTCACGCCGAGCTCCGCCGCGAGCCGCCGCTCGGTCGGGAGCCGTGCGCCCGGCGTCTCGCCGGCACATCCCGCGAGGATCAGGTCCGCGAGCTCGCGGCCGCGGCGGCTCTCGACCGGCAGGGTGAGATTCGAGCTCATGCAACCAATCGTAGCCCAATCGCGAGACACGGCACGGGTGCGGCTCAACAGAACCGGCGCTTCGAGCGCCCTTGACACATCGGATGCCGATCCCTTATGGTCGCCCATTCCAGACATTCGTCGCCCAATGGCGCAACCAATCGGGGGGCTGCGCTGCGGGGCCATCGACATGCGTCGCCGGTCGGCGATCGATCGGCCGGTAGAGGAGGTTCCGATGCAGGTGCAGAAGATCCGAGTCGCCGCGATCGTCTGTGTCGTCGCCGCGTGCGCGATGACGGTCGCAGCGACCGCACGGGGAAGCAGTGCGTCAGGCGGCAAGCTCACGGTGGGCGGCGTCATCGCCATCACCGGCTCGAGCGACTTCGAGGGCGCGAATCAGGCAGGCGGCCTGTATCCCGCGATCTACGCGATCAACGCCGCCGGCGGCGTCCTCGGCAACCAGGTCGTCTACAAGGGAGTCGACACGCGAGGCGACCCGGCCGACGCACTCCCGGCGGTTCAGCAGATGCTCGCCACCACCTCGAACCTCATCGCCGTCGCAGGCCCGGACACCTCGTCGGCCCCGACGATCGTCCCGGTGCTGAACGCCGCGAAGGTGCCGATGATGGCGGTCGCGGGCGAGTCGGTCTACGACCGGAACACCGCGCCGTACTTCTGGCGGCTCTTCCCGCCGGATGCGGCCAACGGGACGGCGATGGCGCTCTGGGCCAAGCACAAGGGCTACACGAAGGTCGCGGCCGTGTTCGGGACCGACAGCGGCTCGCAGGGAGACCGGCCCGGCGTGATCGCGAGCTTGAAGGCGCTGCACATGAAGCTCGTCGCAAGCGTCGATCTCACACCCGCCCAGCCGACGTACCTCTCGTCCGCACGGAAGGTGATCGCAGCCCACCCGCAGGTGATCATGACCGAGTCCGACGCGACGACCGCCGGCACGTTCTTCGGCGAGATGAAGCAGCTCGGCGGGCTCGTGCCGATCGTCGGCACCGAGGCGACGTTCACGTCACCGTGGCTGACCGCGGTGAAGGGAGCGCTCGGAACCGCGTTCCTCAAGGACTACACGGGCCTGATCACCGCGCCGTCGAAGACGACGCCCGCCGTGAAGGCGTACCAGCAGGCGGTCACCGCGGCGAAGAAGCAGGTTCCCTCGCCGTGGCAGTCGTACCTCTCGAATCCGTTCTCGATCACGTACTACGACGGGATGATCGCGCTCGCGCTCGCGATGGTCGCGACGCACAGCACGAAGCCTGCGGTCTTCAACAGCGCGATTCCTTCCGTGACGAACCCCGGTCACGGCAAGACGGTCGTCTATACCTTCGCGCAAGGCAAGGCAGCGCTCGCGGCAGGCAAGCACATTCAATATGTCGGAGCGACCGGCCTGATCAACTTCGACAAGTACCACAACTCCTTCGGCAACCAGGAGGCCGTGCAGAGCACGAGCAGCTTCAAGCCCGTCGAGCTCGGAGTGGTCACGGCGCAACAGATCCAGGCGGTGCCTGTGAAGGGCGCCTAGGGCTCGGATGTGGAGCACACTCGTATCCGCGATCGGCTTCGGCGTAGTGCTCGCGTCGATCATCGCGATCGCGGCGATGGGCTTCACGATCCAGTTCGGTCTCACCAACGTGCTGAATCTCAGCTTCGGCGCGGTGATGACCGTGGCGGCCTTCGCCGCCTATCTCGCGAACAGGCACGGCGTCGGCGGCTGGTTCGGCCTTCTGGTCGGAGGAGCCGCCGGTGCCGTGCTCACCCTCGCCCTCGGACGCGGGGTGTTCAAGGCGTACGCGCGACGAGGCGCGCGGCTGTTCGAGATGATGATGGTCACGCTCGGCCTGTCGCTGATCATCAACTACGCGATTCAGGCGATCTCGCACAACAACATCTACCAGTTCGCGGTGCTCCAGAGCACGCCGCTGCAGCTGGGCTCGATCCTGATCACGCGCACGCAGCTGGTGATCGTGTTCATCTCGATCGCGATCCTCGTCGCGTTGCAGGTGCTGCTGCGCGCGACGAAGATCGGGAAGGCGCTACGCGCGATGGCCGCCGACCCCGACCTCGCCCGCGCGTCCGGGATCCGCACGGGCCAGATCGTCATCCTCACCTGGCTGCTGAGCGGCTTCCTCTGCGGGGTCGCGGGCGTCGTCTACATCATCAACTCGCAGAGCGTGGGCTACACGACCGGGCAGCTCTTTCTCCCGCTGATCGTCGCCGCTGCGATCCTCGGCGGCGCAGGCTCGCCGGTCGGAGCGGTACTCGCGTCCTTGATCATGGGTGTCGTCACGGAGGTCGTGTCTGCATTCGGCTCGGCGGCATACAGCACGGTCGCCGGCTTCGGCATCCTCGTCATCGTCCTGTTGAGCCGTCCGAGCAGCGTTCGCGGCGGCCAGGCCGGACATCAACAGCTCACTCTCTGACGATGACTGCCTGGTCGTATTACATCTCTACGCTCGCCGTGTACTTCGGCGTCAACGTCCTGTCGGCGCTCGCGCTCAACCTGCAGTTCGGGTTCGCCGGCGTCGTCAACTTCGGCTACATCATCTTCCAGTCGGTCGGTGCCTACATCGCCGCGGTGGTCGTGCTCGGCCCGAGCTCGGGCACGTTCCAGCAGTACGTCTTCGGTGCGCGGCTGCCGTTCCCGATTCCACTCCTGCTCGCGACCGCGGCCGGTGCGGTCCTCGCGCTGCTCATCGGCCTGTTCACGCTGCGGAACATCAGGCGCGACTACCAGGCTGCGATCCTGCTGATCCTCTCGTTGATCGCCACGCAGGTCGTTCAGGGCTACGTCCCGCTCTTCAACGGCTCGAACGGCCTCACCGGGATCTCCCGGCCCTTCTTCTCGTCGCTGCCGCTGTCGCTGCAGGGCTACCAGTGGGCGTACGCAGTGTGGGGCCTCGTCCTGTGCGCCGTCGTCTACGCGCTCGTGACGTGGCTCTCCCGCTCGCCGTGGGGCCGTGCGCTGCGCGCCATGCGTGACCAGGAGGAGGCTGCGACCGCGATCGGCCTCAACATCACCGCGCTCCGGCTGCAGGTGTTCGTGATCGGCGGTGCGATCGCCGGGTTGAGCGGCGGGCTCCTCGTCGAGTACATCAGCGCCTGGTCGCCCGACGCATGGGGCTATGCGGAGACGTTCGTGATCTTCACGGCGATCTTCGTCGGCGGCATCGGCAACTACCGCGGCGTGGTGCTCGGCGTGTTTCTCGTCCCGATCCTGTTCCTCGAGCTGCCGCGGTTCCTGCCGCAGTTCGGCTACCCGGGGTTGACCGACTCGCTCGAGTGGGTTGCGATCGGCGCGATCTGGATGGTCTGCCTGTACGTGCGGCCGCAGGGCATCGTGCCGGAGAAACGATCGATCGCCCGCCGCCGCGGGGCGGCCGATGCACCGGTGGGAGAGCAGATGGAGGCGGCATGACCCTGCTCGCGACGCGGGACGTCGCGGTTGCCTACGGCGGCGTTCGCGCCGTCAACGGCGTCTCGCTCGAGCTCGAGCGCGGAGAGTCGCTCGGCCTGATCGGCCCGAACGGCGCGGGCAAGTCCTCGTTCCTCGCGGCTCTCGGCGGGCAGGTTCCTCTCGCCGGCGGATCGATCACGCTCGAGGGTCACGAGATCGGCGGGCTTCCGGCCTTCCGGCGTGCGAGACGCGGGATCACGCGCACGTTTCAGATGACGAGCGAGTTCGCGCACATGACGGTGTTCGAGAACCTCGTCACCGCGGGGCACGGCGCGGAAGGCTCGTCGCTTCGAGCGGTCGTGCTGCGACGGCACGACACCCGTCGCGCCGAGCGCGACGTCGCGGCGCGCGCATGGTCGATCCTCGACCGGTTCGAGATGGCGCACGCAGCCGACATGTACGGCTCCGAGCTGAGCGGCGGTCAGCGCAGGCTCGTCGAGATCATGCGCTGCCTCATGCGCGAGCCGAAGGTGCTCCTGCTCGACGAGCCGATGGTGGGCGTGGCGCCGCATCTCGTCGAGAAGCTGATCGCCGACCTGCGCTCCATCCGCGACGACGGCATCGCCCTCGTCATCGTCGAGCATGCGCTGGAGGTCGTGCAGGAGCTGTGTGAGCGCGTCGTCGTGATGGCGCTCGGACGACCGATCGCATCGGGCTCGTTCGACGAGGTCGTCGCGCATCCGGAAGTGCAGGCGGCGTATGTCGGCTAGGCGAGCAGACGGCGCCGTCGCGTTCCTCGACGTCGTGGGACTGAGCGCCGGCTACAGCAAGGTCCCCGTCGTCCGCGACGTGTCGCTCGAGGTCTCGCTCGGCGAGATCGTGCTCGTCATGGGCCCGAACGGCGCCGGCAAGAGCACGCTCGTGAAGGCGATCACGGGCCAGCTGCCGCTGCTCGACGGACGGATCGAGCTCGAAGGCGCGGACGTCTCGAGGATGCGCGAGGAGAACCGCATCGCACGGGGCATCGGCTACGTCCCGCAGACGCGCGACGTCTTCGCGCCGTTGACGGTGCTCGAGAACCTGCAGATGGGCGGTTACCGGCTGTCGAAGCGGGAGGTCGGCGTCCGCCTCGAAGAGGTGCTCGACCTCTTCCCCGCGCTCGCGCCGCTCACGCGGCGGACGGCGAAGACCCTCAGCGGCGGCGAGCGCAAGATGGTCGCGATCGCACGGGCGCTCATGGCGAACCCGCGTCTGCTGATCCTCGACGAGCCGACGTCGAACCTCGCTCCCCTCATCGCAGCGAGCGTGCTCGAGGGGATCGTCGGCAGGCTGGCGGAGAGCGGCCGCGCGGTGCTCCTGATCGAGCAGCGCGTGTCGCTCGCGCTGCGCGTGGCGTCGTGGGGATACGTGATGACCGACGGGCACGTGCGGCTCGAGGGCAGCGCCGAAGACCTGCGTTCGAAGAGCGACCTGGGTGCGCTCTTCCTGGGCCGGGGCGGCGTCGAGATCGCGCCGAGCGCGGAGCACGCAGCGGAAAGGAGCGCCTGAATGCGCATAGGCACCATCACCGACGGGACGCGCGAGCTCGTCGCCGTGCAGCGGAACGGAAGCTGGTTCGACGCCGGGCCGGTGTCGCTCCTCGACGCGCTCGCCTCGAGCCTCGGTCCGGCGTCGCGGGAACCGTTGCCGCAGCCACAGGACCATCGGCCCGCCGTCCCGTTCCGGCCGGCGCGCAACGTCCTCTGTCTCGGCAAGAACTTTCGCGCGCACGCGGAGGAGTTCGCCGCTTACAGCGCCGACGCCGAGTCGGTGCCGGCGCATCCGATCGTGTTCACGAAGACGCCGGAGGCGCTGTGCGGCGCGAACGACGTCGTCGAGGTGAGCCGCGCGAACGCCGCGGCGCTCGACTACGAGGCCGAGCTCGGCGTGGTCATCGGCCGTGACGGCTACGCGATCGAGCGCGGCGACGCCTTGGCGCACGTCGCCGGATACACGGTCGTCAACGACGTCACCGCACGTGACATCCAGGAGCGGCACCGGCAGTGGTTCCTCGGGAAGTCGCTGCCGCGGGCGACGCCGATCGGACCGGTCGTCGTGACGCCCGACGAGCTCGGCGAGCTCGACGACCTGACGATCACGTGCCACGTCAACGACGAGCTCCGCCAGTCCGCGCGTCTCGGCGACATGATCTTCGGTGTTGCGGAGACGATCGCGATCGTCTCCGCGATCGTTCCGCTCGAGCGCGGCGACATCATCTCGATGGGCACGCCGAGCGGCGTCGGGATCGGATCGACGCCGCCGCGCTTCCTCGCCGACGGCGACACGGTCGTCTGCGCGATCGAGGGCATCGGCGAGCTGCGCAACGTCTTCCGGTTCGTCGCATGAGCGTCGACGGCCTCACGATCGAGCAGACCGGCGCCGTCGTACGCGCGCATGTCGACGCCGGACCGGGGAACCTGTTCACGCCGGCGATGACGCGGGCGTTGACGGACGTGCTCCGGTCGCCCCCGGACGGCGCACACGTGCTGCATCTCTCCGCTGCCGGTCCGGAGTTCTGCATGGGGCGCGCGCCCTTCCGGCGCGGAGCCGGTCCGTTGCGCGAGGACGTCGACGGTCTCGTCGACGTCGTCGGAGCGCTGGAGCTGTCGCGCCTCGTGACGGTCGCCGAGGTGCAGGGCGACGCCGCGGGCTTCGGCGTCGGCCTCGTCGCGCTCAGCGACGTCGCCGTTGCCGCGCGGGACGTGCACCTCTCGTTCCCGGAGGTCGACGAGGGCTTCGCGCCGGCGCTGGTGCTCGCGTGGCTCGGCCGCGTCGTCGGCCGCAGGCAGGCCTTCTGGCTCGCCGCGACGGGGATACGCCTGCCCGCGCGCGAGGCGCGCGCCCTCGACCTGCTCACGCACGTCGTCGAGGATCC
>DASYGK010000096.1:0-6495 GCA_035999905.1 Gaiellaceae bacterium | reverse complement strand
TCAGCCGTCGGTTCGTTCCACGTGGGTCCGGTCACGCAGGCGCGGGTCGTGCGCTCCGAATGGACGAAGTTCCGGTCGCTCCGGTCGACCCGCTACACGCTGGTCGCCGGCGTCGGAGCGACCATCGTGTTCGCGGTGATTCCGGCGCTGATCAACGCGCACCGCTGGTCGACGATGAGCCTGCAGGACAAGCTGACCTTCAACCCGCTCGAGACGAGCTTGATCGGGGTCGCGACGGCGCAACTCGCGATCGGCGTCCTCGGCGTCCTGATGATCACGGGCGAGTACTCGACCGGCATGATCCGCGCGACGTTCTGCGCCGTCCCCGGCCGGCTGCCCGTCCTCTGGGCGAAGACGGCCGTCTTCGGAGCGCTCACGTTGATCCTCAGTGTTCCGGCGATGTTGATCGCCTTCTTCTCGGCTCAGGCGATCCTCGCGGGCCACACGTTGTTCGGCCGTGACATCGCCGTCTCGATCTCCGACCCCGGCGTCGCGCGTGTCGTCGTCGGCGGCGGGCTGTACCTCACGCTCATCGGCCTCTTCGGTCTCGCCCTGGGATTCCTGCTCCGCAACACCGCCGCCGGGATCGCGGCGTTTGCCGCCATCCTCTTCGTGATCCCGCCGCTGCTGAACGTGTTGCCCGCGAGCTGGGACGACGCAGTCTCGCCGTACCTTCCGAGCAATGCCGGACAGGCGATCATGCAGTTCGGAAGCCCCTCGCACACGCTCGGCCCGTGGACCGGCCTCGGGCTGTTCGCCGCGTACACCGCCGGCCTGATCGCCGCAGCGGCACTCCTGCTCAGGAGACGCGACGTCTAGCCCGCGAGCGCTCGCGCTCGCCGGGCTGGCCGTGATCGTGGCCGTCCTCGCCGGCTGCGGAGGCGCGAAGAGCACTACGGCGACGAGCGCGACGGCGGCGAACACGCCGCTCGACCGGTGGGGGACCACGTGGCTGTGCCGTCCGGGCGCCGCGGACGATCCCTGCACGTCCGGCTTGGCGTCGACCGCCGTCGCACGCAACGGCACGACCCACACCGAGCCGGCCCCTCCGGCGAGCAACGCCAAGGTCGACTGCTTCTACGTCTACCCGACGATCAGCGACGAGTCGACGATCAACGCAAGCCTCACGATCGGGATCCGGCAGGCCGAGGTGGCGATCGCACAAGCGAGCCGGTTCTCACAGGTCTGCCGCGTCTACGCACCCATGTACCGGCAGATAACGCTGAGCGCGCTGAACCACCCCGGCCGCATCACGCTCGCGAACGCGCTGACGGCCTACGACGGCGTGCTCACCGCCTTTCGCGACTACCTCGCGCACTACAACCACGGGCGCGGGATCGTGTTCATCGGCCATTCGCAGGGCGCAGCGATCCTGATCAAGCTCCTGAAGGAACAGGTCGACGGACAGGCCACGCTCCGCCGCCGCCTGGTCTCGGCACTCCTGCTCGGGGGCAACCTCACGGTCCGCAAGAACAGCGATACCGGCGGCGACTTCAAGCACATTCCGCTCTGCAGCTCGAGCACGCAGACCGGCTGCGCGGTCGCCTACTCGAGCTTCACCACGAAGCCACCCGCGAACAGTCAGTTCGGCCGGACGAGCTCGGACGCGGGGGTGAGCCTGCTCGCGCCACACGACATCGCCTCCGACATCGCGATCGCGTGCGTGAACCCTGCCGCTCCTGCGGGCGGGCGGGCTCCCCTCGATCCGTACGTCCCTTCGCTCTTCCTGCAGTTCCTCTCGAGCGGCAGCGCGCCGCAGGTGAAGACCGCGTGGGTCTCGTTCCCGGCCGAATACACGGCAACCTGCAAGACGTCCGGCAACGCAACCTGGCTTCAGGTCACGCCGACGAGTGGCACCCCCGACCAGCGTCCGCTGCTCGGGCAGCTGGTCGACCCGACACTCGGACTGCACATCCTCGACGTCAACATCGCGCTCGGGAACCTCGTTCGACTCGTCCGCGCGGAAGCCGCCGCGTACAGCCAGTGAGGCTCAGCGGACCGCCGAGCACTTCGGCACGCTCGCAGTTCCGTCCTTGTCGCTCTGCGCGGTGCTCGTGTTCGATCCCTTGTAGGTCGCCGTGCACCGCCACTCCTTGTCGGCGACGACAACCGTGACGAGGCCCTGATGCCCGTGCGGGCCCATATCGCCGTGGTCGCAGTGATAGCGACCTTTCGGGACGCTGTCGGCCGCGTCCGGGTGGTGCCAGACGAAGCCTGCCGTCGGCTGGCCGGGCTCGGAGACGGTCTTCTGCGGCTCGGGAATCCCGACGCCTGCGTTCGTGCAGCCGAGGTCGACTGCCGCACCGGTCCCGGCCGTGCCGGGTTCCGGCGCGCCCGCCTTGTCGACGAGCTCGAGGTGCAGAGACCACGAGACCGTGACCGCCTCCGGCTTCCCATTCAGGTGGAACCGCGACACCGAGTACACCGTCTCGCGCTGCGCGGGGACGAACGTCGCTTGGATCGCGCCGATCGAGATCGACGCGCTCGGCGCCGCTCCGGCGCCCGCCGGCAGGGCCGCGAGCGAGACGGCGAGCAGTGCGATCGCGGCCGGCCGGCGCATGCCGTGATTCGAACAGGCGCCGGAGGCGCTGTCAATCGCGCGCCCGCTCAGGGAACGACGACGACCTTGCCGCGCGCGTGCCCCTCTTCGAGGTAGCGCAGCGCATCGGCCGTCTCGCGCAGCGGATACGTCCGGTCGATCACCGGCACGAGTGTCCCCGCGTCGGCGAGACCGGCGAGCTGCTCCAGGTCCTCGCGCACGATCTTCGCCAGCAGCGGCGCGAACGTCTGCCGCGAGAAGCGCGAGAGGACGATCGCCTTCACCGGCGCGACGAGCGGGCCGGCCCAGTTGCCGAAATGCACCGCGCCGACGAGCACGACCGTCCCCTCCGGCGTCAATACGCGCCGGTTCGCCGACAGCGAATGCGTCCCCGCGGCGTCGAGGATCACGTCGTAGCGCGCGCCGCTCCGCGTGTAGTCCGCCTGCGTGTAGTCGACGACATGATCGGCGCCGAGCGAGCGCACGAGCTCGACGTTGCGCGTGCCGCAGACGCCCGTCACCTCGGCGCCGAGCCCCTTCGCAATCTGCGTCGCGAACGTGCCCACACCACCGGCCGCACCGTTCACGAGCACCTTCTGCCCCGCCTCGAGCCGGCCCTTGTCGCGCAGAGCCTGCAGCGCCGTGCAGCCCGCGACCGGGATCGCCGCCGCCTGCTCGAACGTGATGCCGGCCGGCTTGCGCACGAACGTCCGGCCGCACACGTACTCCGCGAACGCGCCGGCGTGCGAGCCGAACACCTCGTCTCCGGGCTCGACGTGCGTGACTCCTGCGCCGACCTCTTCGACGATCCCCGCCGCGTCGACGCCGCGCACCGGCACCTTCGGCCGGCGCAGCCCCTCCGTCGCGCGGACGAGATACGGCGTGCCCCGCATCACGTGGAAGTCGAGCGGGTTGACGGACGCCGCGCGTACGCGCACGAGCACCTCCCCCTCGCCGGCGACCGGCCGGTCGATCTCCCGCAGCTCGAGGCAGTCCGGGGAGCCGTACTCCGTGCCGACGATCGCCTGCATCTCGCTGCGCTCCTTGATATACGCTGTAAGCTGACGCCGTAAGGCTAGACGTACGCCGTAAGTCTGTCAAGCGCCATGACCCCTGCCGACCCGAGCACCGAGCCCCGCGCCCCGCTCAGCCGCGACCGGGTGCTGCAGGCGGCGATCCGGCTCGCCGACGAGGGCGGGATCGAGTCGCTCTCGATGCGGAAGCTCGGCCAGGCGCTCGGCGTCGAGGCGATGTCGCTCTACAACCACGTCGAGCGCAAGGACGACGTACTTGCCGGGATCCTCGCGCTCGTCCTCGGCGAGATCGAGCCGCCGCCGCCCGCCGTGCACTGGAAGGCGGCGCTACGGCAGACCGCCGTCTCGGCTCACGACGTGCTCGTGCGGCATCCCTGGGCGTGCAACCTCATGCACTCGCCCGCCGCGGCGAGCCCGCACCGACTGCGCTGGATGGACGCCGTGCTCGGCACGCTGCGCGAGGCCGGCTTCTCACCGGAGCTGACGCACCACGCGTATCACGCGCTCGACAGCCACATCACCGGTTTCACGATGTGGCAGGTGAGCATCGACGTCCGCCCCGAGGACGTCGCCGCGCTCGGCGCCGCGTTCCTCCGCGAGCTGCCGCCCGACTTCCCGTATCTCGCCGAGCACGTCGAGCAGCACCTCGCGCCGTCGAGCCCCGACGGCAAGACGGAGTTCGAGTTCGGGCTCGACCTGATCCTCGACGGGCTCGAGACGATGCTCGACGCGGAGTAGCTACTCCCGCATCCGCTTCGGCCAGATCCCCTGCTTGCCCGGCGAGAGGATCCCGTTCGGATCGAGCGCGTCCTTGATCGTCTCGTTGAAGCGCCGGTACGCGTGGTCGTTGAAGCTGTACTGGTCGGCGGCGAGATCCATGAAGTCGAGGTGCGCGCGGTACTCGCCGTACCCCTGCTTCGCCGCTTCGCGCACGAGCATCTTCGACGTCTCGTACGCGGCGCGCGCCTGCGTCTCGTTCTTCGTGTCGAAGATGACGAGGGTGACGTGGATGAAGCTCCGCGCGTTCGGCATGATCAGCGCGGCCATGTAGTCGAGCCCCGCTTCCTGCTCGATCATCCCGCGGAGCAGGTCGCGCAGTGCGAGCGCGTCCTCGCCGGCGAGCGGCGCGACGGGCGAGAAGCCGATGTGGCCGCCCTCCTCGCCGCCGTACCAGCCCGTCATCTCGTTCAGGCCGAGCCCGGGGATGCCCGCCTGCACCTGCTCGACCGGGTTCTCGATCTCGCCGTACTGGTCCGGGCCGTACTTCGTCCCCCAGAGCTCCGCGCCCTCGATCTGCGAGAACGCGGCCTTGATCTTCTCGAAGCGGAGGTCGACGACGTTCTCGTCGCCGTAGAGCGCGGACCGCATCATCCAGCGACCGACCTCGAGCTCGCGCCCCATCTTGTCGAGCACGTCGTCGGGGATCGGGCCGTCGCCGTCGTGCCACAGCTCGCGCTTCGTCAGCACCGATGCCCAGAGGACCGTGTTGATGATCTGCGGCATGTGGTCGATCGTCCCGTCGAGCATCAGGCGGCGCAGCGTGTCGACGACCGCTGCGAGATCGTCGTCGCGCCAGACGCGCAGCCACAGCGGCATGTAGCACTCGGGCTGCGGATAGAGCCAGAAGCCCATCTTCGTGACGATCCCGAAGTTGGACTGCATGAACATCTGGTCGGGCGTCGGGCCGAGGCCGCGCTTGTACACGTGCCACGCCTTGCTGCCCGGCAGCGCGCCCATCCCGGTGCGCATCACCTCGCCGTTCGCGAGGACGACCTCCATCCCGCACTGCGCCGCCATGTCCTTGCCGGTCGGAAGGTACGTGGCCCCGTGATCGAGCGTGTTGCCGATCACGCTGCCCCAGCCGAGGTCGGGGCACGACACCATCAGCTTGTGCCCGCCCGCCTGGATCGCCTCGTAGAGGTCGAACCAGCGCACGCCCGGCTCGACGACCGCGTACGCGAGCTCCTCGTTGATCTCGAGCACGCGGTTCATCCGCCGCAGGCTGAGGATCACCGAGCCGCGCACGCGCGGTGCCGGCCCGCCGTAGCCGTTGTTCCGTCCGGTCGAGTGCGTCCAGAGCGGGATCGTGTGCCGGTTCGCGATGCGCACGATCTCCTGGATCTCCTCGACCGTCTCCGGCATCACGATCGCGGAGGCGGTGTAGTCGTCCCACGTCTCGAACGCGAACGGGTCCCGGAATGCGCGCAGGTCGGCGTCGTCGGTCAGGACGTGCTCTGCGCCGACCACGGCGGCGAGCTCGTCGAGAGCGCGCGAGAGGTCTCCGGCGGAGAGATCTGCTGGGACGACGCTGGTCATCGGGAACCCCCTGCTGGTGTGAGTCGTGACGAGCGCGAAACTACTTCGTAGGCGCCGTACCGTCAACGTGTGAGACTTCGGGCGATGCCCGGCTTCCTCACCTGGCTCCGCTCGACGCTGCGCGGCGAGGTCTCCGCAGCGGAGCTGAACGCGCGACGCGGCGCGGGCACGGCTGCGTACTCGCTCTTCGACGAGGCTGCCTCCGCGAAAGGCGACGACCGCGGAACGCGGCTCTTCCGCGCATGCGCGTGGAATGCGTTCGCGCTGCAGACGATCGCCGAGACGCTGATCGACGTCGACGCGGCAGAGGATCCCGCGACCGCGGGCTACGTGCCGCAATCGACGCTGCGCTTCGCGCGCGAGTGCGTCGACCGCGTGCCCGACTGGATCCGGCTCGCCCGCATCGCACAGAGCGATCCCGACGCGGGCATCCGCGGTCTACCCGCGCGGCTCCCCACCTGGCGCACCGACGAGCCGACGCGGCGCAGCGAGCTGCACGCACTGCGCACCGCGTACGAGTCGCTCGAGGCGCGAGTCGACGGCGATCTCCGTGCGGTGTCGGCGGAGCCGCACCTGCTCGCGCAGCTCCGCCGGATTCGCGCCGAG
>DASYGK010000093.1:0-13757 GCA_035999905.1 Gaiellaceae bacterium | reverse complement strand
TGGCGCGATGCAACGAACGCGTGCCGCGCCTGGGCGAAGATGCTGCGCGAACAGGGACGCGAAGAGCAGGCACTCGACGTGCTCGAACGTGCGACAGAGCTCGGCATGCGCGCCACGGCGCCGCAGACGCACGCGCAGCGTTGACCGTCGAGCTCGCGGTCACTCCGCGCGGGCCGTACTCCCTTCCGTTCTCCGCACGACTTTCGAGCGACGCGACGCGGACCTTCCGCGACGGGCTGCTGACGCAGGCGCTCACCGTCGACGGCCGCATCGAGCTCGCGCGTGCGTGGCAGGCGCCGCAGGGAACCGTGACGATCGTCGCCGAGTCCGACGCCGCCGCCGAGCGGCTGCGCTGGATCCTCGCGCTCGACGACGACCACTCGGAGTTCCTCCGCCGCGTCCGCGACGACCCGATGCTCGGCCGCGCATCGCGCGTGCTGCGCGGGTTGCGTCCCGTGCGCACGTCCACCGTCGCGCAGGCGCTCCTCCGAGCGTTCTGCGGACAGCTGATCGAGGCGAAGGTCGCACGCCGGATGGAGCAGACGATCATCCGGACGATCTGCGCGGGCACACCCGAGCGCCTGCACGTCGCACCGACGACCCGCGACCTCGCCGCACTCGCGCCGTCGCAGCTCCGCGCGCTCGGGCTGCACACGCGACGCGCCGCCGCGCTCGTCCGGCTCTGCCGCTCGATCGACCTCGAGCGGCTGCACGACCAACCGACCGCCGCGATCGCCGCGCGGCTCGAACGCGAGCGCGGTCTCGGGCCGTGGTCCGTCGGGCTCGTCTGCCTCGAAGGCCTCGGCCGGAGCGACTACGGCCTCGTCGGCGACCTCGGGCTCGTGAAATACCTCCGGGCGCTTCGAGGCCGCCCCGTCGAAGGATGGGAGACAGCGGAGCTGCTCGAGCCGTACGGCGAGTGGGCCGGCCTCGCGAGCGTCTACCTCCTCGCCGCCCTCGGCCGCGGCCTGCTGCCGATGGGCGACGCGCGCGCCGCGTAGGCTTCGTCCGCAATGGCGGGCAGACGTATCGCGATCATCGGCGGAGGGCGCATCGGCGAAGCGCTCCTCTCCGGCCTGCTGAGCTCGGGCTGGCGCTCGAGCGAGGAGATCGTCGTCACGAGCCGTAACGAGACCCGCGTCGCGGAGCTGCGCGAGCGGCACGGTGTCGAGGCGACGACGTCGAACCCGGACGCGGTCCGCGGCGCCGAGCTCGTCGTCCTCGCGGTCAAGCCGCAGGACATCGACACGCTGCTCGCCGAGATCGGCCCGCTGCTGACGCCCGAGCAGACCGTGCTCTCGGTCGCGGCCGCGATCCGCACGCCGCACATCGAGGAGCGGATCGCCGACGGCGTTCCCGTCGTGCGCGCGATGCCGAACTCCCCGTCGACCGTGCACGAAGGAATGGCAGGCATCTGCGCCGGCTCGCGTGCCGGCGACGCGCAGCTCGCACTCGCCGAGGAGGCGCTGCTACACCTGGGCCGCGTGGTGCGCGTTCCCGAGTCGTCCATGGACGCTGTCACCGCGCTGTCGGGCTCGGGGCCCGCGTACTTCGCGCTGCTCGCGGAGGCGATGATCGAGGCGGGGATCCTCCTCGGCGTGTCGCGCGAGGTGTCGACGACGCTCGTCGTGCAGACGATGCTCGGAACCGCGAAGCAGCTGCGCGACGAGGGCATGCATCCCGTGGAGCTGCGCGAGTCGGTCACGTCGCCGGGCGGGACGACGATCGCGGCGATCCGCGAGCTCGAGCAGGCCGGCGTGCGCGCCGCCTTCCTCAATGCGATCCAGGCGGCGATGAATCGCGCGCGCGAGCTCTCCGAAGGTGGCTGACGGCCGCGACATCGAGCTCGTCGTCGCCGGCGACGCGGAAGGCGCGGCGCGCATCGTCGCCGAGCGGCTCGCAGCTGCGGCACGCACGGGCGGGCATGTCGTGCTCACCGGCGGCACGACGCCGGAGCGCGCGTACGAGCTCGCCGCGGAGCTCGAGCAGGACTGGTCGCGCGTCGAGCTCTGGTGGGGCGACGACCGCTGCGTCGGCGCCGGCGACGAGCGGTCGAACTACGGGATGGCGCGCCGCGCGCTGATCGACCGCGTCTCGGGCGCGCCGGCCGCAGTGCATCGCATGCGCGGCGAGCTCGGCCGCGACGCAGGTGCCGCGCAATACGACGAGGAGCTCGGCACGCTCCGCCGCTTCGACCTGATGCTGCTCGGCCTCGGGCCGGACGGCCACCTCGCATCGCTCTATCCGAACCAGCCGACGCTCGACGAGACCGACCGGCGCGTCGTCGGCGCGGAGGCGCACCTCGAGCCGTTCGTCGACCGGATCACCCTGACGCTGCCGATGCTGCGGGCCGCCGACGAGGTGCTGTTCCTCGTCGCGGGCGCCGACAAGGCCGACGCGGCGTACCGCGCGTTCGCGGGCGAGCCGTCGAAGGCGACGCCCGCAAGCCTCGTCCGCTCGGACGGCGGCCGCACCGTCGCGGTGCTCGACGCCGCGGCGGCTTCGAAGCTGTAGATCGTCTACGCCGGCAGGCGCGGCGACGCCGGCAGCTCGACGTCGAGATCGCGTCCGCGCGCGAGCCGCTGCAGCACGAGCACCGTGTCCGCGACTGCGGCATCCTCGAGGAACTCCGTGCGCGTCTCGAACGACTCGAGCACGCTCTCGACCGCGGCGCGATACCCGGCGCGATCCGCTGCCGCGACCCCGACGAGTGCGTCGGCGACGTCGCGCGGAAAGTCGTCGCGCTCGCGCAGCGTCGCGCCGAGCACGCGCGCATCGGCGTCGCGGCCGAGCACGAGCAGCGCGAGCGTGCCGGCGTAGCGGCCGATCGGCGACTCCGCCTCGGCGGCGCCCGCGTCGAGCGCCCAGCGCGCGGCGTCCGCCGCGTCGCCGCCCGCGAGGAGCAGCGCCTTCGTCGCCCCGATCGGCCGGCCCCACGAGCCCGGCGGCGCCTCGTCCCAGCTCTCGCGATACCGGCCTGCGGCGAGCCGGAGCCACGCGGCCGACTCGGCGCCGCGGCCGTCCATCAGCAGGAAGAGGCCCGCAGCCCAGGCCGTGTTCCCGAGGCGCGTCAGCTGCCGCTGACGCGGATCGTCGTCGGTGGCGCCCCCGAGCCGGCTCTCGCCGTCCCGATAGCGCGCGATCGCGGCGGCCGTCCGCCCCGCCCAGTCCATGCGCGAAGTATCACGATTGACTGACCAGTCAACGCGCCGCTATCGTGTGCCGCCGATGCGGGAGCAGCGCGAAGTCTTCTTCGTGGACGGCGTCCGGACGCCGTTCGGGAAGGCCGGGCCGAAGGGCCAGTACTGGCGCACGCGCGCCGACGACCTCGCGGTGAAGGCGGTGCGCGAGCTCGTGCGCCGCAACCCGGAGATCCCCACCGAGCGGATCGGCGACGTCGTCTTCGCCGCCACGGCGCAGGTCGGCGACCAGGGCCTCACGCTCGGCCGCGACGTCGCGCTCCTCGCCGGGATCCCCGAGACCGTGCCCGGCTTCGCGGTCGACCGCATGTGCGCCGGTGCGCTCACCGCCGTCACGGCCGCTGCGGGCGAGATCGCGTTCGGCGCCGCAGACATCGCGCTGGCTGGCGGCGTCGAGCACATGGGCCACCATCCGATGGGCGACGACGTCGACTTCAACCCGCGCTTCGTCTCGGAGCGCCTGATCGACGAGTCTGCCGCGTCGATGGGGCAGACGGCCGAGAACCTCCACGACCTCTTCCCGGCGATCACGAAGGAGCGCGCCGACGCGTTCGCGGTCGCGTCGCAGCAGAAAGCGGCTGCGGCGTGGGAGAACGGCGTGATGCGCGAGACCGTCGTGCCGCTCACGGTGTTCTCCGACGACGGCTGGAAGCTCGCCGACCGCGACGAGTTCCTGCGGCCGGAGACGACGATGGACGGGCTCGCCGCGCTCAAGCCGGCGTTCCGCGCGGGCGGCCGCGTCACCGCGGGGAACTCCGCGGGGCTCACCGACGGCGCGACCGCCGCCTACCTCGCGTCGGAGGCGACCGCGAACGAGCTCGGCCTCGCGCCGAAGCTCCGCCTCGTCGGCTACGCGTACGCCGGCGTCGAGCCGCACCTGATGGGCTACGGCCCGGTGCCGGCGACGCGGCGCGTGCTCGAGCAGGCCGGCATCACGCTCGACGAGGTCGACCTCTTCGAGCTGAACGAGCCGTTCGCCGTGCAGGTGCTGACGTGGTGCGACGAGCTCGGGATACCGGCCGACGACCCGCGGCTCAATCCGTACGGCGGCGCGATCGCGTGCGGGCACCCGCTCGCCGCGACGGGCGTGCGGCTGATCGCGCAGCTCGCGTACGGGCTGCGCGAGCGCAAGGGCCGCTACGGGCTCACCGCGCTGTGCATCGGGATGGGCATGGGCTGCGCGATCCTCTGGGAGAACGTTGGCTGACACCGTCTTCAAGCTGAACGCCGCGGGCCGCGTCGCGATCGTGACGATCGACAACGGCGAGGACTACCGCAAGCCGACGACGCTCGGACGCAGCGCGTTCGAGTCGGCAGTGCAGGTGATCGAGGAGCTCGAGCGCGGCGACTGGGAGGCCGCCGTCTTCACCGGCAAGCCGTTCGTCTTCTGCGTCGGCGCCGACATCGACGAGTTCGGCAAGGTCGAGGACCCGCGCGAGGGGATCCGCGCGGGGCACGAGCTGTTCGGCCGCATCCGCGCCCTGCCGTTCCCGACCGTCGCCGCGATCAACGGCGCGGCGCTCGGCGGAGGCCTCGAGCTCGCGCTGCACTGCACCGCGCGCACGCTCGCCGCGAACGTCCGGCACATCGGCTTCCCCGAGGTGTTCCTCTCGATCATCCCCGGCTGGGGCGGCACGCAGCTGCTGCCGAAGCTCATCGGCCCCGAAGCGGCTGCCAAGGTGATCGTGCTCAACCCGCTCCGGCAGAACAAGCTGCTGAAGGCGCAGGAGGCGCTCGAGCTCGGCATCGTCGACACGCTGCTCGATCCCGTCGAGTTCCTCGACGAGTCGCTCGCGTTCGCGCGCACGCTCTCTGTCGAGCGGACGGAGCCCGACTGGTCGGACGTCGAGACGGTGCTGCGCAAAGCGCGCTCGCGCGTGGACGACGCGGTGCACGGCGCGACGCGCGCACCGTACGCCGCGCTCGACCTGATCGCCGGCGCGCAGCACTGGTCGATCGAAGAGGGCTACACGGCGGAGGAGGACGCGATGGCGGAGCTCCTCGTCTCCAACCAGGCGCAGGCGTCGGCCTACGCGTTCACCGTCGTCGAGCGCCGGTCGAAGAAGCCGCCGGCGCTGCCGGACGCGAAGCCGCGCCGCGTGCAGAAGGTCGGCATCGTCGGAGCCGGGCTGATGGCGACGCAGATCGCGACGCTGTTCGTGAAGCGGCTCGAGGTCCCGGTCGTGATGCGCGACCTCGAGCAGTCGCGCGTCGACGACGCGCTGAAGACGATCCGCGAGGACGTCGCGGAGCGCAAGCCGTTCCTCGCGACGCTCGTCGACGGCGGCACCGGCTGGGAGCAGTTCGCCGGCTGCGACATCGTGCTCGAGGCGGTCTTCGAAGAGCTCGAGGTGAAGCGCGAGGTCTTCGCCGCCGTGCGCGAGGTCGCGCCCGACGCGATCCTGATGACGAACACGTCGTCGCTCTCGGTCGAGGAGATGGGCGCCGACGTCGGCATGCACTTCTTCAATCCCGTCGCGATGATGCCGCTCGTAGAGATCGTGCGGCACGCGGACACGACCGATGAAGTGCTGGCGACCGCCTGGGACGTCGTGAAGAAGCTGCGCAAGCGCGGCGTCATCGTCGCCGATTCTCCGGGCTTCGTCGTCAACCGCGTGCTGACGCGGGTCTCGCGCACGCTGATGGACGCGCTCGAGAACGGCAACACCTCGGACGAGGTCGACGAGGCGATGCTCGGGCTCGGGATGCCGATGGCGCCGTCGGTGCTGATCCAGATGGTCGGCCCGCGCGTCGCGCTGCACGTGCTCGAGACGATGCACGCCGCGTTCCCCGACCGGTTCCCGCTCTCCCCCGCGCTCGACGCGATCGCGAACGGCGAAGAGCCCGCTGCGGCCTCCGACAACCGGCGGACGGTCGACGAGATCCGCACGGCGGTGCTCGAGGCGGCGGCGGACGAGATCCGGCACATGCTCGACGAGGGCGTCGTCGGAGACCCGGCGGACGTCGACGCGTGCCTCATCCTCGGCGCCGGCTACCCGTTCTTCCTCGGCGGGATCACGAAGCACCTCGACCAGACCGGCGTCTCGGAGCGGGTCCTCGGGTCGAGCCTTGCGGCTTACGGCAAGATCCCTGCCTAGTGGCGCAGGACGACTACCGGATCCGGATCGAGGTCGACGACGAGCAGGCGGGCGGGCTGCTCGAGCGCCTCGGCCTCGAGCTGAGCGACGAGGCGGCATCGCTCGCGCGCAAGCTCGAACAGCGGCGCCTCGTCGTCTCCCGTGACGGCGACGAGGTCTTCGTCTACGCCGCGTCGCCCGACGCGGCCGAGAGCGCCCGCTCCGTCGTCCAGGCGCTCCTCGGCGACCTCGACGTCGCCGCCGTCACCGGGCCGGTCGAGCACTGGCTCGAAGACGAGGAGCGATGGAACGACGAGCCGCCTTCCGACACGTGGGAGGAGGAGGAGCTCGAGCACGGCCGCGCACCGTGGGAGGTGCGCGTCGAGTGCACGTCGCATGCCGCGGCGCGCGAGCTCGCCGACCGGCTCGAGCAGGACGGCTTTCGCGTCGAGCGCCGCTGGCGGTATCTCATCGCCGGAACCGCATCGCGCGAGGACGCCGACGCGCTCGCCGCGCGCGTGCACGGCGAGGTCGAGCCCGGCGGCGGGCTCGTCTGGGAGACCGTCCCGGGCAATCCCTTTGCCGTCTTCGGCGGCCTCGGCGGCTCCGGCACCCCCGTCGGCTGACCCGTCCATTTCGGGCGGTTGACGCTGCCCCGATGCGGGGTATGCTTCGGCAAGCGCGGCTCGCCCCAGGGGAAACTCGCGACCGCGCCCCTCTCGAGGTTTGCAGCACGACGACCGTGCTGCGCACATGCAGGAAGCGACTCAGCAGCCGACGATCCTTTCCGAGGCGGCGGATCCCATTGCCGCCTCCGCATTCCGCGCGGAAGCGTGGGCGGGCGAGCCATTCCTGCGCGACGGCGAGGACCCGGCGGTCGTGCTCGCACCCGGCACCGCGCGACGCCGCGCGCTCGACGACGCGACCGCGGAGATCGACGCCGGCGCCAAGCATCCGAGCACTCCCTGGAAGGTCCGCTATTCGCTGATGCTCGGGCTCGAGCGCGTGCTCGTCGACCCGGAGCCGCACACCGCAGCGGGCACGCCGCTGCGGCGCCACCAGATCGACGCGCTCGCGGGGATGCTGACCGAGTTGATCGCCGCAGTGCAGCGCGACGAGGAGCCGAACGGGAACGGGCACACGCTGACGGCCGCCGAGCTCGCGGAGGCCGAGGCCGACGAGGAGGACGAGGACGACCCGATCGCGCTCGGCGAGCCGGACGAGGGCGACGAGGCCGAGGACGAGCCGCTCGGGCCTGCGGAGGACCCCGGCGCCGTCCGCCGCTACCGCTTCCGCCACCCCACCGCGTCCGGCAAGACGATCGCCGCGGCCGGCTTCGTCGATGCGGCCCGCACGCTCGGCGTGCTGATCCTCACGCACCGCCGCCTGCTCGTCACGCAGTTCACGAACGACCTCACGACCGAGGGCTACGGCACGCGATTCACGCCCGCGATCGAGCGCGGCAAGGAGCCGCTGCGGAACGACCCGCTCACGATCCAGACGTACGCGTGGTTCGCGCGTCACGTCGACACGATCAGCCGCGACGCGTATCAGCTCGTGATCTGCGACGAGGCGCACACGGCCCTCGGCGAGAAGACCTCCGCCGCGATCCGCTCGTTCCCGGAGCCGGTCTACATCGGCATGACGGCGACCGAGCAGCTGATCGCGAAGCAGGTCTCCGACGTGTTCCCGGCCTCTGTCGACGACCTGCCGCTGCAGGACGCCGCGCGCCGCGGGCTGATCGCACCGCTCCGCTGCCTGCGCGTGCCGCCCGTCGCAGCGATCAACTCCGTGCCGATCGTCGGCGGCGACTTCGACCAGGAGATCCTGGCGAAGACCCTCGACCACCAGGCGCTGAACCAGGCGGCGGCGAGCCTCTACCGCGATCGCTTCGACAACACGCCGGGCATCGTCTACGCGGCCGGCGTCGACCACGCGTACAACCTCGCACAGGAGTTCCGCGCCGCAGGGATCAAGGCCGAAGCCGTGTCGGGTCGCACGCCGCCGGTGCGCCTCGCGGAGACGCTCGCCGCGTACGAGCGCGGAGAGATCAACGTGCTGATCAACGCGCAGCTGCTCGCCGAAGGCTGGAACTCGCCGCGCGCGACCGTCTGCATGCATCTCGCGCCGACGGCGTCGAAGCGCGTGTACCAGCAGCGCATCGGCCGCATCATGCGGCTGCACCCGCGCAAGGAGGCGGGCATCGTCGTCGACTTCGTCCCGAAGGGCGCGACGCACAACGAGCGCGTCGTCTCACTGCATTCGCTGCTCGACGCGGACTTCTATCGCGAAGGCGCGCGCGTCACGCCCGCACCGCGCCGCCGGTCGCAGCGCCGCGCGCGCCGCAGGCTCACGCCGGCGCCGTGGCTCGTGCCGGTCACACCGGACGTCCGCCGCCGCATCGCCGTGATCCAGCGCGAGTGGCAGCGCGTCGACCCACGATTCCTCGACGACGACGAGCAGCGCTATTGGGCCACGATGGCCGGCCGGCAGATCCGCTTCGACGAGCGCGCGTCGTTCGTGCAGAAGCTGACGGAGGGACGCGCGAGCAAGGGCGCACTGGAACAGTTCCTCGCGACGTGCGCTGCGGAGAACCCGAACCGGCGCCTGCGCACGATGGCGCTGCAGGACCGCGTCTCGATGCGCGTGGAACGCGCCGATTTCGACGACCTCGTCACGCTCGTGATCCAGGCGCCGACGTGGGAGAAGGATCGCATGGCGGGCATCCGCATCCTGCTGCGCGCGATCGCAGACGCGAAGCCGGACGCGCCGGATCAGATCCTGCAGCGCTGGACGTGGAAGCTCGCGCGCGCGACACGCAAGGTGCAGGACCGCCGCGCGTCGAGCGAGTACCCCGAGGCGAAGCGGCTGCTCGGCGCGCTCGCGAACTCGCGCGGCCACCGGCACGAGGAGAACGCCGCGAAGCTCGTGCGCACCGCGCTCGCGCAGCCGATCCAGGTCGGCGCCGCGCTGCTCGCGTCCGGGGAGGGCTACACGCCGCGCGCGACGAAGCTGATCGACGAGGCGCGCGAGCAGCTCGGCACGGTGCAGGACGTCGCGCTCGCGCTGTCGGAGAACCTGCCCGCGCCGAAGGCGCAGCCAAGCCGGAACCGCCGCCGCCGCCGGCGCAAGAAGAAGCCGGGCGCGGAAGGCGCCGCGGCGACCGAGCAGCAGAACGGCGCGGCGGACGGCGAGACGACCGACGACGCGCCGAAGCCGAAGCGCCGGCGCCGGCGCAAGAAGCCGGCGGCCGCAACCGAGCCCGCGGCCGAGCCGGCGCCCGAGAGCTAGGTCCCTGCAAGCGCCGCGACGACCGGCGCGCCCGCGTGAAGCAGCTCCAGGTCGCCGAGGATCGCGTAGTAGCTCAGCCCGAGGCGATCGCGCCGGGCGCGCAGGTCCTCCGCGATCTCCTCGACCGAGCCGATCCAGACGTGCGGGCTGTCGCGCAGCTGTGCCGCGTCGCAGCCGTAGCGCGCTGCGAGCCGCTCCACGGTGCCCGGCCGGTCGGAGGTGATCTCGACCTCGAAGACGTTGCAGTTGAGCTCGAGCGCGTCGAACCTGTCGCCTGCCGCTTCGCGGACCCAGCCGACCTTCTCCTCGAGCGCGGAGCCGGAGACGTCTGTCCAGAGGAGGCCCGTCCCGTCGGAGACCGGGCGCGGGCAGAGCCCGACGATGTCGGCCTCGCGCCCCGCGACCCCGAGCAGGCGCGGCGCGCCCGACGCGATCATCAGCGGCGGATGGGGCTTCTGCACCGGCAGCGGCAGCCCCGCGTAGCCTTTGATCTCGTAGTGGCTCCCGCTGAACGAGAAGGGCTCGCCGAGCCACGCGCGCCTGATCACCTGGATCGCCTCCTCCACGCGGTCGACGCGGACGCCGCCCCGGTCGAAGGGGATCCCGGTCTCCGTGTAGTCGGCCGCGGCCCACCCTGCGCCGAGGCCGAGCTCGAAGCGGCCGTCCGAGAGGACGTCGAGCGAGGCCGCTTCCTTCGCGAGCGACAACGGGTGGCGGAAGTCGTTGCCCGCGACGAACGTCCCGACGCGCAGCGTGGTCGTCGCCGTCGCAGCCGCGGCGAGCGCCGGCAGCGGCGACAGCTGGTCGCCGAAGTGGTCGGGCATGAGGAGGACGTCGTAGCCGGACGCCTCGGCCTGCACGGCCGCCTCGCGCCAGGCGCGGCCCGACGGCGCGCCGCCGAGCTGGATCCCGAATCGAAACGGCCGAGCAGGCATGTGCCGCGACACTACGCCTCCACGCATAAAGCGGATTGCGCTTAGACGGCGGGTCCGTCGGCGGCGTCGTCGCCGTCGGCCTGCTCGTCGCGCTCGCGCAGGTAGCGCGTCAGCTCGGCGGCGAGGCTGTCGCCGGACGGGAGATCCTCGGCGGCTTCGAGCATGTCGACGCGACGTTCCAGCTCCTCGACGTACTGCGAGGTCTCCGCGTCCGTCGACACGGCCTCGCTGACCTGCTCGCTGTACTCGGAGGACGCCTGCTCGAGCTCGTCGAGGTCGATGTCGACCTTGATCAACTCGCCGAAGCGGCGGACGAGCGCGAGCGCGGCACGCGGGCTCGGTGCGAGCGAGACGTAGTGCGGCACCGCGGCCCAGAGGCTCACCGACGGAATCCCAGCCTCGCGGCACGCGTCGTGCACGACACCGACGATCCCAGTCGGGCCTTCGTAGCGCGACGGCTCGAGGCCGAGCTCGTCGACGAGCGCGGGATCCGTCGCCGCGCCGGTCACGGGTGCGGGCCGCGTGTGCGGGACGTCCGCAAGCAGCGAGCCGAGCGTCACGACGAGCTCCACGCCGAGATCCTTCGCGAGCTCGAGCACGAGGTCGCTGAACGTGCGCCAGCGCAGGTTCGGCTCCGTCCCGAGCAGGAGCACCGCGTCGCGGCCGGCGCCGGGGATCTCCGCGTGGAAGAAGCCGTTGTCGGGCCAGTCGAGCCGGCGTGTGAGGCCGTCGACGAGCGACACGTGCGGACGCGTCGCCTGGAAGTCGTAGAAGTTCTCGGGATCGATCTCGGCGAAGCGTGTCGCCTCCCACTGCTTCGCGAGGTAGCCGCCGCCGAGCGACGCGCCCTGGCCGCCGTCGTTCCAGCCGCGGAACGCGGCGACCATCACCGGCCGGCGCAACTCCGGCCGGAACGTGACGTTCAGCTCGGGCATGGGCCGAGTCTAGTCGGCGGCAGGCGGCGCGAGCGGCCGCCACAGACGCGCCACGAGGCCGGCTGTGGCGCCGAACAGCGCCGCTGCGACGGTGACGTGAACGAGCACGAGCCACCACGGCACGTGGCTGTACGTGCGGTACTGCACCTCGCCGACCGTCATCTGCACCGCGAGGATCGCGAGCACGACCCCGCAGCCGCGCAGGAGCCACGGGAACCGTGCGCGCTCCCGCCACGCCCAGGCCGCGAGCAGCAGGAAGACGATCCCGAATGCCGCAACGAGCTTCACGTGCAGCGCGACCGACGGCTGGAACGAGCCGAGCCGGTGCACGCGCGTGTCGCCGGAGCTGCCCGGGTACTTCCCCGCCGCCGTCGCGAGCGTGCCGGTGAAGACGAGCGCGCCGCTCGCGACGAGCAGCAGTGCGCCCGCCGCGCGCGCAGGCGCCGGGAGAGACACGCCGCCTCCGCGCACGAGCCGCGCCGCCTCGAGCAGCACCACGACGCCGAGCCCGAGCACGAGCAGCGAGAGCAGCAGGTGCGAGATCACGAGCCACGGATTGAGGTGGTAGTAGACGGTGACCGCGCCGAGCGGCGCCTGGCCGAGCGTGCCCACGAAGACGACGGTCGCGAGGACCTTCACGGAGCGCCGGAGGCCGGTCGTCCGCCACGCGGCAACCGCGAGGGCGAGCGTGGTGACGACGGTGAAGAACGCGACGACGCGATTCGAGAACTCGACGTACGAGTGGTAGCCCTTGTTCGGGAACGGGTCGCCGGGCTGGCAGCCAGGCCAGTGCTGGCAGCCGAGGCCGGAGCCTGTGAGGCGGACGGTCGCGCCGGAGCCGACGATCACGAGGAGGGCGATCGAGGCGGCGAGCGCAAAGCGCCGGAACGCCTCGGGCGAGACCGCGAAGGCGCGAAGCCGCGGCAGCGCGCGCGGGACCGACTCCACCTGCATGGCCCGAAGTCTAGAGGGCTGCTGCTAAACTGACGTTGACGTAAGAATGAACTTTCTGCGAACACGCCGGGACAGCGACCGCTACAAGTGGTGGGTCCTCTCGTGCACGAGCCTCGGGATGCTGCTCGCGACCCTCAACTCGGGCACGCTGATCATCGCGCTGCCCGAGCTCGAGCGCAGCCTGCACACGACGCTGCTCCAGCTCGTCTGGGTGATCCTCGTCTACATGATCGCATCGACCGTGCTGCTGCTCAGCGCGGGCCGCCTCTCCGATCTCTTCGGCCGCAAGCACGCGTTCGTGCTCGGGTTCCTGCTCTTCTCGCTCGCGTCGCTCGGCGCCGGCTTCGCCGGCAGCGGGACGCAGCTCATCCTCTGGCGCGTGCTGCAGGGCATCGGCGGCGCGTTTCTCTTCGCGAACGCGGGCGCGCTCGTCACCGACGCATTCCCGAGGCGCGAGCTCGGGCTCGCGATGGGGACGAACGTGATGATCGCAGCAGTCGGCCTCGTGATCGGGCCCGTTCTCGGCGGCGCGCTCGTCGCGTACTCGTGGCACTGGGTCTTCTGGTTCAACGTGCCGCTCGGGTTGCTCGGGTCGGCCTGGGGCTGGCTCGTGCTGCACGAGATGTCCGGGCACAGCGAGGAGCGCGGCCTCGACCTGTTCGGCACGGCGGCGTTCGTCGGCGGCCTGACCGGGCTCGTGCTCGGGCTGTCGAAGGCCGGTCTCAGCGGCTGGAACGACTCGCTCGTGATCGCGGGGTTCGCCGTCGCGGCAGTGCTCCTGCCTGCATTCGTGCTGATCGAATGGCGCGGCCGGTCGCCCATGCTCGACCTCGCGATGTTCGAGGATCGGCTCTTCGCCGCCGCTTCGGCGACCGCGTTCATCAACGGCTTCGCGCGCTTCGCGCTGACGTTCCTGTTCGTCTTCTACTTCCAGGGCCCGCAGGGCCAGTCGCCGATCATGGCGGGCCTCGAGCTCTCGCCGCTCGCCGTCGGGATGCTCGTCGCATCGCCGCTCGCCGGCTTCGTGGCCGACCGCCGGGGCTCGCGCGTGCTCGCGGCGAGCGGGATGTTCGTCTCCGCGATCGGCCTCGCCGGCATGACGACGTTGCACGCGCACAGCGCGTACTGGTGGAGCGCGCTCTGGCTCGGGCTCGTCGGCATCGGCTCGGGGATCTTCAACAGCCCGAACACGTCGGCGATGATGGGCGCGGTTCCGATGCACCGCCGCGGCATCGCGTCCGGCATGCGCATGATGCTGACGAATACGGGCGCGGTGCTGTCGATCGCGTTCGTGATGGCGGTCGTCACGGCTGCCGTGCCGAAGGACGTTCTCTTCCGCATCTTCTCCGGGCTCGCATCCGGCCT
>DASYGK010000043.1:0-61030 GCA_035999905.1 Gaiellaceae bacterium | reverse complement strand
TACCAAAAACACAGGTCTCTGCGAAGTCGTAAGACGACGTATAGGGGCTGACGCCTGCCCGGTGCCGGAAGGTCACGAGGAGAGGTTAGTCTTCGGGCGAAGCCTTGAATCCAAGCCCCGGTAAACGGCGGCCGTAACTATCGACCAGGTAGTTATAAAAGTTGGCTAAATGCTGGAATACCCGAGTATCTCGCGCTACTCACTGGTGACGTCCGACCGGGCGTTTACAGTAGTGACAACGTGACGAGTGCGGGCAATCAGCAGGAAAGACTCCTTGTCGAAGCGATTCCGAGTCCGCTCGGAAGCTTCTTGTCAGGGTTCGCTCTCGGAGAGGGCAGCTTCATGATCGTGTGCCGCAAGCGCGGCGACTACGGTCGGAAGTGGAAACTCTCCGCCGCCTTCAACGTCTCGCAGCACGATCGAGAACCCCTCGATCTGTTCCACGAGACGCTGGGATGCGGCTCGCTTCGGCGGGCCGGCAATGGTGGCTGGTACTGGGAGGTCAATCGCCTCTCTGATATCAGCGGCCGGATCGTCCCGTTCTTCGAGCGGTTTCCGCTCGTCGGCCAGAAGGCGAACGACTTCGACCTGTTCAAGAGCGCGGTCGCGCTCCTGGGTAAGTCTGTCGTGAGCGACGATGACTACGTCCGGATCATCCAGCTCCGTGAACGGATGAACCGTGGCGGAAAGAGACGCTACTCGGCAGAGAGAATCCTCAGAGACTATACGCCGACCCCGCCGATGAGCATGGCGGGATGAGATAGTCCGATCTCATGGGCGACCATGAGAGCCGGTCAGAAATGCGCCGGCCCATTCACGTCAATATACCGCGTGAATGAGTAACAACAATGAACGGTCCTAAGGTAGCGAAATTCCTTGTCGGGTAATTGAATTGCCCTACGGCGGAAGTGATTCCGTCGAGAAAACCGGCTAATAACGGGGAAGCCTTCCTCCTATGCGACGCTTCAAGGACGTCGTGACGCGAGAAGGTAATCCCGTGGGAAGTCGGCTCCATGCGCACGATCAATGGAGCTTGACCCCGTAACGACTGATCGTCCATGTCTGAAGTGGACGTGAGATCGCATTCCGTCCGGCATTGCCGCGACAATCTATGGATGCGATCAGACGCCGGCCCTCTGGGTAGTTCCGAGTATCTCTCGGCGTACATCTCCGGCTACGCCGACGGAGAAGGCTGCTTCACCGTCTCGATTGCACCGCGGGCATCACTCGCAGTGGGTTGGGAGGTGCGGCCGAGCTTCTCCGTCAGCCAAAACGGGGATCGAGCCGAGGTGCTCTACGCGTTGCAGGCCCATTTCGGATGCGGAAGCATCCGACCGGACCGCAGCGACAAGACGCTGAAGTGGAAGACGCGCAAGCTCGACGACCTTGTCGGGCGGATCGTCCCGCACTTCGTCCGTCACCCGCTGCTATCCGCGAAACACCTCGATTTCGAGCGCTTTGCGTTCGTCTGCCGGCTCATGGCCGACGGCGGGCATCGAACTCGAGTGGGTCTGATCAGCATCGTCTCGATCGTGCGGGAGATGAATCCCGGCGGCAGGCGGCGCTACGACGCCGACGAGCTCCTCTCGGAGCTGTTCAAAGGTGAAGGGATAGTCTGCGCCTCCGGAAACGGAGGGAAAACGCGAAGTTCCGACCTGCACGAATGGCGTAACGACTTGGGCGCTGTCTCAACGAGAGATCCGGTGAAATTGTAGTTTCGGTGAAGATGCCGAATACCCGTGGTTGGACGGAAAGACCCCGTGAACCTTTACTACAGCTTGACATTGGAGTTTGGGGTACGTTGTCCAGGATAGGTGGGAGCCTTTGAAGCGGGGACGCCAGTCCTCGTGGAGGCAACCTTGGGATACCACCCTTCGTGTTCTGGGCTTCTAACCCGCTGCCGTAATCCGGGGCGGGAACAGTGTCAGGTGGGTAGTTTGACTGGGGCGGTCGCCTCCTAAAATGTAACGGAGGCGCACAAAGGTTCCCTCAGCACGGTTGGAAATCGTGCGCAGAGTGCAAACGCATAAGGGAGCTTGACTGCGAGACAGACATGTCGAGCAGGTGCGAAAGCAGGTGTTAGTGATCCGGCAGTGGCTAGTGGACGCGCTGTCGCTCAACGGATAAAAGGTACTCCGGGGATAACAGGCTTATCCTTCCCAAGAGTCCACATCGACGGAAGGGTTTGGCACCTCGATGTCGGCTCGTCGCATCCTGGGGCTGAAGCAGGTCCCAAGGGTTGGGCTGTTCGCCCATTAAAGCGGTACGCGAGCTGGGTTCAGAACGTCGTGAGACAGTTCGGTCCCTATCCACCATGGGCGTTGGAGCTTTGAGAGGAGTCGTCTCTAGTACGAGAGGACCGAGATGAACAGACCTCTGGTGTATCAGTCGTCGTGCCAACGGCGCTGCTGATTAGCCACGTCTGGATGGGATAACCGCTGAAAGCATCTAAGCGGGAAGCCCACCTCGAGATGAGAGCTCCCATCCTCTAGAAGGAGTAAGGGCCGTGGGAGACCACCACGTTGATAGGCGGAGCGTGTAAGCGCAGCAATGTGTTCAGCGCATCCGTACTAATTGCCCGAGGTCTTGATTTGAACATCCGTGTAGGGTCGCTATGGAGTTTTGAGGGTGCAGCGGATTGCCGCGCGCCTTTGACAGTTCGGCGGTCTTACCGGCGGGGAAATACCTCTTCCCATTCCGAACAGAGAAGTCAAGCTCGCCAGGGCCGATGGTACTCGGAGGGCAACCTCCCGGGAGAGTAGGTCGCCGCCGATTTCTTTGTAGGGCCCCCGCGAGGGGGCCCTACGTGTTTCAGGCCGCTTGGGTCTTCAGGCCCGCGTCGAGCGCCCGCAGCCGGCGCACGCGCTCGCCCACCGGCGGGTGCGTGACGAAGAGCGCTGCAAGACCCTCCTCGAGGAACGGGTTGAACGGATAGAGCGGCTCGGTCGCCGGGCTGCCGCGGAACTCCACGAGCTCTGCCGCCTGCTCGAGCCGCTGCAACGCATCGGCGAGGCCGTGCGGCGAGTCGCAGAGCTGGGCCGCGGTCCGGTCCGCCTCGAACTCCCGCTTCGGCGACAGCAGGACGTGCACGCATGCCGCCGCGACGGGCCCGAGCACGAACAGCAGCGCGCGCTCGAGCCAGCCGCCGATGCGGCTCAGCTCGACGATCGACGCCGCGAGCACGACGACCGCCGTCTGCAGCGCGACGTCGCGATGCCGCACGTGCGCCAGCTCATGGGCGAGCACGCCCTCGAGCTCGGCAGGCGTGCACGCGGAGACGCAGCCCGCGCTGACGGCGAGCGACGACGAGCGCGGCCCGCGTCCCGTCGCGAGCGCGAGCGGCAGGCCGTTCGGGATGAGATAGAGCCGCGGCTTCATCACGCCGGCGATCGCGGCGAGACGCTCGACGGTCGAATGGAGGAGCGGCGCCTCCGCGATCGGCAGCTCGCGCGCGCCGACCATCCCGAGCACGACGCGGTCGAACGTCCAGTAGGCGCCCGTCACGAGCAGCAGGCCGCAGAAGACGAAGATCGAGAGCAGCCGGAAGCCGTCGAGCTCCCAGCCGACCAGCCCGAGCGCGCCGCAGATGCCGGCGAGCAGGAGCCAGGCCTTGAGGATGTTGCGCGCGGCGACGAAGCGCATCGCCGCGGCCTACGGGTCTTCCGGCTCGCCTCGCGGCCCGTCGTCGTCGAGCAGTCCCCGCGGCGGCCAGTCCTCGTTCTGCTGCGCGTCGCAGCGGCTCGAGCAGTGGAGTGAGGCGATGTTCTGGAGCGGCACGAGGATGTGCCCGTTGAGCTCGATGTGCGCGACCTCGTCGACGTAGCAGTAGGCGGTCAGCACGCCCTCCTGGTACTCGCCGCCGAAGAGTGCGACCTCGACCTGCTCGCCCTTGTACTTGCCGGTGTAGTCCTCCACGACCGGCGGTCAGTCTATCGGCCTGAAGGCGCCGTCCTCGTGCGCGACGCTCCACACGGCGCAGTTCTCCACCACCGGGAGGGCCATCCCGTATGCGGCCGCCTGCACGCGGCGGAGCGAGCCGCCGTGCGTGACGACGAGGACACGCCCGTGCGGATGGCGCTCGGCGATCGCGCGGACGGCTGCGAGCACGCGCTCGGCGTGCTCGTCCGGCGCCTCGCCGATGTACTCGACGCGGTCTCGCTCCGAGCCGGTGAGCCCTTCCCATGTGCCCCAGTTCCGCTCGCGGAGGCCGGGCTCGAGCACGACCGGCAGGCCGAGCCTCGCGCCGAGGATCTCCGCGGTCTCCCGTGCGCGGGAGAGGTCGCTCGCGTAGATCGCGTCGATCGGGTCGCCGGCGAGACGCTCGGCGAGTGCCGCGGCCTGGCGGCGGCCGAAGTCGTTCAGCGGCCGGTCCGTGTGACCCTGCAGGCGCCCCTCGGCGTTCCAGTCGGTCTCGCCGTGGCGTACGAGGAGCAGCGTCGTCATCGCGCCGTCTACGCTAGCCAGCCGTGGATCTCGGACTGCGCGACACCGTCTGCCTCGTCACCGGCTCGACCGGCGGGATCGGCCTCGAGACCGCGCGCCTGCTCGCCGCCGAGGGCGCGCAGGTCGTGACGAGCGGCCGCCGCAGCGACCCACCGGGTGTCGGCGAGGCGCTGCACGTCGCCGCCGACCTCGCCGTCGCGAGCGAGCCCGAACGCGTGGTCCGCGAAGCGGAGTCGCAGCTCGGCCGCGTCGACTGCCTCGTGAACAACGTCGGCCTCGCGGTGCAGCGTTCCTTCCACGAGGTGACCGACGACGACTGGGATGCGCTCTGGCAGCTGAACGTCATGAGCTACATCCGCACGATCCGCGCCGTCCTGCCGGGGATGCGGGAGCGGGGGAGCGGCGTGATCGTGAACGTCTCGTCCACTGCGGGCAAGCGCCCCTCGGCGTCGATGCCGGACTACTCCGTGACGAAGGCGGCTGTGCTCTCGGTGTCTCGCCTCGTCGCCGACGTCTACGCAGCCGACGGCATCCGCGTCAACGCCGTCACGCCGGGCCCGACGGCGACGGAGGCGTGGCTCGCCGACGGCGGCCTCGCCGACCAGCAGGCCGCGCGCACCGGGCGCAGCCGCGACGACGTGCTCGCCGCGGTCGGCGCGGGACGCCCGCTCGGCCGGCTCGCGGAGCCGGGGGAGATCGCGTCGGTGATCGCCTTCCTCTGCTCGCCGCGCGCGTCGTACGTCACCGGCGCGGCGTGGAGCGCCGACGGCGGCACTGTCCCGATCATCGTCTAGTCGGCGTCGGGCGCAGGCACTACGCTGGACGCGATGCCGGAGACCACCGGACGGATCGCCGACGCCTTCGCAGGGCTCGTCCGCGAGCACGAGGAACGCTGGCTGTCGCCGCTCGCCGTCCGCTCGTACGAGAGCCGCGGCCGCAACCTCCCGGAGGAGGAGTGCCGGCTGCGCACGCCGTTCCAGCGCGACCGCGACCGCATCGTCCACTCGAAGGCGTTCCGGCGGCTGCGCCACAAGACGCAGGTGTTCGTCGACCCGGAAGGCGACCACTTCCGCACGCGGCTGACGCACACGCTCGAGACCGCCGGCATCGCGCGCGGCGTGGGGCGCGCGCTGCGCCTGAACGAGGATCTCGTCGAGGCGATCGGGCTCGGCCACGATCTCGGCCACCCACCGTTCGGTCACGCGGGCGAGCAGGCGCTCGACGAGCTCCTGCGCGAGCGCGGCGAGCGCGGGTTCCGGCACAACGAGCACTCGCTCCGCGTCGTCGAGCGGCTCGAGCGCGACGGACGCGGCCTGAATCTCACGTGGGAGGTACGCGACGGCATCCTCAAGCACACCGGTGCCGAGGAGCCCGAGACGCTCGAAGGGAAGATCGTGCGCATCGTCGACCGCGTCGCGTACATCAACCACGACATCGACGACGCGATCCGCGCGGGGATGCTCGCCGCGGACGACCTGCCGCAGGCGGAGATCGCGATCCTCGGCGCAACGGGCTCACGCCGTATAGATACGCTCGTCCACGACCTCGTCGAGACGTCCGCCGAGCTCGGCGACATCGCGCAGAGCGAAGAGATCGGCGGCGCGATGCTATCGCTGCGCGCGTTCATGTTCGAACGCGTCTACCTCGGCCCGCACTCCGACGCCGAGCATGCGGGGATCCGCACGACGATCCGCCGCATCTTCGAGCACCTCGTCGACGAGCGCGGCGACGACGTCGAGACCGCGACCGACTATCTCGCGGGCATGACCGACCGCTTCGCGCTCTCGTTCGCGGAGGCGCTGTCGTAATGGCGCGCATCAAGGACGCGTCGGTCGAGGCGGTGAAGGGCGCGGCGGAGATCCTGCCGGTCGTCGAGGATTACGTGCGGCTGCGCAAGGCGGGCGGCACGTACAAGGGCTTGTGCCCGTTCCATCAGGAGCGGACGCCGAGCTTCACCGTCACGCCGGCGCGCGGCACGTACAAGTGCTTCGGCTGCGGCGAGGGAGGCGACGCCATCTCGTTCGTCGAGCGGATGGAGCAGGTCGACTTCGTCGGCGCGATCGAGTCGCTCGCGAAGCGGTTCGGCGTGCAGATCGAGTACGAGGAGATCTCGCCCGAGGCCGATCGCGAGCGGCGGCGCAAGGAGAGGCTCGGCCAGCTGCTCGAGCGCGCGACGGGCTTCTACGAGCGCATCCTCTGGGAGAGCGAGCAGGGCGCGTTCGCGCGCGAGTACCTCGCGTCGCGTGGGCTCGGCGAGGAGGTGTGCCGCGGGTTCCGGCTCGGGTTCGCGCCCGGCGGCGCGACGCTCTCGCGCGGCGCGCAGAAGGAGGAGTTCACGCGCGACGACCTGCTTGCGACCGGCCTCGCGAACACTCGCGGCAACGACTACTTCCAGCGGCGGCTCCTCTTCCCGCTCGCCGACGCGCGCGGGAACGTGCGCGGCTTCCAGGCGCGCCGCCTCTACGACGACGACCGACTGCAGGCGAAGTACGTCAACTCGCCCGAGAGCGAGCTCTTCAAGAAGGGCGATCTCCTCTACGGCCTCGACACCGCGCGCCAGTCGATCGCGAAGGACGACCGCGCCGTCGTCGTCGAGGGGAACACCGACGTGATCGCCCTGCGGCAGGCCGGCTTCATGCCCGTCGTCGCGTCGATGGGCACCGCGCTGACGGAGCGCCAGCTGCGCGAGCTGTCGCGCCTCACGAAGCGGCTCTTCCTCTGCTTCGACTCCGACGCCGCCGGTGCGGAGGCGACGCTGCGCGGGATGGAGCTCGCGGTGGGGCAGGGCTTCGACGTGCAGGTCGTCTCGCTCGCGAAGGGGACGGACCCAGCGGACGACCCGAAGGCCTTCGAGGCGCAGCTCGCGAAGCCGGTCAGCTATCCGGTGCACCGCGTGCGCCTGCTGAACGAGAAGGCGCGCGACAAGCAGAGCGCGTTCGCCGCGATCCGCACGTTTCTCGCGTCGATCCCCGACTCGCCGGAGCGCCAGGACGCGTTGCGGCTCGCCGCCGACCTGCTCGACCTGCCGCCCGAGACGCAGGCCGGTCTCGCGCCCGCGCGCGGCAGCTCGCGCGCGGGGATCGTCTCGCCGCGCCTCCTCGACGCGGGAGCGCGGCTCGAGCGGCATGCGCTCGCCGGCGTCGCCGCGCACCCGGAGCTGAAGCCGATCCTCGCCGAGCTCGGCCCCGAGGACTTCGACAGCGAGCTGCACCGGCGCGCCCGCGCGCACCTGCTCGGCCAGGAGCCGCCGGACGGCGAGCTGACCCCGCTGCTCGCGGAGCTCTACGCGCTCGCCGACGAGGAGAGCATCGGCGTCCCGACCGCGAAGCAGCTGCTGCTCGGCCTGCGCGAGCGGCGCCTCGAGCGTGAGCTCGCCGCCGCGACGAACGGCCGCGTGCTCCAGCTCCAGCAGGCGCTGATCCGCATCCGCGCCGAGATCCGCGATCTCGATTGAGCCCGGGCTACAATGCGCCCCGCCGATCCCCGGTAGCTCAATTGGCAGAGCATCCGGCTGTTAACCGGAGGGTTGTTGGTTCGAGTCCAACCCGGGGAGCTCTTCGACGGAGACAGGGGTTGACGTGAGGGAACACATGCGCCAGGACGCGGTACGCTCCGCGTCGTGAAAGAGCAATTCACCGACCTCCGCCGCCGCCTGGGCGAGATCCACGACCTCGAGAAGGCCGCCGGCCTCCTCTCGTGGGACGAGGAGACGAAGATGCCCGCGACGGGGGCCGATGCCCGCGCCGAGCAGCGGGCCACGCTGAACCGGATCGCCCACGACCTCCAGGTCTCCGGCGAGCTCGGCGAGCTGCTCGAGGAACTGCGGCCCTTCGAGGACGACCACGACGCGGACTCGTTCGAGGCCAGCCTCATCCGCGTCGCCCGCCGCGACTACGAGAAGGCCGTCCGCGTGCCGTCGGAGCTGCGCGCCGAGCTGACCCGCGCCGGGTCGCACGGCTACCGCGCCTGGCTGAAGGCGCGCGAGCTCGAGGACTACTCCGTGATGCTGCCGCACCTCGAGCACAACCTCGACCTCCGCCGCCGGTACGTCGCGTGCTTCGAGCCGGAGGGCGACCCGTACGACGTGCTCCTCGACGACTACGAGCCGGGCATGGTCACCTCCGAGGTCGTCACCGTCTTCGACCAGCTGAAGGCGGCGCTCGTGCCGATGATCCGCGAGGTCGCCGAGGGGGAGCCGGTCGACGACTCGTGCCTCCGCGGCCGCTTCCCGCGCGTCGCGCAGCGCCGGTTCTCGCTCGCGGTGCTCGAACGGTGGGGGATGGACCGCGCGTCGTGGCGGCTCGACCGCACCGTGCACCCCTTCGCGACGTCGATGTCGCCGGCCGACATCCGGCTGACGACGAACTTCCACGAGGACAGCCTGCACGGCATCCTCTCGTGCCTCCACGAGTTCGGGCACGGGATCTACGAGCGCCAGGTCGACGCGACATTCACGCGCACGCCGCTCGCGCACGGCGTCTCGGCGGCGTTCCACGAGTCGCAGAGCCGCATGTGGGAGAACCTCGTCGGCCGCAACTTCGCGACCTGGAAGTTCTTCTACCCGAGCCTGCAGGAGGAGCTGCCCGACGCCTTCGGCGACGTGTCGCTCGAGACGTTCCACCGCGCACTGAACAAGGTGCAGCCGTCGATGCGCCGCGTCGACGCCGACGAGGTGACGTACTGCCTCCACATCATCCTCCGCTTCGAGCTCGAGCGGGACATGCTGAGCGGGAAGGTCTCGCTGACCGACCTCCCCGAGGCGTTCAACGCGAAGATGCGCGACTACCTCGGTCTCGACCCGCCGGACCTCACGCACGGCGTGCTCCAGGACGTGCACTGGTCGGACATGAGCTTCGGCTACTTCCCGACGTACGCGCTCGGGAACGTCGTCTCGGTCCAGCTGTGGGAGCGTGCGCGCTCCGACCTCGGCGATCTCGAGGAGCAGTTCGAGCGCGGCGAGTTCGCGCCCCTGCGCGAGTGGCTGCGCGAGCACGTCCACCGGTACGGCCGGGCGCTCATGCCGCAGGAGCTCCTGCAGCGGATCACCGGCAGCGGCATCGACGCGCTCCCGTACCTGCGCTACCTCGAGCGGAAGCTCGGGGAGCCCAGCGCCGCCGCCGTCTAGCGCAGGCGGCTACTCGTGCCCGTGGCAGGCGCAGACGCGCTCGCCGAGCGCCTTGCGCTCGAACGGGAGGCCGCACCGCGCGCAGGTCGGCGGGAGCACCCGCGCCTTCACGAGGAGGGCGCGCATCAGGGTCGCCCACAGGAGCACGTACGCAACGAGGATCGGGCCGCTCATACCCGTTCTTATCGGCCGGGAGGCCTTTTGGATTTACCCCCGGTTTCGCTTCGGTACTATCGACTCGTGAGCTGGCTCTACATCGCCCTGCTCGCGCTGGCAGTCGCGGTCGTCGTCGGCGCGGAGTGGCCGCGTCTGGAGTCGCGGTTCGGAGCGGCCGTCGGCGTGGAGGCGCGACGGAAGCGCGAGCGCGCGAAGCGCAAGGCGTCGCTCCGGGTGATCCAGCACACGGACGCCGACGACTTCGCCGCGAGCGTCGAGCGCGACCTCGCGCAGCTGCCGACGATCGAGGAGACCGACCGCCGGAACTAGCGCACCGTGATCGTCGTGTGGACGACGCGCGTGTTCGGGAGGACGGGGCCGATGTCCTCCATGTTCTTCGTCTCCTGGTAGTCGGCGACGCTCAAGGTGACGCTGTGCCGGCCGAGGCCGATCGTCCGGTCGAGCCGCACGACGCCGCCGTCGAAGCTGACCTGCGCGGGCTTGCCGTCGACGCTGCCGACGATCGACGACGGGTCGACCCCCGAGCCGCTGTCGTGCACCGCGAAGCGGATCGGGCTGCCGAGCGGGAGCGACGGCGTCAGGAGGCGGACGCTCGGCGGCGTCTGGTCGTTCACCCAGACGCGGAACGTGAAGCGACCCGGGCGGCCGCGCGCCGGCGTGTCGAAGACGAAGTCGTACGTGCCCTTCGCGGGCAGGATCGCGCCGACCGCAGGAGTGGTGTCGCCGAAGTTCTGGTACGGGTTGAGGTTGGCCGGCATCCCCGTGCCGCCGACGAGGCGGTTCTCGTCGCCGGCGTGCACGAGGCGCGGCGAGACCCGCACGCCGGCTCCCCGGCCGACGACGACCGCACCGAAGTTCGCGACCGTCCGCGTCAGGTCGAAGCGGAAGACCTGCTCCGGCCCGGACAGGTCGAGCGGCACCGCCGGAGCGACGCTCTGCTCCGGGTAGCGGTACGTCGAGACGAGCTCGGGCTTCCCGGCCGTGTCGCCGTGGTAGAGGCCTGCGCCGTGGAGGAGCGTATGGGGCTCGCGGCCGAGCTGCGGCTTCTCGACGCGGAACCAGTACGGCACGCGGCGGACGTCCGTGCCGCGGGTGAGCAGGACGAAGCCGGTGGCGGCGCCCTCGTCTGCGTCGGCGGCGACGGTGAGCGTCACGGTCACGGGCGTCGTCCCGGCCACGACGGCCGGCGTCGCGCCGACGAGCGCGCCGTTCGGCGCGGACTGGCTCGCGACCGTGACCGTCCACGGTGCCGGGCCGCCTCCCGCGTCGGTGACCGCGAGTGGCAGCGTCGTCGTGGTCCCGGTGCCGACGAGCCCGAAGGAGAGCCCGTCGGGGTCGGTGAAGATCAGCGGGTTGTCGGCGCGCGGCAGGTCGATGCGCCCGCCGCCCTCGCGCGTCGTCGCGACCTCCGCGCCCGCGGTCGTGCGCACGGGATCGCCGGTCGACGCGAGGGCCGACTTCACCTGCGCCACCGTCCACGTCGGGTGCCGCTGCTTGAGGAGCGCCGCCGCCCCTGCGACGTGCGGGGTCGCCATGCTCGTGCCGCTCCAGTCGTGGTTCGACCACGTGTTGCCGGGAAGCGAGGAGAGGATGTCGACGCCCGGTGCCGTCACGTCTGGCTTCATCTCGAGCGTGATCGGGGTCGGCCCCGTCGACGAGAAGCCCGCGATCACGTCCGCCGGACCGCTGTCGCCCTCGGTCGACGCCGCGACGGTGATCGCCTCCGGCGCGGTCGCGGGCGAGTTGACCGAGCCGCCGCCGGAGCCGTCGTTCCCGGCCGCGACGACGGGGATGACTCCCGCGTCGGCGGCGTGGTCGATCGCCTGCACGACGATGTCGCGTGTCGGCTCGACCTCCGGCTCTCCGAGCGAGAGGTTGAGGACGTCCATCCCGTCCTTCACCGCGGCTTCGATGCCGGCGACGATCTCGGGCGAGTTCCCGTCGAGCCCGAAGTTGTCCGTCGGGACCGTGAGCACCTTGTAGTTGCCGAGGTACGCCGCGGGCGCGATGCCGGAGACCCTGAACTTGCCGCTCACGGTCGTCGCGAGCGTGTTGTGGTCGCCGGCCGCGATGCCCGCGACGTTCGTCGCGTGGTCGGAGTACTTCGGGTCGAACGGGAGCTTCGCGTACTTCCAGGTGTTGCTCGCTGCGGTGAATGCGCGCGCGACGATCACCTTCGCGGATGTGTACGCGGTGTTCCCCTTCGGGAAGCCGGCCGGGTAGGTGAAGCCCGTCGGGTCGAAGAAGACGTGCGTCCGGTCGAGCCCGTCGTCGATGATCGCGATCTTCATCCCCTGCCCCGCCGTGGCGAGGGTCGGCCCCCAGATCGTCGGCGCGCCGATCAGCTGCGGCGTGCGGTCGAGGAGCTCGTGATACGTGACCGACGGCCAGACGGTGACGCCGCGGATCCGGGTCAGGCGTGCGAGGCCGGAGCGGGGGAGGACGACGGCCATCCCGTTCGTGACGACGCCGTAGTGCCAGCGCGTGGCCGCGCCGGGGATCGCCTGCTCGATGCGTGCCTCCATCGAGCGCTGGGCCGTCGCGAGCGTCCGGAGGTACGAGACGCTCGCCGGTGTCCGGACGTCGAGGCGGTGACGGGTCGTCGCAGCGGCGGCGAGCGTGCGGTCGTGGAGGATCGCCTCCGCGAGCGCCGGCTGCGGCAACGTGACGACGACCTCGACGAGCCCGTCCGGCGCCGGCGCGGAGCGCGCGGTCGCGCCGCCTGCGAGGAGCAGGGCGGTGAGCGAGAGCAGCGCAGGCAGGACGAGGGCGAAGCGGCGCAGGCGCGTCATGGTACGCGCGAAACCGGCCCGCCGCCCCCGGCTACAATCCCGTCCGCCCGCGGATGTGGCGGAATTGGTAGACGCGCACGGTTCAGGTCCGTGTGGGGGCAACCCCGTGGAGGTTCAAGTCCTCTCATCCGCATGACGAAAGCCCGTTCGAACCGGCCCCGGCTCCTGACGAAATCCTGACGGAGCGCTTGAGCAGCATCGGTTCCGCGCCGATATCTGGGGCGACAGGGCCCGTTCGAAAGAGAGTAAGGAGCGACACTCCATGCTGAAGACAGCAGGCCTGCTTGCGGCGGCCGCGCTCGTTGCGGTCGGTGCGGGTGCGGCAACCGCACGTGCCGCCGATCCGGTCGCGGCAGCGCAGGCGGACATCCAGAAGCTCGTCACCGACGCGACCGCGCTGCACAGCACCGTGCTCGCGGACGCGAACAAGATCTCGGCGGACGTGCAGAGCTTGCAGGGATCGACCAACCGCGCCGCGGCGCGCCAGACGCTCACCGCGGACGCACAGAAGGTCAAGGCCGACCGCGACCAGCTGTGGCCGACGGTCCAGAACGACTGGGCGCAGCTGAAGACCGACCTCCAGGCCGTTCGCGCCTCGAAGACCGGCAAGGGGCAGCTGAAGCCGCTCCTGCAGACGGCGAACGCGCAGCTCGCGCAGGAGCGCGACGCCGTGAAGACGGCGCTCGCGTCCGCGCACCAGGCGGCACAGGCGCTCCGCGACAGCCTCAAGGCGTCCGCGGCGGGCTCGCACCACAACGGCACGAAGACCACTCCCACGACGACGACCCCGTAGCGTCCGCTGAAGCGAAACGGCCCCGCTGGGAGGCGGGGCCGTTCGGGGTCTTTGGGGGTGGGCGAAGCTTGGCGGGCCTGCAGTCGCCGTCTTGCCGTGCAACGAGCGACTGCCCCACGTGGTGCCCGGTTGGTATCGGCCGCGCCGAGCTGCGGCGGTGTAGCTCGATCGAGGGCTTGGAGACGCGAGGCGAGGAGCCTCCCGCCGCAGGGTGGCTCCTCGCCTCGCATCACCGGACTGGGGCCGCGCCAGCTCGCCAGGAGCGCGACCGCATCTGGCCTCGGCGCCTCGCCGTCGTTCGGCGCGCGCCTCGGTGTGCCCGGTGCTGAGACTTTGGTCGACCGGACGATGAATTCGAGTGCCGCGGCGGTGTGGAGACGGTATGAGCGTCGCGGGCGATCCTGGCGTTCACTAGCGTGGGCTCGTGGAGATCCACGCCGACATCCGCCGGGCAGGGCGGCTCAGTGCGCTCACGGTCGGCTGGAACGTGCTCGTCGGCGGCGGCGCGGTCGCGACGGCGCTCGCGACCGGCAGCCTCGCGCTGATCGGCTTCGGCATCAACGCGGTTGTCGACTCGTCGGTGTCCGTCCTCCTCGTCTGGCGCTTCCACGCCGAGGGCCGCGGCCACGTCGAGCGCGCGGAGCGGGCGGAGGCGCGCGCCGAGCGGCTCGCGGGGCTCGCGTTCCTCGCGATCGCGCTCTACCTCGTCGTCCAGTCGATCCGCACGCTCGCGGGCGCCGGGCACTCGCAGACGACGGGGTTCGGGATCGCGGAGGCGGCCGCCGCGCTCGTCGTGCTCCCGTTCCTCGCCCGCGCGAAGTACGTGCTCGCGCTCCGGATCGGCAGCCGTGCGCTCCGGGCCGACAGCATGCTCACCGCGTCGGGCGTCGCACTCTCGGGGGTCGCGCTCGCCGCCCTCGTCGCGCACGGCGCCTTCGGCTGGTCGTGGGCCGATCCCGCGGGCGCCCTCGCGATCGCCGCGATCCTCGCCTGGCAGGGCTCCCTAACGCTGCATCAACAAGCGAGCTCTACCTCCGCGTCTGGATAAAGCACGCTCCAAACGCGGAGGTAGATCTCCAGCTCAGCCCGATCGGTGTCGTTCTCAGGGGGGTCCAACTCGACATGATCGGGTCCCGACACGATCGGACGCTGGCCGAGACTCCGCAGAAACGAAGCTAAACGGTCGGTGTAGTCCGGATCGCGAAGGAAGAGCTGCATTGGGGATTGGGGTAGAGGCACGATCCTCCCTTGCGCCCGGGGGGCGAAGCACTCCCCCGTCCGTGGGAGTCGTACTCCCTCGAACGGGGGATTTAGAGGTCGTGGCTACGCGCCGAGAGCCGCGAGCACGTCATCCGCGTGCGACGCGGGCTTCACGTCGAGCATCACGCGCGAGACGTTGCCGTCCGCGTCGATCACGAAGGTCGAGCGGCTCACGCCCATGTACTTCTTCCCGGCGAAGCTCCGCTCGCCCCAGACGCCGTACTGCTCGGCGACCACGTGGTCGGTGTCCGCGAGGAGGGTGAACGGCAGCCCGTACTTGTCCTTGAACTTCGTGTGCGACTTCTCGTTGTCCGGAGAGATGCCGAAGACGACGGCGCCGGCGCGCTCGAACTCGCCGTAGGCGTCCCGGATTCCGCAGGCCTGGGTCGTGCAGCCCGGCGTGTCGTCCTTCGGATAGAAGTAGAGGACGACGGGCTTGCCGCGGAGGGACGAGAGCTTGATCGTCTCGCCGGTGTCCGCCGGTAGCTCGAAGTCCGGTGCGGGCTTGCCTTCCTCGATCACGTCGCATCCTCTCTGTAGCGTTCGGCGTCGATGCTAACGGCGCACCACACCTTCGCATTCCTCGTCCTCGCCGCCACCTGGGGCGCGGCCGCCTTCGCCGGCGTCGCCTACTGGCGTCGGCGCGAGCCCCGCGGCATCGTCACGCACCTGATCGCGCTCGCGCAGACGCTGCTCGTCGCCCAGGTCGGGCTCGGGCTGCTGCTCCTCTCCCGGCATCACCGGGCGCCGCACCGGCTCCACTACCTCTACGGGTCGCTCTCGCTCGCGGCCGCGCTCGCGCCGTGGCTCTATGCGCCGGCCGACCGGCGCGCCCGGCTCGCGTGGTTCGCCGGGGCTACGCTGGTGGCGGGCGCGCTCGCCGTGCGCGCGTTCATGACCGGATGAAGAGCTTCTTCTCTCGCCTGAACCCGACCGTGCGTGGGTTCCTCGTGATCCTCGCGATCGTCGCGCTGATCGTCGTGCTCCAGCTCGAGGCGACCCTCGCGGCGCTGCTCATCGTCGCGCGGATCGCGTTCCTGCTCGCGATCGCGTTCTTCGTCTATCTCATGTGGCGTGAGCGCCGCGAGGAGATCGCCGCTTGGCCGGCGCGGGCGCGCGCCGTGTTCTACGGGGCGGCGCTGCTCGCGGTCGCCGACCTGGGCGTCAACTGGTACGGCGGCGCGGCGGGCCTGCAGGTGCTCGCCTTCGTCGCGGTGCTCGTGCTCTGCGGGGTCGCGATGTGGCGCACCTGGCGCGACCAGCACACGTATTCGTAAGAACGGCGAGGCGCTACGCGGCCTCGGGAGATCTCAGGCTTCGACGTGGACGGACGTGCCGTCGAGCGCCGCGAGCGCCTCGCGGACCGTGACGTGCCGGCCGACGAAGATCGGCGTGTCCCGCTCGGTGTAGGCCGACGCCTCGCTGTCGCGGAGGCGGAGCATCAGGTGCATGAAGTCGGCCGGCTCGTCGCATTCGAACGCGGTCATGAACTCCTGGTCGTCGATCCCGAAGGAGTACGAGGTGTGGTTCTTGATCCCCGGGAATTCCTCGCGGCCGATCCGGATGTGCTCGTCCATGGCCCGCTGGCGGTCGTCGAGCGAGAGCGAGTACCACGGCCGCGTCTTCACGAAGGGATAGACGACGAGGTACGGCGAGCCCTGCGGCACGAGCTTCCGCGCCTTGCGCGCGCTCGTGTACTGGGACGCCTTCGTCGTCGCGAGATAGGAGTACGGCGTCTCGAGCCAGCCGGCCAGCGGCGTGGCATTCAGCGCCGCACCGAGGTCGCCGAGCGCCTCGTACCGTTCCGTGATCTTCCAGAGGAAGAAGTCGACGTCGGGCCGCACGCCGGTCGTCGCGTACGCGCGCAGGTGGTCGAACCGGTCGGCGAATTCCTCGACCGCGTCGGCGAACGCGTCCTTCGCCGCCTGGCGCTCCTCGACCGGCAACCGCCGCCACGCAGGGTCGACGCGATAGAAGCTGTATGCGACGTACTGCCCGTCCACGTCGTGAATGCTAGCCCGGGTACGGTTGGGACGTGGCCGCGGAAGGCGTCGACAACCAGCTGAAGACCCTGCCCGCGAAGCCGGGCGTCTACCTCTTCCGCGACGCGAGCGCGAACGTCCTGTACGTCGGCAAGGCGAAGTCGCTCCGTTCGCGCGTCCGCTCGTACTTCCAGAAGACGGGTGACGGACGCATCCAGATCCAGCAGCTCCCCGACCGCGTCGCCGACATCGAGGTGATCGTCACCGGCAGCGAGGTCGAGGCGCTCCATCTCGAGCAGAACCTCGTCAAGCGGCACCGGCCGCCCTTCAACGTCCGCCTGCGCGACGACAAGTCGTTCCCGTACATCGCCGTCACCGTGGAGGACGACTACCCGCGCGTCATGTTCACGCGCGAGCGGCACCGGCAGGGCGTCTGGTACTTCGGCCCGTACGCGAACGCGAAGAAGGTGCGCGAGACGCTGGATGTGCTGAACCGCGTGTTCCCGTACCGGCCGTGCGAGGGCCCGAAGCCCGGCCGGCACTCGGGGATCCCGTGCCTCGACTACCACATCGACCGCTGCCTGGCGCCGTGCGTCGGGTACGTCACGCAGGAGGACTACCGCGCGATCATCGACAACGTGATCGAGTTCCTCTCCGGCAACGTGAAGCCGGTGCAGCGCGAGCTCGAGCAGAAGATGCAGGAGGCCGCGGGCGACGAGCGCTTCGAGGACGCGGCCCGCTATCGGAACCGGCTCTTCGCCGTGCAGCACCTCGTCGAGCGGCAGTCGGTCGAGCGGCAGTCCGTCGGCAACGTCGACGTGATCGGCTACGCGACCGTCGACGACCGTGCGGTCGTGCAGATCTTCCCGCTGCGCGGCGGCAAGATGGTCGACCGGCACTCGTTCCACCTCGAGAACGTCGGCGGGCAGGACGTCACCACGGTGCTCGAGGCGTTCGGGCTCGAGTACTACGGCTCGGCGCCGAGCGTGCCGCCGCAGATCGTCGTGCCGCGCGACGCGGGCGACCTCTCGGCGCTCGCGGAGTTCCTCTCCGAGAAGCGCGGGGCGCGGGTCGAGGTGCGCATCGCCGAGCGTGGCGAGAAGCGCCGGCTGCAGGAGCTCGCCGACGAGAACGCACGGCACGCGCTCGCCACCGACCAGGCACAGAGCGAGCAGAGGCGCGCCCGCCGTGTCGAGGCGCTCGAGGAGCTGCGCGAGGCGCTCAATCTCGAGGCGCTGCCGCTGCGCGTCGAGTGCTACGACATCTCGCACGCGATGGGGCAGGATCCCGTGGCGTCGATGGTCGTCTTCCAGGATGCGATGCCGAGGAAGGCCGACTACCGCAAGTTCGGGATCAAGACCGCGGGCGTCGATCCTGACGACTTCGCCGCGATGGCGGAGGTGATCTCGCGCCGCTTCGCCCGTCTGTCCGACGGGACGGTGGCTGGAAGCGCCGGCGGCCCAGCCTCCGGCGGCCCTGGGGAGACGCAGGACGCGTCGTTCGCGGCCGCGCCGAACCTCGTCGTGATCGACGGCGGCAAGGGGCAGCTGTCGGCGGCGCTCGCGGCGATGCAGGCGTACGACCTGCCGCGCGTCGCGGTGATCGCGCTCGCGAAGCGGATCGAAGAGGTCTTCGTCCCCGGCCGCAGCGACCCGATCGTGCTCTCGCGGCACAACCCGGGGCTGCAGCTGCTCCAGCAGATCCGCGACGAGGCGCACCGTTTCGCGCTCGGCTTCCACCGGCAGCGTCGCGAGTCGCGCGGTTTCGCCTCGATCTTCGACGACCTCGAAGGCGTCGGGCCGACACGCCGGCGCGCGCTGCTTCAGCACTTCGGCTCCGTCGAGGAGATGCTCGGCGCGACGGCCGAAGAGCTCGAGGGTGTTCCCGGCGTTCCGGCGAAGACCGCACGCCGGATCTACGAGCAGCTGCACAAGGCAGGGCGAGGATAGAGCTCGACCCCGCGCGGCCGGCGACGGGACCATCGGCCGCGCTGCGGCTGATCGGCGACCGGAACTTCGGTCCCTACTTCGTCGGGAACGCGTGCTCGGCGAGCGGCACGTGGTTCCAGAACCTCGCCGCGTCACTGCTCGTCTACCGCCTGACGCACCACTCCGCGTTCATGCTCGGCGTCCTCAACTTCTGCAACTTCGCCCCGGTGCTGCTGCTCGCGCCGTGGGCCGGCAGCGCCGCCGACCGGTTCGACCGCCGCCGGCTGATCATCGTCACGCAGATCGGCTCGACGGTCGTGAGCGGCGCGCTCGCCGGCCTCGCATGGGCCGGCCTCGCGCCCGTGTGGGTCGTGATCGGGTGCGCGGCGATCCTCGGCGTGGGCAGCGCGTTCTCTGCGCCCGCGGGAGGTGCGATGGTGAGCGAGCTCGTGTCGCGTGAGCAGCTCGCGTCGGCCGTCGGGCTCAACTCGATGACGTACAACCTCGCGCGCGCCGTCGGCCCCGCGCTCGCAGGCGCCGCGGTGGTCACGCTCGGCATCCCCGCGGCGATCGCGATCAACTCCGCGTCGTACCTCGTGCTCGTCGCCGGGCTCCTGCTCGTCAGCCCGGCGCCGCGCCGGCTCGCCGCCCGCCACGAGGCGCGGCTGCGCGACAGCCTCCGGCTCGTCTGGGAGCAGCCGCGCCTGCTGGCCCTCCTGCTGATCATCTCGGTCGTCGGGTTCGCGTCCGACCCGGTCAACACCGAGTCGCCCGCGTTCGCGCACGCGTTCGGCCGGCCCGACAACGAGGCGGGCTTTCTCATCGGCGCGTTCGGCGCCGGCGCCGTCACTGCGGCGTTCCTCGTCGCCGGCCGCGTCTCCGGCTCGCGCGGGCGGATGCTCGCCACGCTGACGGTGCTCGGCGGCGGGATGATCGCGTACTCGCTCGCGCCGTGGCTGCCGCTCGCGTACGTCTTCCTCGCCGTCGCCGGCTTCGGCTACCTCGCCTCGAACACGAACGCGACGAGCCGGCTCCAGCTCGAGGTCCACGACAGCCAGCGCGGCCGGATCATGGCGCTCTGGAGCGTCGCCTTCCTCGGGCTGCGCCCGGTCGCGAGCCTCGCCGACGGTGCGATCGCCGGCGCGTTCGGCGTGCGCGCCGCCGGCGTGTCGCTCGCCGTGCCCGCGCTCGCCGTCGCGGCCGCTATCTACTTCTTACAGCGCCATCATCGATCGCTAACGCGCCTGGCATAGCCTCCTGTATGTGACGCTCCATCTGATTGCGGACGATCTCGAGAACCACTCCTGGTACGAGGAGCTGTTCGTCTCGACGATCGCCGAGGTCGAGGCGTACGCCGCGCGCTGGGCCGCATTCGAAGAGATCGTCGCCGCGGTCGAGCCCGAGACGGCCGACGCCTAGCGCCCGCCGTCGTCCGGCCCGAGGAACGGGTACCGGTAGTCGGTCGGCGGCACGAAGAGCTCCTTCACCGTCCGCGGCGAGACCCAGCGGATGAGGTTCCACATCGAGCCGGCCTTGTCGTTCGTGCCGGACGACCGCGCTCCCCCGAACGGCTGCTGGCCGACGACCGCGCCGGTCGGCTTGTCGTTGACGTAGAAGTTGCCTGCCGCGTAGCGCAGCCGCTGCTGCGCCTCGACGACCGCGTCGCGGTCGCGGGAGAACACCGCTCCGGTCAGGCCGTACGGTGCGCCGCCGTCGATCAGGTCGAGCACGTCGCCGTAGCTCTTCTCGTCGTAGACGTACGCCGTGACGACGGGGCCGAACAGCTCCTCCTTCATCGTCCGGAAGCCGGGGTCGGTCGTCTCGATCACGGTCGGCTCGACGAACCAGCCGTCGGAGTCGTCGTAGCCGCCGCCGACGAGCACGGAGGCCTTGCTGCCCTTGGCGCTCGCCTCGTCGATCGCGGCCTTCTGCGTCTCGAAGGAGCCGCCGTCGATCACGGCGCCCATGAAGTTGCCGAAGTCGGAGACGTTGCCGACCTTCAGCGTGCGCACGTCGGCGACGAGCTGGTCGCGGACCGCCGGCCAGAGGTTCGACGGCATGAAGAGGCGCGACGCGGCCGAGCACTTCTGCCCCTGATACTCGAACGAGCCGCGCACGATCGCGGTCGCGACGGCCGCGGGATCGGCGGACGGGTGCGCGACGATGAAGTCCTTCCCGCCCGTCTCGCCGACGATGCGCGGGTAGTTCCGGTAGCGCTCGAGGTTCCCCGCGACGGTCCGCCACATGCCGTTGAAGACTGCGGTCGAGCCGGTGAAGTGGATGCCGGCGAGGTCGGGGCTCGCGAGCACCGGGTCGCCGATCGCGCCGCCCGAGCCGTAGACGAGGTTGATCACGCCCGGCGGCAGCCCGGCCTCCTCGAACAGCTTCATCAGGAAGTGCGCGCTGTATGCAGCGGTGGACGCCGGCTTCCAGATCACCGTGTTGCCCATCAGCGCGGCCGAGCTGGGCAGGTTGCCGCCGATCGCCGTGAAGTTGAACGGCGTCACTGCGAACACGAAGCCCTCGAGCGGGCGGTACTCCATGCGGTTCCAGACGCCGGGCGACGAGACCGGCTGCTCCTCGTAGATCCGCGTCATGAACTTCACGTTGAAGCGGAGGAAGTCGATCAGCTCGCACGCGGCGTCGATCTCCGCCTGATGCGCCGTCTTCGACTGGCCGAGCATCGTCGCCGCGTTCAGCGTCTGCCGCCACGGGCCGGAGAGGAGCTCGGCGGCGCGCAGGAAGATCGTCGCGCGCTCCTCCCACGGCGTGCGCGACCAGTCCTCCGCTGCGGCGGCTGCCGCCGCGATCGCGCGCTCGACCTCCTTCGCTCCGCCCTTGTGCACGGTTCCGAGCACGTGCGCACGGTCGTGCGGCTCGACGGCGTCGAACGTGTCGCCCGTGCGAACCTCCTCGCCGCCGATCACGAGCGGGATGTCGAGCTGCTCGGATTCGAGCTGCTGGAGGCGGAGCCGCAGCTCCTCGCGCTCGGGGCTTCCCGGCGCGTAGCTCCGGACCGGCTCGTTGAACGGCTCGGGAACCCGAGAGATCGCATGTGTGCTCATACGGCGATTCTAGGATGAGGCCCAGTGGCAGTGACGCAGGTCGCGTACGAGGTGGAGGGCTGGGGCGTCGGAGAGCTCACGCTCGCCGACGGCCGCGTCGTCTGGCACGAGCTCCCGCATCCGTCGCACGCCGGCCGGGCACTCGGCTCGAGCCCGCTCGTGGAACGGCTGCAGGCGTACTTCGCGGGAGAGAAGGTGTCGTTCGCCGACGTCCCGCTCGATCTCGAGCACGAGACGCCGTTCCTGGAGCGCTGTGCGGTCGCGCTGCGCGAGATCCCGCCCGGCGAGGTCGTGACCTACGGCGAGCTCGCCGCGCTCGCCGGCGCGCCGGGTGCCGCGCGCGCAGCCGGCAGCTTCTGCGCACGGAACCGGCTCGGTCTCTTCGTGCCGTGCCATCGCGTCGTCGCTGCCGGCGGTCTCGGCTCGTACGGCTCGTACGGCGTCGGGTACAAGCGCCGCCTCCTCGAGCTCGAGGGATTCCCCGTTGCCGCTCTCTGACGACCTGCGGGAGGAGCTCGCGGCGATCGCCCCGGAGGCGGACTGCGACCGGCTCGCCGAGCTGTCCGGCCTCTTTCATGTCGCGGGCAGCGTGCACCTGCGCGGGCGCGGCAACGTCGACGTGCATCTCGACCTCTCGAGCTCGGGTGTCGCGCGCCGCGCGTTCAGCCTGCTGCGCGCGTTCGGCGTCGAGTCCGAGATCCGCACGTATCAGCGCCGCGCGTTCGACCACTCGACGCGGTACCAGCTTCACGTGGAGGGAACGCCGCATGCGTACGGGACGCTGCACCGGGCCGGCGTCCTCGACGCGTCCCACCGGCCGCTCGACCAGCCGCCGCAGCGCGTGCTCGCACGCCGCTGCTGCAGGCGCGCCTACCTCCGAGGCGCGCTGCTCGGCGCCGGGTCGCTCAGCGGGCCGCGCGATCCGCATCTCGAGATCCGCACCGCCGAGGTCGAGGGCGCGCAGTTCCTCGCCGCGGTCGCCGCGCGGGAGGGAGCCGATCTGCACGTCCTCGCGCGTGCGCGCCACGCCGTCGCGTACGCGAAGGGCACGGAGACGATCGCGGACGTGCTCGTCGCCGCGGGAGCGAGCGACGTCGTGCTCGTGCTCGAGGAGCGCTCGGTCGTCGCGGCGACGCGTGGCGACGCCAACCGCCTCGCGAACGCCGACCACGCGAACCTCGTCCGTACGAGCCGCGCCGCGCATGCGCAGATCGAAGCCGTGCGCAAGCTCGACCTCGATTCCCTCGACGACGACCTCCGCGAGCTCGCGGTCCTTCGTCTGCGCAACCCGACGCTGCCGATCTCCGAGCTCGCGCGCCGCTGCCGTCCGCCGATCACCAAGGCGTCCGCGTACCGACGCATCCGCCGTCTGCTCGCGCTCGCCGACGAGTGAGCCGCCTACGACTTGCAATTCGTCTAGCGTCGGCGCGGAGGTAGTCGTCATACTCGGCAACGGCGGGTCCGCGCTCGTCCGGCGGCGGATTCAGACCCCGTCCGTCGCCACGGTCTCGGGTGTGGTAAACCGGAGGGGAGGGTCGTCCTCGGAGCTTCCCCTCCGGCCCGCCTCTGCGGGTTGCTACCGAGGAGCCGTGCGTTTCTCCTGGCTAGACTCGCCCTGAAACCACGCGAGCGAAAGGCTGTCGGGAACATGGCGAAGACCAGGGTCGGGATCAACGGCTTCGGCCGGATCGGGCGGAACTTCTTCCGGGCGTATCTCCAGCACGGGGGCGACTTCGAGATCGTGGCCGCGAACGACCTCGGCGACGTGAAGACGATGGCGCACCTGCTGAAGCACGACTCGGTGCTCGGCACCCTGGACGCCGAGGTGGAGGCGCTCGACGGCGCGATCCGCGTCGGCAAGCACGAGATCAAGCTCCTGTCGGAACGCGATCCTGGCGATCTTCCGTGGGGCGACCTCGGGATCGACGTCGCGATCGAGTCGACCGGTTTCTTCACCGACAGGGAGAGCGCGCAGAAGCATCTCGACGCCGGCGCCCGCAAGGTCGTGATCTCCGCTCCCGCGACGAACCCCGACGTGACGATCGTGCTCGGCGTCAACGACAAGGACTACGACCCGGAGCAGCACGCGATCATCTCGAACGCCTCGTGCACGACGAACTGCGTCGCGCCGCTCGCGAAGGTGCTCCACGAGGCGTACACGATCGAGCGCGGGTTCATGACGACGATCCACGCGTACACGAACGACCAGCGCACGCTCGACCTGCCGCACCCCGACCTCCGTCGTGCACGCGCAGCCGCGATCAACCTCATCCCGACCTCCACCGGTGCGGCCCGCGCGATCGGCGTCGTCCTACCGGAGCTGAAGGGCAAGGTCGACGGCATGTCGATGCGCGCCCCGGTGCCGACCGGCTCGATCGTCGACCTCGTCGTCCAGGTGTCGAAAGAGACCTCGAAGGACGAGGTCAACGAGCTCTTCCGCGGGAAGGCCGACACCGGCGACCTCTCCGGCATCCTCCTCTACTCTGACGAGCCGCTCGTCTCGACCGACATCGTGCACTCGTCCTACTCGTCGATCTTCGACAGCGACCTGACGATGGTGAACGGGCCGCTCGTGAAGGTCTTCGGCTGGTACGACAACGAGTGGGGCTACAGCTGCCGGCTCGTCGACCTCGTCGCGAAGATCGCCCAGACGATGCCCGCCGCAGTCGCGGCCTAGCGGGAGGACGACGCCGTTGCGCCTGCCGCGCTCCGTTCGCGACGCCGACGTCGCGGGCAAGGTCGTTCTGGTCCGTGCGGATCTCAACGTGCCGCTGAAGGACGGCGCGGTCGCCGACGACACGCGCATCGGCGCGTCGCTGCCGACGTTGCGGCTGCTGCTCGACGCGGAGGCAGCCGAGGTGCGGGTCTGCTCGCATCTCGGCCGCCCGAAGACCGACGAGGACCGCGAGAAGTACTCGATGGCACCCGTCGAGGGACGGCTGCGCGAGCTGCTGCCCGACGAGCGGCTCCGCGTGCTCGAGAACACGCGCTTCACACCCGGGGAGACGAAGAACGACAACGCGTTCGCGCAGGAGCTCGCGGCCGGCTGCGACCTCTACGTGAACGACGCATTCGGGTCCGCGCACCGCGCGCACTCGTCCACCGAGGCCGTCGCGCACCTGCTGCCCGCGTACGCCGGCCTGCTCCTCGAAGAGGAGCTCAAGCACCTCGGCGCGCTGCTCGATGACGTCGAGCGCCCGTTCGTGATCGTCTCCGGCGGCGCGAAGGTCGACGACAAGCTCGGCGTCCTGCAGCATCTCGGCGGTCGCGCGGACACCGTGCTGATCGGCGGCAAGATGGCAGAGCAGGTGCGCGTCGAGAATCCGCTCGACTTCCCGGTCGAGCTGCCGGTCGACGTCGTCGGCGCCGCGGCGTTCGAGGAGGACGCGGAGTCGGGCGTCTATCCGTTCGACGGGCTCCCGGACGGCTGGCTCGGCCTCGACATCGGCCCCGAGACGCAGCGCCGCTTCGCCGAGATCCTCGCGGGGGCGCGCACGATCTTCTGGAACGGGCCGATGGGCGTCTTCGAGTGGCCGCGGTTCGCGGCCGGCACGAAGGCTGTGGCCGAGGCCGTCGCCGGCAACACGGCTGCGTTCTCCGTCGTCGGCGGAGCCGACTCGGTGCGCGCGCTGAACGAGCTCGGGCTCGCCGAGAAGATCTCGTGGGTCTCGACCGGCGGCGGTGCGAGCCTCGAGCTGCTCGAAGGCAAGGAGCTCCCCGGCGTCGCCGCGATCCCGGCGGCGGGCTCGTGATCGTCGCCGGCAACTGGAAGATGTACCCGGGGCCCGACCCTGAAGCGGTCGCCGCACGCGTCGCCGGGATCGACGGCGTGGAGGCGATCGTCTGCCCGCCGTACACGGCGCTCGCGCGTTGCGCCGAGGCGGGACTCACGACGTACGCGCAGAACGTGCACTGGGAGAGCGAGGGCGCGTACACCGGCGAGATCTCGCCGCCGATGCTGCTCGGCCTCGGCGCCGCGGGCTCGCTCGTCGGCCACTCCGAGCGCCGCCAGTACTTCGGCGAGACCGACGCGGGCGTCGCACGGCGCGCGCAGGCGGCGCTCGGGGCGGGCCTCGCGGTGATCGCGTGCGTCGGGGAGACGCGGGAGCAGCGCGACTCGGGCGACACCGAGACCGTGCTGCGCATCCAGGTGGACTCGGTGCGCGACGCATGCGGTGCGCACGAGCGCCTCGTGCTCGCGTACGAGCCCGTCTGGGCGATCGGCACCGGGCTGACCGCGACGCCGGAGATGGTCGAGGACGCGCATGCGTTCATCCGCGCGCTGCTCGACGTGCCCGTGCTCTACGGTGGCTCGGTGAAGCCGGAGAACGCCGCCGAGCTGATGGCGCAGCCCTCGGTCGGCGGCGCGCTCGTAGGAGGGGCGTCGCTCGACGTCGAATCGTTCGCGGCGATATGCGAAGCGGCAGCCCGATCCCACTCGTAGCGCTCGTCATCCTCGACGGCTGGGGCATCGCGCCGCCGGGGCCGGGGAACGCCGTCGAGCTCGCCGACACGCCGGTCTTCGACGGGCTGCTCGCCGAGTACCCGCACACGACGCTCGCTGCGTCGGGCGAGGCCGTCGGGCTGCCGGCCGGGCAGATGGGCAACTCCGAGGTCGGCCACCTGACGATCGGGTCGGGCCGCGTGCTCGACCAGGACTTCCAGCGCGTCAACCGCGCGGTCGCCGACGGCAGTCTCTACGAGAACGGCGCGCTCGTCTCAGCGTTCCGCCGCGCGCAGGAGCGTGGGGGAGACATGCACCTGCTCGGCCTCGTCTCGCACGGCGGCGTGCACTCGCACATCGATCACGTGCGCGCGCTGCTCGAGCTCGCGAACCGCGAGGGCATGGCGCACCGCACGTGGCTCCACGCGTTCACCGACGGGCGCGACGTGTCGCCGCACGCGGCCGCGAAGGATCTCGCCGAGCTGCCGGCCGACAGGATCGCCACCGTCGTCGGCCGCTACTACGCGATGGACCGCGACAAGCGTGCCGAGCGCACGAAGCTCGCGCTCGACGCGATCGTCGGCGGTGAGGGCACGCATGACGACGATCCGCTCCACGCGATGCAGGAGAGCTACAAGGCAGGTGTCACGGACGAGTTCGTGCGGCCGGTCGTGCTCGACGGACGTCCGCGGCTCGACCCGTCGCGCGACGGCGCGATCGCCTTCAACTTCCGGCCCGACCGGATGCGGCAGCTCGCCGAGGCGCTCGGCGCGCTCGAAACCGATTTGACGACGATGACGAAGTACAGGGACGACTTCGACTTTCCGGTTGCCTTCCCCGAGCAGAGCGTGGACATGGTGATGGCCGAGGTGCTCGCACAGCACGGTCTCCGCCAGCTGCACATGGCCGAGACGGAGAAGTACGCCCACGTGACCTACTTCTTCAACGGCGGCCGCGAGGAGGCGTTCGACGGCGAGACGAGGATCATGGTCCCCTCGCCGCGTGACGTCGCCGGCTACGACGAGAAGCCGGAGATGTCGGCGTTCGAGCTCACCGACCGGTTCGTCGAGGAGATCGGCAAGGGCTACGCGTTCGCGGTGCTCAACTTCGCGAACCCGGACATGGTCGGCCACACCGGGGTGATCCCCGCGGTCGTCGAAGCCTGTGAGACCGTGGACGGCTGCCTCGCTCGTGTGGTGGAGGCGGTCGGGGCTGCGGGCGGGGTCTGCCTGATCACGGCCGACCACGGGAACGCCGAGAAGATGCTCGAGGACGACGGCGTGAGCCCCCATACGGCCCACACGACCAACCCCGTCCCCTTGATTTGTACGGCGAATGGCCTCACATTGCGTCCAGGCGAGCTCAGCGACCTCATGCCCACGGCGCTCGGCCTCCTCGGCCTTGCGAAAGCCTTACAGATGAGCGGCACCGATTTGACCGAATCTGACTCGTAATCCGGATACGATGGGCCACCTTGTCACTGCCCCAGCCTGACTTCGGCGTCCTGCGGAAGGCGCAACGCGGTGATGAACGCGCCTTCACCATCATCGTGCGCGCGTACCAAGTGCCGGTGTTCAACTACGTCCTGCGCCTGGTCGGCGACCGCGCGCTCGCCGAGGATCTGACGCAGGAGGTCTTCCTCCGCGTCTACCAGGGCCTGCCGCGCTTCTCGCTGCGGTCGAAGTTCACGACGTGGCTGTTCCAGGTGACGAAGAACCGCGTGCTCGACGAGCTGCGCGCGCTCGAGCGCCGGCCGCGTGCGGTCGTCGACATCGAGGACGCGCCGCCGCTCGAGGTGCTCGACGCGCCGTTCGAGCGGCTCGAGGCGATCGACGCGGTCTGGCGCGCGATCGAAGACCTCAACGTCGACCTCAAGATGGCGCTGCTGCTGCGCGACATCGTCGGCCTCTCGTACACCGAGATCGCCGACTCGCTCGAGGTCACGCTCGCCACCGTGAAGTGGCGGATCTACAAGGCGCGGGAAGACGTCCAGATCGCGCTCGCGCGCGAGGGCATCCACCTCTACGGCGAGCCCGAGGTTCCCGCCGTCGAGGCCGCCAAACCCTCCTAGCCCGAGTACCGCCGCAGCCACGCGGCGAGGTTCTGCGCCTCCTGCTGCGGCGTCGGCGCGCGCGGCACCGCGGCGACTCCGGGGCGGGTCACCGGCGGAGGCGCCGGCGACGGGCTGCCGCTGCTCGTCACGAGCGCGGCGATCACACCGGCCACGACCGCACCGGCGGCGCCCGCGAGGAGCACGATCGTGGTGCTCGATCGCCGGTGCGGCGCCGTACGCGGAGCCTTGATCTCGGTCGCGCGCAGCGACGGATGCTCAGGGAGCGGGAGCGTCGCGGCCTCCGGAAGCGTCGCGGCGAGCTCGCGCGCGACGGCCGCCGCGGACGCGGGGCGATCGGCGGGATCGGCGGCGAGGCAGCGCATCACGATCCGCGAGAGCCCCGGCGGCGCGTCGCGCGGCGCGGGGATCGTCTCCGTGGCGGCGAGCTCGGCGATCGTCGCAGGCGTTCGAGGCGGCCGTGCGGTGAGCAGCTCGTAGAGCACCGCACCGAGGCCGTACACGTCGGCGGCCGCGGTGACCTCCTCGCCGCGAGCCTGCTCGGGCGCGAGGTACGCCGCCGTACCGAGCACCGTGCCCGCAACCGTCAGGCGCGTGCCCTCGAGGCCGAACGCGACGCCGAAGTCGCTGAGCTTCAGCACGCCGTCGGCGCGCAGCAGGAGGTTCTGCGGCTTCACGTCGCGGTGCACGAGCCCCGCCTCGTGCGCCGCGGCGAGACCGCGGCAGGCCTGGATGCCCAGCCGCGCGACCTCGTCGGCCGGGAGCGGGCCGAGCCGGGCGACGAGCTCCGCGAGCGTCTCCCCGTCGACGAGCTCCATCGCGATGAAGGGGCGCTCGTCCTCGTCGACGCCGACGTCGTACACGCGGACGACGTTGGGGTGGGCGAGGCGTGCGGCGAGCCGCGCCTCGCGCTGGAAGCGGGCGCGCAGGTCGTCGTCGCGGGCGAAGTTCTCCGCGAGGCGCTTGAGCGCGACGTCGCGGCCGAGCTCGACGTCGTGCGCGAGGTCGACGACGGACATCGCTCCGTGGCCGAGCGGGCGTTCGATCGCGTAGCGGCCGGCGACGAGCGACATGCTCAATCGCCGCCTCCGCCGTGGTCGCCGCCGTGCTTGCCGTGCTTGTCGTGGCCGGGACCGTTCCCCGGTGGCGGCACGCAGACGATGCGGTCGGGGATGTCGTTGACGACTCCGAGCAGTTGCTCCTGGAGCGCCGCGGGGATCCGGCGCGCGTTCACCGCCTGGACGACCTCGGCTCGCAGGAGGTTCGCGACCGTCTGCGCGGCACAGGTGTCACCGGCGGCGAGCGCCGCCGCGACGGCGTCCGCCTGCTGGGCCCACGTCTGCGCGAACGTCCGCGGCAGGCGGGGCGGCGGCGGTGTCGTGGTGGTCTTCGTCGCGACGCGGGCGCCGCAGCCGGACACCGCGAGCACGAGCACCACGGCTGCGGCGAGGCGCCTCACAGCCCCGACGCGAGCCGTGCGGCCAGCGCCTCCGGGAGCCCCGCGTCGCGGATCTCGCGCTGCGTGCGCTCGATGTCGTAGTCGACGCGCCGGAAGCTGGCCGTGCGCTCGTCGAGGTCGAGCAGCAGATACGCCGCGCGCGGGTCGCCGTCGCGCGGCTGCCCGACCGAGCCGGGATTGAGCAGTGCGCGGCCCTGCGTCAGGTCGAGCTCGGTCCCGGCCGGTGCGAGCCCGCCCGCGAGCGTGTCGTCCGCAAGCGAGACCTGCAGCGCCGCGTGGCTGTGGCCGACGAGGACGATCGGCTCCTCGGTGAGCGCAAGGGTGGCGAGCGCCGCCTCGTCCGAGAGCACGTACTCCCACACGGGGTCGCGTGCGCTCGCGTGGAAGAGCGCGACGTCTGCGCGGGCTCCCTGCGGCTCGAGGCGGTCGAGGTAGGCGCGCGCCTCGCCGGTGAGGACCGTGCGCGTCCACGACGCGGCGGCTCCCGCGTCGCCGCTGAACTCGAGCAGGTCGATCGTTCCGCGCACGGCGAGATCGTGATTCCCCGCCAGGCAGATGCTTGCACGCGCCTCGATCGCGCGGCAGCACTCGCTCGGGCGGGCGCCGTAGCCGACGAGGTCGCCGAGGCACCAGACCTCGTCGGGCGGATCGGTGTCGAGCGCGGTGAGCACCGCTTCGAGCGCGACGAGATTCCCGTGGATGTCCGACAGAACAGCGACGCGCATCGGGCGGGAACGCTACAGACGGGCCGCGAGCAGACCGGCGAGCACCGGCACGGTCGCCGGAACCGTGGCCGTCACCGAGAGCAGGAGCCCCCAGGCGCCGGCAGCGAGGCCCGTCACGAGCGCCGCCCTCAAGCGGGCGCGCGCGACGACGGCGAGGAGCGCGGGCGCGAGGAGATCGAGCCAGCCCATCGTGGCGGAGCCGAACGTCGCGTCCTGCAGCCCCGGGATCCGATGGCCCGCCGCATGCGGGAGAGCGGCGGCGTGCAGCGCCGAGGTCGCGGGCTGCACCTGCGGCGTGCCCCAGACGAGGATCACGTCGAGGACGACGAGCGCGACGAGCCCGGCTTCGAGCGACCATGCCGGCGCGTATGCCGCGGCAATCGTCGCGACGCGCGTCGCCGCGAGCGCGATCAGCGCGACGGCCGCCGCCTGCGCGACGAGCCCGTGCGCGAGCCACGCCGCGAGCCAGAGCGCGATCGCCGCCGGGGCGCGGCGCGGGCCCGCGGCGGCGAGCACCGGTGTCGCGACCGCGGCGAGGAGCGCGAGCGCGTGCGGGCCGCCCGAGACGGCGCGCAGCACGGTCACGCCGACGCCGAGCGCGAGTGCGGGCAGCACGATGCCGATCCAGCTGCGCGTTCCGGATGGGTCGCGGGGCCGTGGCGCCGCGACGACCGCAGCCTGCGTGACGCAGAGCGCGGCGTACGACGGAACGAGCGCGAGCACTAGCGCAGGTCGTGCGGCGGGGCCTCGGGGAGGTTCCGGATCCCCTCGGTCGTCTGCCACTTCGACCACGAGTCCTGCATCGCGGCGATCAGCTCCTCCATGAACCGCGGCGAGGCGTTCACGCGCGCGACGACGGCGCCGGGAACATCGCCTTCCTCGACCTCGTGCTCGATCCGGGCGAACGTCAGCGTGAACTCGTAGCGCGAGAAGCTGATGTTCGCGAAGTTCGCGTACGCGCCCGCGATGTCCGTCGGGTCGAGATGGATATTGAGCCGGCGCTCGCCCGGCTCAGGGTCAGGGGCGAGCTCGTCGTCCACGCTCCCACGATACTACGAGGGTGCAGCCGCGCCTCCGGATCGTCCAGATCGGCCGCCTGCTCGCCGCGGTCGTCCTGACGCTGGGCATCGGCACCGTCGGCTTTCGCCACATTCTGCACGAGTCGTGGCTCCAGTCCTTCTATCGCGCGGTCATCACCTCGACCCTGACGGGGCTCGACACGGTGCCGTCCACGAACGGCGCGCGACTGCTCTCGATCGTGATGGTGATCGCCGGTCTGACGATCATCGCGTACACGGGTGCGGTTATCGTCGAGACCATCGCCGGCGGAGTCCTGAGCGGCGTCCTCGCAGAACGACGGAAAGAGCGCACGGTTCGACGGATGCACGACCACTTCATCATCTGCGGCTACGGCCGCGTCGGCCGCCGCGTCGCGGAGGAGTTCCGCGTGTCCGGCGTCGACTATGTCGTGCTCGACTACCGCGACGACGCGCTCGCCGCCGCGAAGGAGCACGGCGACACGCTGATCGAGGGCAACGGCACGGAGGACGAGGACCTCGCGCGCGCGGGGCTCGACCGTGCGGCCGGGCTCGTCGTCGCATCCGATTCCGACGCCGACAACCTCTACATCGCGCTGTCCGCCCGCGCGACGCGGCCCGACCTTCAGATCGTCGCGCGTGCGTCCGACGAGAGCGCCGAGAAGAAGCTGCGGCTCGCCGGCGCGGACCGCGTCGTGCTGCCGTACGCGGCCGCGGGGCGCACGATGGCGAATCTTGTGCTGAAACCGCAGGTGACGGCGTTCCTCGACGCGGTCACGACCGCGACCGGGCCCGACCTGCATCTCGCGGAGATCGAGGTCGGGGAGACGTGCCCGCAGGCGGGACGCACGATCCGCGACGTTCGCGTGCGCCACGAGACCGGTGCGATCATCGTCGCGCTGCGCAAGCGCGACGGCACCTTCGACACGACTCCCGAGCCCGACGTGCTGATCGAGGCGGGCGACGTGCTGGTCGGCGTCGGCACGGCGGACGAGCTGCGACGGCTCGAGGATCTCTTCGGGCCCGGCGAGGCCGTTGCCGGCTGATCCCGTCAACAGCCTCGCGGAGGCGCTGGGCCCCGACGTCGAGCTCGACCGCCCGAGCGACGCCGGTCACGGCGACTACGCGACGAACGCCGCGCTGAAGCTTGCGGGCACGCTGCGGCGGCCGCCGCGCGAGCTCGCGGCCGAGCTCGCGGAGCAGGCTGCGCGGGTCGAACACGTCGAGCGCACCGAGATCGCAGGCCCCGGGTTCGTGAACCTCTTCCTCGCGGACGCGTGGTTCGCGCAGGCGCTCGGCGAGATCCTGGACGCGGGCGCGTCCTTCGGCGGCGGCTGGGCTGCGGTGCCGCAGCGGATCCAGGTCGAGATGGTGTCCGCCAACCCGACCGGGCCCCTGCACGTCGCGCACGCGCGCAACGGCGCCTACGGCGACTCCGTCGCGCGCCTGCTCGAGTTCGGCGGCCACGACGTGACGCGCGAGTACTACTTCAACGACGCCGGCGGGCAGATGGACCGCTTCCGCGCCTCGGTCGACGCCGTGCGGCGCGGTGAGGAGCCGCCGGAGGACGGCTATCGCGGTGCGTACATCGAGGAGCTGGCGAAGCAGCAAGGCGACCCCGTGCCGGAGATGCTGCATCGCATCGAGGCGTCGCTCGAGCGCTTCCGCATCCACTTCGACTCGTGGGCGAAGCAGAGCGTGCTCGAGCAGCGTCTCGGCGAGCTGCTGCCTCGGCTCGACACGTACGAGCGCGACGGTGCGCTGTGGGCGCGTTCGTCCGCGTACGGCGACGACGAGGACCGTGTCCTCATCCGCTCCGACGGAGGCGCGCCGACCTATCGCGCGGCCGACGTCGCGTATCTCGTCGACAAGCTCGACCGCGGCGTCGAGCGCGCGATCTACGTGCTCGGGGCGGATCACCACGGCACGCGAAACTGGTACGCGGCGGTCGCGCGCATGCTCGGGTACGACCCGGAGCGGGTCGAGGTGCTGCTCTACCAGCTCGTGCACCTGATCGAAGGCGGCGAGCAGAAGAAGATGTCGAAGCGCCGCGGCGACATCGTCTTCCTCGACGAGTTCATGGATCAGGTCGGCGTCGACGCGGCGCGCTGGTATCTCGTGAACCGCGGTCCCGACCAGACGATCGACATCGACCTCGACCTCGCGGCGGAGCACTCGCAGAAGAACCCCGTCTACTACGTCCAGTACGCGCACGCGCGCATCGCGGGCATCCTGCGCAACGCGGGCGATGCGGCCGTGTCCGCCGAGCTCACCGCGCCGCTCGCGCCGGAGGAGCGCGAGCTGATCAAGCGGCTCGCCGAGTTCCCCGCCGTCGCGGCCGAAGCCGCGGAGAAGCGCGGCCCGCAGGGGATCCCGACGTACGCGATCCGCGTCGCGGACGACTTCCACCGCTTCTACCACGAGCATCGCGTGCTCGAGAGCGAGCAGCGCGCGTTCCGCCTGGCGCTGTGCAGCGCGACGCAGCGGGTGATCGCCCGGGCGCTCGACCTCGCGGGAGTCGAGGCGCCGGAGCGTATGTAAGAGTTCGGCCATGGCGGACGGGCTGCTGCTGACCGGGAAGGAGCGGCTGTACGTCTTCTGGCTGAAGCTCGGCGGCGGGGTCGGGCCCTCGCTCGTCCTCGTGGCCGTTGCGGCAGTGCTGGGCGGAGGCTCCGTCGCGTACACGATCGCGTTCTTCGGGGTGCTCATCGGGTTCGTGATCGCGACGACGGCGCGCAAGCCGCGCGGCGCCCTGGTCGGCGGGGTCGTGCTCGCGGTGCTGCTCCTCGTCTTCCAGATCGTCGTCGCGTGGTTCATCACGCACCCGATCGAGAAGAGCTGAGAAGATGGCGCGCTGTGAGCGCGCGCCAGGCACCCGACCGCAACATCGCGATGGAGCTCGTCCGCGTGACGGAGGCCGGTGCGATGGCCGCGGCGCGCTGGATCGGCCGCGGCGAGAAGGAGAGCGCCGACCAGGCCGCGGTCGACGCGATGCGCTTCGTGCTCGACAGCGTCGCGATGCGCGGCGTCGTCGTGATCGGCGAGGGGGAGAAGGACGAGGCGCCGATGCTCTACAACGGCGAGGAGGTCGGAAGCGGCGAGGGGGCGGAGGTCGACGTCGCCGTCGACCCGCTCGAGGGCACGCGGCTGACGGCGCTCGGCCAGCCGGGCGCGATCTCCGTCATGGCCGTGGCCGAGCGCGGGACGATGCTCTTCCCGGGAACGGCGTTCTACATGGAGAAGATCGCCGTCGGCCCCGGCGCGGTGCACGCGATCGACATCACGCGCTCGCCCGCCGAGAACGTCGCGCGCGTTGCGGAGGCGCTCGGCAAGACGGCGCGCGAGGTCGACGTGGTCGTGCTCGAGCGCGACCGGCACGTCGACCTGATCGCGGAGCTGCGCGAGGCGGGTGCGCGGGTGAAGCTCATTCGTGACGGCGACGTCGCCCCGGCGATCGCGGCGGCGCAACCGGGGACCGGGGTCGACATGCTCTACGGCATCGGCGGGACGCCGGAGGGCGTGATCTCCGCCGCCGCGCTCAAGTGCGTCGGCGGCGGCATCCAGGGACGGTTGTGGCCGCGTGACGACGCGGAGCGCGCGCAGCTCGTCGCCGACGGGCTCGACCCGTCACGTGTCCTGTACACCGACGACCTCGTGCGCGGCGAGGACGTCTTCGTCGCCGCGACGGGCGTGACGAACGGGCCGCTCCTGTCGGGCGTGCTCTACACGCCGGGCGGCGCGGTCACCGACTCGATCGTAATGCGCTCGCGCTCGGGCACCGTGCGCCGCATCACGGCGCAGCAGTCGATCGAGAAATTGTCCGCGCTGACCGGCTTCGAGTACCGCTAGCCGGCCCGGTCGCCGAGGCGACCAGGCCGGAAGCTCTCGGGTCAGACCGCGACGGCTTCGCGCTCCATCGCCGGTGCGTAGACGCCGGTCCGCGCCGCGCTGTTCATCTTCGCGCGGTGGGTGTACGCGCGCTGTCCCGCTTCGACCTGGTCGGGCTTGCCGCCCCACGCCTTCAGCGCAGGCGCCTGCAGTGCGCGGCCGTACGAGAACGAGATCTGCCACGGGTGCGGCCCGCGTGCGTTCATCGCGTTGAGATGCGCGGTCGCGTCCTCGTCCGACTGCCCGCCGGAGAGGAACACGATCCCGGGCACCGCGGCCGGCACGTGCTTCGCGAAGCACTTGAGCGTCCAGTCGGCGACCTCCTCGACGCCGGCGCGGCTCGACGCCTCGTAGCCGGAGAGCACCATGTTCGGCTTCAGCAGCGTGCCCTCGAGATCGACGCGCTGGTCGAAGAGCTCCGTGTAGAGCGCGTTCAGCACGCGGCTCGTCACGTGGTAGCTCCGCTCGATCGTGTGCGTCCCGTCCTGCAGCACCTCGGGCTCGACGATCGGGACGATGCCCGCCTCCTGGCAGAGCGCCGCGTAGCGCGCGAGCGCGTGCGCGTTCGTCCAGATGCAGTAGTCGCTCGGCAGGTCGTCGGTGATCGAGTACGTCGCGCGCCACTTCGCGAACCGCGCGCCGAGGCCGTGGTACTCCTTCAGCCGGTCGCGCAGGCCGTCGAGCCCCTCGGTGACGGTCTCGCCGTCGGCGTGCGCGAGCGGCTTCGCGCCGAGGTCGACCTTGATGCCGGGGACGATGCCCTTCGACTCGAGCAGCTTCGGGAACGGCGTCCCGTCGAGCGCATTCTGGCGGATCGTCTCGTCGTAGAGGATCACGCCGCTGATGAACTCCTCGGCGCCCGGCGCCGTGAAGAGGAGATCGCGGTACGCGCGGCGATTGTCCTCGGTCGACTCGAGGCCGATCGAGTCGAAGCGCTTCTTGATCGTGCCGGTGCTCTCGTCCGCCGCGAGGATCCCCTTGCCCTCGGCGACGAGGGACTGTGCGATGTCGTGCAACTCGGTGTGGCCCATTTGCCCGTGCCTCTCTCTTCGTCCGATTCCAGTCGTCCTGGATTATCGCGGGCGCGCGAGGCGGCAGTGGGATCTATGTGACAACACCAGGCGGGCGGCTCCTCCGGCCGCGCCGCTCCGGTGTCAGCGGTTCGTGCTGCGGCCGCCCCGTCCCCAGAGGGCGTTCCGCCGTTCGTCTCCCCACGTTGCGGTCATGGAGCCTGAGATGCCGGAGACGGCGGTTTCTTGCACGCTAGAATCGGCTGCACCGGCGGACGTAGCTCAGTTGGTAGAGCATCAGCTTCCCAAGCTGAGGGTCGTGGGTTCGAGCCCCATCGTCCGCTTCTCGCTCAGGCTTGCTCGGCCCACGCGTCGGCGAGGCGCGTGCGCGTCGCCGCGAGGTGCTCCGGGATGACCTTCACGTCGGCGAGCACGGGCATGAAGTTCGTGTCGCCGCCCCAGCGCGGCACGACGTGGAGGTGCCCGTGGTCCGGGATCCCGGCCCCGGCGATGCGGCCGATGTTCCAGCCGAGGTTGAAGCCCTCGGGTGCGTAGACGGCGGTGAGGGCGGCAAGCCCCTGCTCGCCGAGCCGGTGGATCTCGAGCGCCTCGGCGTCGTCGAGGTCGCCGAAGTTGAGCCCGTGGCGGTAGGGCGCGACGAGCAGGTGCCCCGACGAGTACGGGAACTTGTTCAGCAGTACGAACGCGCGCTCGCCGCGGTGCACGACGAGCTGCTCGACGTCGTCGCCTGCCGCCGCGTTGCAGAACACGCAGCCGTCCTGCTTGTCGGCGTTCTGCACGTACTCGAGTCGCCACGGGGCCCAGAGCCGCTCCACGCGCGGAGGCTACCCGGCGGCTACGCGTTGCCGCTGAGCGTGACCGCGAGGAGGACGATCGAGAGCCCCGATGTCGCGAGCACGGTCGCGCCGGCGAGCGCGTCGAAGATGCGGCCGTTGCGGTACTGGCCCATCAGCTCGGCGTTCCGTGCGAGCCGCCAGACGAAGAAGAGCGTGACCGGCAGGAGCGCGCCGTTCACGACCTGAACGAGCACGAGCAGCTTGATCACCGGCACGCCCGGGACGATCGCGACCGCGGCGCCGATCGCGATCAGTGCGGTGATCACGCCGACGAAGACCGGCGCCTCGCGCGGCCGCCGCGAGATGCCCTTCTCGAGCCCGAACGTCTCCGCGATCACGTACGCGGCCGTCACGGGAAGGATCGCTGCGGCGAGCAGGCTGGCGCCGAGCAGACCGATGCCGAACAGCACCTCGGCGAAGCGGCCGGCGAACGGGACGAGCGCGCGTGCCGCGTCCGCCGCGCTGCCGACGGTGTGGTGGCCGTGCACGAAGAGCGTCGCGCCGGTCGCGATGATGATGAAGCTCGCGACGATGTTCGCGAAGAGCGAGCCCGACACGACCTCCGCGCGTTCCGCCTTGATGTCCTCCGGGCCGAGCCCGCGCTCGACGACCGCCGACTGGAGATAGAGCTGCATGAACGGCGTGATCGTCGTGCCCGCGGTCGCGACGAAGAGGATGAGGTACGGGCCGTTCAGCTGGATGTGGGGGACGACGATCGCGTGGCCGACCGCACCCCAGTCCGGATGGCCGAGAATCGCCGCGATCGGGTACGCGAAGAACGGGATCGTCATCGCGACGAAGACGCGCTCGGCCATCTTGTACGACCCGCGCACGACGAGGAGCCAGACGACGACGGCGGCGATCGGCACGGACACCTGGGCCGGCACGTGTGCGAGCCCGAGCGCCGCGCCGATGCCGACGAACTCCGAGATGCAGATGCCGAGATTCGCGAGCAGCACGGAGACGGTCGAGAAGATCGACCAGCGGGGGCCGTACTGCTCGCGAATCAGCTCGGCGAGGCCCTTGCCCGTGACCGCGCCCATCCGCGCCGCCATCTCCTGCACGACGACGAGGCTGACGGTGATCACCACCATCATCCACAGCAGGTCGTAGCCGTACTTCGCGCCGACGGAGGCGTACGTCGCGATGCCCCCGGCGTCGTTGCCGGCGTTCGCGGCGATCAGCCCCGGGCCGAGGAACGCGAGCAGCGCGACCACGCGCGCCGTCGCCCGGCTAGGCGGGCGGAGCCGCGGGCCGCCGCGGAACGCATGTGCGCGTAGATCGCGGACCGTGCGCACCGTCGGCCACCTCAATCTCCCCCCAGAACGCTGAAGCGCCGGCGCCAGCCCTCGGGCAGCACGAGCTCGAGCACGTCGTCGACGGTGACGATGCCGAGCAGCACGTCGTCGTCGCCGACCACCGGCACGACCGTGAGGTCGAAGTCCGTCATCAGGCGCGCGACCTCCTCGAGGTCGGCTGCGGGCGACACCGTCTGCAGCGGCCGGATGATGTCCGCCAACCGCGTCCCGTCCTCGGTGCGAAGCAGCTCGACGAGTTGCACGCCGCCGCGGAAGCGGCGGTGCGTGTTCAGCGCGTACACCCACGCGGCGCCGTCCGCGTGCACGCGCGAGCGGCGCACGCGATCGAGCGCCTCCTCGCGCGTCGCGTCTGCGTAGAGGCAGATGAAGTCGGGGCTCATGAGCCCGCCTGCGGTCGCGGGGTCGTAGCCGAGCAGCGTGCGCACGCGGCGCGCCTGCGCACCGGGCAGGAGCGCGACGACGTCCTCGCGCCGTTCCTCCGGCAGCTGCAGGACGAGGTCGGCGGCGTCGTCGGCCTCCATGCGCGAGAGCAGCTCGGCGACGTCGGCGTCGCTCCGGTCCTCGACGAACTCGCGCTGGTGGCTCTCCTCGAGCTCCTCGAAGACGTCGGCCTCGAGCTCGGGATCGGACGCGACCGCTGCGATGATCTCCTCACCCTCGCGGTGCGATGCGGCCTCGACGAGATCCGCGAGCTGCGCCGGGTGCAGGCGCGCGAGCTTCGGATGCGGGACGCGCAGCCGCACGGTGGGGACGTGACCCGTGAACGGCTCGACCGACGCCCAGTCGAGGAAGCCCGCCGCCGCGATGCGGCCGGCGAGGCGGCGCGGTACGAGCCTGCGCACGAGCCCGCGCATGCCGATGTCGACGCCGACGACGCGATACCACCCGTCGAGGCGCGCGAGCTCGATCTCGTTCGCACGCACGAGCCGCGCCCCGTCGACGTTGATCAGCTGCCGGTCGAGCACGTCCTTCTTCAGCAGCACCTCGCCCTGCCGGCGCCGGAAGTGCTGCAGGTCGAGCAGCTCTCCGCGCAGGACGGTGCGGCCCGGCGCGATTTCGTCGATCAGCTCGGGCGCGACGTACACCTGGCGCCCCGCGATCGTCGCGACGACGCCGCGCACCGGCGGGTACTCCTCGCCTTCGAGGCGGACGATGATGTCGTCGAGGCGGCCGAGGCGCTCGCCGGCGGCGTCGCGAAGCTCTCCGCCTACGACGAGGCCGAGGTGCAGCACGAGCGGCGCCGGCGCGAGCGGCATTTGTCGCCCTCCGGCATCACAACCACCGCTTCCAGCGGAAGAAGCCGAGCATGCCCGCGATCGTGACGACCATCAGCCCGAGCGACACGTAGAAGTCGGCGCCGCTGTTGAAGCCCGGGAAGTGCACGTTCATCCCGAAGAGCCCCGTGAGGAACGTCAGCGGCAGCATCACGACGCTGAAGATCGTGAGCACGTAGAGGATGTCGTTCTGCTGGTGCGAGATCAGCGACTCGTTCGTGTCCTCGAGTGCTTCCACGACTTCCTTGTAGTTGTCGAGCAGGTCCCAGATGCGCTCGCTCGCATCGACGATGTCGTCGAAGTAGAGCTCGAGTGCCTCCGGCAGGAACCGCTCGATCGACCGCTCGAGCAGTCGCAGCGTCGGCCGCTGCGGCTTGATGATCTTGCGGTAGGAGATGATCTCCTGCTTGACCTTGTGGATGTCGCGCACGAGATCCTTCGCGCGCACGCCGACGTCGTCGATGTCCTCGTCGATCTGCTCGAGCTTGTAGCCGATCTTGTCGAGGATCGGGAAGCAGTAGTCGTAGAGGTCGTCGAGCACCTCGTAGAAGAGGCGGCCGGAGCCGCGCGAGAAGAGGTTGCTCCTGAACTCCTCGCTCTCGAACGCGCGGCGGAAGAGCAGTGACACCGGGCGGAGCTCGACGGTGGGGAGCGTCACGAGGTAGTTCGGCCCGAGGAAGACGTCGAGCTCGCCCGCGTTGAGCCGGCTGATCGCCTTGTCGTAGACCGGGAAGTGGAGGACGGCGAAGAGGTAACCGGCGGCGTCGTCCTCGGTGTAGACGTCGACCTTCGGCCGCTGGCGCCGCGACATCACGTCCTCGACGTCGAGGGGGTGCCAGCCGAAGCGGGCTGCGAGCGACTGCGCCTCGTCGTGCGAGGGGCGCTCGAGGTGGATCCAGGTCAGGCCGTCGGCGTGGAGCTCAGCGAGCCGCGGCGGTGCGGCGGCCTCCGGGCGCGAAAGCTCCCCGGCGCGCCGCGGACGGATGCGAGGCAGGCTCGGCATCGGTACTGAGAGGGTCGTTGGTCGCCAACACGGGCATGTTCGCCAGTCTACCCGGTCGCCCCTGCAGGCAACGTCTCGCGGGCATCCCGGCTCGGCGGGACGAAACGCGGGCTGCCGGACGGGATCCCGGCGGCGAGCATCGGCACGCCGAGCGCGAGCAGGAAGAGGAGCGGGACGCTCCAGCCGCCCTCGGCCGAGTGGAGCACGCCGACGAGGAGCGGCCCGAGTGCCGCGACGCAGTAGCCGATCGCCTGCGCCATGCCGGCGAGCTCTGCGCTTCGCCGCGCGTCGGGCGCGCGCAGCACCATCAGCGTGAGCGTCAGCGCGAACGTCCCGCCCTGGCCGACGGCGTACACCGGCACCCACGCCGCGGCGGCGCCCGGCGCGAGCAGCAGGCCCGCGATCGCGATCGGCTCGAGCGACGCGAAGATCACGACGAGCCGTCGCTGGTCGGCGCGGCGCGTCGCGAGAACGGGTGTGAGGAGTGAGGCGGGGATCCCGAGCAGCGCGTAGACGGAGTTGAGCGCACCGGCGGCGGTCGGGCTGAAGCCGTGGTCGCGCAGGATCGACGGCAGCCACGTCAGCCCGCTGTAGAAGATCGCCGACTGCACTCCGAAGAAGAGCGTCACCTGCCAGGCGAGGCGGCTGCGCAGGAGCGCACGCGCATCGCCGACGCCGCCGCGCACGCTCGCGGGCGTCGTGTCGCGCCACACGGCGAAGCCGAGCACGACGAGCGCGAGCACCGCGGGCGCGGTCCACGCGGAGAGCGACCCTTGCCAGCCGAGTGCGTGCTCGAACGGCACGGCGAGCCCGCCTGCGACGGCGGCGCCCGTGCCGAGCAGCGCGGTGTACATGCCCATCAGCGGCCCGATGCGCGACGGGAAGCGCGACTTGATCACGGCCGGCACGAGCACGTTCGCGATCGCGACGCCGATGCCGACGAGCACCGTCGCGCCGAAGAGCGCCGCGGTCGCGCCCGCCGCGCGCACGAGCGTCCCGATGCAGATCGGGACGACCGCGACGACGATCGCCCACTCGCCGCCGAGTCGGCGTGCGAGCGGTGCCGCGACGAGCGCGCCGAGGCCGAAGCAGAGGACGGGGAGGCTCGTGAGCAGCCCCGCGACCGCCGACGACATGCCGGGATCGCGCTCGAGGTCCTTGAGCAGCGGAGGCACGCTTGCGACGGCGATGCGCAGGTTGAAGCCGGTGAGGACGAGCCCTGCGGCGAGAAGCGAGACACGGCGCACCCGCGCGAGCCTACGTCACCACGATGATGAGGCTCGGCTCCGCGCGTGGAGGGCTACGACTTCGAGAGGTAGGCGTCGAAGTTCGCGTCGTACGCGTCGACGCCGATCCCGAACGCGGTCTGGAACGCCGCGGGCCACGCGACGCCGCTCCCGACTGCGTTGTAGTACGTCGCCAGCGCCGCCACGCCGCCTGGAGCGAGACCGACGAGGTGGTCAGCGGCGACGTGGCCGAACGAGTACGCGTATGGGCTGGTGAACTGGTCGTAGGTCTGCGTGGCGCCCAGCGGCTGACCGACCTGCTTGGCGCGGGTGATCTGGCCCGCGAGCACGACGGGATACGAGGTCAGGCCGCGGTCGGAGGACACGTGGTAGCCGATCATCTCGGCCGCGCCCTCGTCCAGCCAGACGGGCCCGCTCGCACGCACCTGGCTCGACGGCGTGACCTCGTCCTGGGAGCCGAGCTTGTCGAGCTGTCTCTCGAAGACGTGAAAGAGCTCGTGGGCGATGATCTTCTGGGTCTCACCCGGGCCGGCCTGCCAGCTCGGGTGCGCCCAGTACAGGAAGACGCCGCCGGTCCCGCCGAGCGCGGTCGTGCCCCCGCTCGCCCAGCGTTGCCCCGCGCTTTGCCGGCAGGCGTCGTTGTCGTGGCCGAAGAAGCGGCATTCCTCGTCGGCGAGCCACGCCGGGCTGTTCGAGGTGAAGACGCTGACGGCGGTGAGCTCTGCTCCGAGCAGCCGCGCCTCGTCTCTCAAGGCGAAGTCCACGTCGTCGCGGATCTCGGTCTGCGAAGCCGCCGTGATTCCGGCGTCGAAGACGAACGTCTGTTGCGTCGCCACGGGAGGCGCCGTCGGCTCGGCCGTCGTCGTGGAGGGAGGCGGCACGACGCAGGCGGCGGCGCCGCGCAGGAGCGCGAGCTTCGCCTGCTGCCGCTTGACGAAAGCCTTCCGGTCGGCTGCGCGCGGGTGGGCCTTGAAGTACGCCGCGCGCGCGGCCGGCATCTGCCCTGCGAACGCCGCCGCGACCTGTGTGCGCTGCGCTTTCGCCGCCGCGGAGCACGACGACCCGCCGACGCTCGAGAGCCCCGTCGCCGTGATGCCGCCGGCGCACACCAGAAGCACGAGGGCCAGCTGCCGTCTCATCGACAGAGAATGAGTCGACAACGCATCAATGCGCCCGGGAGGATTCGAACCTCCGACCTCGCGCTCCGGAGGCGCGCGCTCTATCCCCTGAGCTACGGGCGCCTGGGGAGCCGTAGTGTAGCCGTCCGTGCTCGGCTTCTTCATCGCGGGAGCGGCGCTCGCGCTGACGGCGGCACTCGCCGCGTCGGCATTGCGCATGCGCTCGGCCGCCGCGTTCGTCGTCGCGTGGTGGGTGCTGCTCTGCGCGGAGGTCGTCGGCGCAGGGGAGATCCTGTCGCTCGCACACGCGCTGCGGCCGCTCGGCTACGCGCTCGCCGAGGCCGTCGCGCTTGCGCTCGCCGTCGCCGCCTGGCTCCGCGCGGGTCGTCCGCGTCCGCCGCTTCCGTCGCGCGCTCCGTTCGGGCCGCTCGTCGTCGCGCTGGCGCTCGTCGTCGTGCTGGGCGGCGCGTACGAGCTCTTCCTCGTCGTCGCCACGCCGCCGAACAACTGGGACTCCATGCATTACCACCTCGCGCGCGTCGCGACGTGGCACGCGCACCGCACGCTCGAGTACTTCCCGACCCACAACGCGATCGAGAACGTGTACCCGCCGAACGCGGAGCTCCTCGTGCTCTGGACGGTCACGTTCCTCGGCCGCGACCTCCTCGCCGCGTTGCCGCAGCTCGTCGCCGCGATCGCGACGAGCGCGTCCGTGTTCACGATCGCGCGCCGGCTCGGGTTCGACAGCCGCTGCTCCGCGTTCTCGGCGCTGCTCTTTCCGACGCTGACGATCGTCGCGCTCGAATCCGTCACGACGCAGAACGACCTCGTCGAGGCCTCGTTCGTCGCGGCCGCGGTTGCGCTCGCGCTCGGGCGCACGCGGGCCGAGACCGTCCTCGCCGGCATCGCGCTCGGGCTCGCCGCCGGCACGAAGCTGACGTTCCTCTACGCCGTCGTGCCGCTTGTGGCGATCGCGCTCGCCGCGCTCCCGCGGCGCCGCGTCGCGGAGCTCTGCGCGGCGGCGGTCGCAGGGTTCGCGCTCTTCGGCATGTACGGCTACGTGCAGAACCTCGTCGAGACGGGGCGTCCGCAGGGGAAGGCGCACGAGGTGTCGTCGCTGCCGCCGCACGTCACGCTCGCCGGCACGGCGTCGAGCGTCGCACGGACGACGTACCGGCTCGTCGATCTCTCCGGCTTCCATCCGCCGGCCGCGCTGACCTCCCACGTCGCGGGTGTCGCCAAGCGCGTGTTCACGACGCTGCACATCCCGCCGAACCCGGCGGCTTCGACGACGATCGGCACGTTCGAGTTCGCCTACGCGCCGAACGACGCGGCGAGCGAGGATTCGTCGGCGTTCGGTCCGCTCGGCTTCCTGCTGCTCGTGCCGCTCTCGCTCGGGTTCCTGCTCGCGTGGGCGCTGCGGCGGACCGGGCGTACGCGCGGCGCGTTTGCGCTCGCACTGCCGCTCTACGTGCTCGCGCTCGCGCTCGGCACGCGCTGGAACCTCTACGTCGACCGGTTCCTCGTCACGCCGGCCGCGTTGACGCTTCCGCTCGCGCCCGCCGTGCTGCGGCGCATCGAGCTGCGTATCGCCGCGGTCCTGCTCGCTGCCGCAACGCTCGCGGTTGCGCTCGCGTACGACAACTCGAAGCCGACCGGCCTCTGGAACAGGAGCAGGGCGGACGCGCAGGCCGTCCGCTGGCCGGAGCTCCGCCCGGTGCTCGAGACGGTGGCGGCCCGCGTTCCTGCCCATGCGCGGCTCGGCGTCGACCTCGCGCCGGGCGACTGGGAGTACCCGCTCTGGGGTCCGTCGCTCTCGCGCACGCTCGTCTGGCTGCCGGAGCAGCCGTCCGGCGGGCTCGACTGGGTCGTGCTCGGCTCGCGGATCGCGACGCGGCCGCCGGGGCACTGGTGCGCGCAGCGCTTCCCGACCGTGCACTGGACGCTGCTCCACCGCTGTTAGGTTCCGGTGGTGGACGTCACGGCGCGCATCGTCACGCTCGACCTCGCGGAGACGTTCGTCATCTCCCGCAGCGCCCGCGACAGCGAGGACGTCGTGGAGGTCTCGCTCGTGGCGAGCGGCGTCCGCGCCTTCGGCGAGGGATCGCCGATCGAGCGCTACGACGAGTCGGCGGAGTCCGCGCGCGCGTACATCGAGGAGAACGCGGGGCTGCTCGGCGAGGACCCGTTCGCGCTCGACGAGATCATGGAGCGGCTGCCGGCGCGCGAGTTCGCCGCGCGGAGCGCGCTCGACGCCGCGCTCCACGATCTTCAGGGGAAGCTCGTCGGGCGGCCCGTGTACCAGCTGCTCGGGCTGCGCCGGGTCGGGCCGCCGACGTCGTGGACGATCTGGCTCGGCGACCCCGACGACATGGCGCGGCGCACCGAGAAGGTGCAGGGCCGGTTCAAGCGCCTGAAGCTGAAGCTCGGCGGCCGCGACGGGCTCGACGTCGAGCGCGTGCGCGCGGTGTACGAGCGCGCGGGCGTGCCACTGCAGGTCGACGTCAACGAGGCGTGGACGCTCGACGAGGCGCTCGACGCGCTGCCGCAGCTCGCGGAGCTCGGCGTCGAGTACTGCGAGCAGCCGCTCGTCGCGGGCGACGACGGCGGGCCGGAGCTGAAGCGCCGCTCGCCGGTGCCGATCTACGTCGACGAGGACTGCCACACCCTCGCCGACGTCGCCGCGTGCGCCGAGCGCGCGCACGGCATCAACGTCAAGCTCGCGAAGTCGGGCGGGATCCGCGAGGCCGTGCGCATGGTGCACGCCGCGCGTGCGCTCGGGCTCGGCTGCATGCTCGGCTGCATGGTCGAGTCGGGCCTCGGCATCGCCGCCGGAGCGTCGATCGCGAGCCTGTTCGACCACGTCGACCTCGACGGGAACATCCTCATCGCGCACGACCCGTGGCCGGGCGTGCAGTTCGCCGACGGTGTCCAGCGTCCCTCCGACGAACCGGGGCTCGGTGTCTCGCACGCGGTACCTGATCCTCGCTGAGGGCTTCTCCGCCGATCCCCACTACGGCAAGACGATGCGCGGTGTGCTGCGCTACCGCCGCGACGACGTGGTGGCGATCCTCGACTCGACGCGCGGGGCGGGGGAGACGGAGGAAGGCGTCCCCGTCGTACGGACGGTCGACGACGCGCTCGCGCTCGGCCTCGACACGGCGCTCGTCGGCGTCGCGACGCAGGGCGGCCGGTTCCCGCCGGCCTGGCTCGAGCTGCTGCGCGCGTGCGTTGTCGCGGGCCTGCACGTGGAGAACGGCCTGCACGTCTTCCTCGGCGACGACCCCGAGCTGCGCGCGCTCGCCGACCGTCACGGCGTCGAGCTGCGCGACCTGCGCAAGCCCCCCGCGGATCTCTCGACCGCGACCGGCGCAAACCTCGAGGTGCCGGCGACGATCGTGCTCGCCGTCGGCTCCGACTGCGCGATCGGGAAGATGACCGTCTCGCTCGAGCTCGACCTCGAGGCTCGCCGCCGCGGCATCGAGTCCGTCTTCGTGCCGACGGGCCAGACCGGGATCGCGATTGCCGGCTGGGGCATCTCCGTCGACGCGGTCGTCGCCGACTTCATCGCAGGCGCCGCCGAGCGGCTCGTCGTCGAAGGCGCGGCCCGCGGCGGAAAGCTCCTCTGGGTCGAGGGGCAGGGGGCGATCCTCCATCCGATCTACTCGGGCGTGACGCTCGGCCTCTACCACGGCAGCACGCCGCACCTGCTCGTGCTCTGCCACGAGGCGGGACGCACCGAGATCGAGGGCGCGGGCGGCGGCCCGCATCCGATCCCTCCCCTGAGGGAGCTCGTCGAGCTCCACGAGCAGCTCGCGCTCCCCGCCCGGCCGGCGCGGGTCGCGGCCGTCGCGCTCAACACCAGCCGGCTCTCCGAGGAGGACGCACGGGCCGCAATCGCGCAGGCCGAGGCGGATACCGGCCTCGTCGCCGACGACCCGGTCAGGTTCGGCGCGGCGCGCCTCTTGGACGCGATCCTCGCAGGGTAGGCCGATCCGCTGTGGAAGATAGGCCGGTCGGCCTACGTCCAGAGCTGTAGTTTGCCGATCTAACGGCGAGATAACGCCATCCGGGTCGAAGGGAAGAAACGCTGATGAAAAAGCTTGCTGCGGTGCTCGTCGGAATGCTCGCGCTCGGCGCGAGCGTTGCGATGACCGCGAGTGCCCAGACGGACAGCGCCGGCCGTGTCGTGGCCGCGCCTCCGATCAACTACGGCGTCGCCGACGACACCGGGAAGTACGCCGACGACGGCGGAGCCTGGTTCAACAGCGAGCTCAAGGGCGCGAACCTCGTGGAGGAGCGCTGGACGCTGTCGTTCGACCCGGCGAACCCGACCTCGATCACCGAGCTGCCGTTCCTGCAGCGCTCCGCACCGCGCGCGCAGGCCGACGGCATCCACGTCGTGCTCGCGCTGTACGGCCGCCCCGCGACCGCGCACGACCCGGCCGCGTTCTGCGCCTGGGCGGCACAGGTCGCGACGACCGTGAAGAACTGGGGCATCCACGACTTCATCGTCTGGAACGAGCCGAACACCGCCCTCTACTGGTCGCCGCAGGACAGCGGCGCGCCGGCGGCATACGAGGCGCTCCTCGCCCAGTGCTACGACTCGATCCACGCCGCCGACCCGCAGGCGAACGTGATCGGCTTCGGGCTCTCGCCCCGCTCGAACGGGCCGAGCCAGACCGCCCCGATCCCGTTCATCGCCGGTGTCGGCGCGGCCTACAAGGCCTCCGGCCGGACGATGCCGGTGATGGATCAGATGTCGATCCACCCGTACCCGAACCCGAACAGCCCGACCGACTCGCCGGACGTCGGCTACGCCGCGACGAACAACTACGGCGTCCCGAACCTCGATCGCGTCAAGCAGGCGCTCTACGACGCGTTCAACGGCACCGGCCAGAAGACGACGGTCAACGGGCTCACGTTCCGCATCGACGAGCTCGGCTGGCAGAGCGACACGACCACCTACTCCCAGTACTACCACTCGGAGAACGTGAAGGTCGTCTCGGAGCAGACGCAGGCCGACTTCATCAAGGAGACGGTGCAGAAGTACTTCGCGTGCGACCCGACCGTCACCGACGTCGAATGGTTCCTGCTCGTCGACGAGGCGACGCGCGACGGGCGCGACCAGAACGGCAACGTGATCGGCGGCGGCTGGCAGAGCGGCTTCCTCACCGCGGGCGGTCAGGGCGTCTCGGCGCCGAAGGCCGATTACAGCCAGGACGCGCCGCTCTTCGCGCAGGGGCGCGCAGCCTGCACCGGCCAGCAGATCCTCTGGACGCCGCAAGGCGCTTCGACCGGGAACGGCGGGACGCACGGCAAGAAGCCGGTCGTCCACAAGCCGGTGCACAAGAAGCCGGTGCACAAGAAGCCGTCGCACAAGAAGCCGAAGCACTAGCGTTCGCGCCGTGCTCGTCGCGGCGATCTCGGACACGCACCTTCCTCGGGGAGCCAGACGGCTCCCCGAGGCATGTCTGGGGCTGCTGCGGAGCGCGGATCTCATCCTCCACTGCGGCGACTTCTCCGCGCTCTCGGTGCTCGAGGAGCTGCGGGCGCTCGGGCCGCCGGTCCAGGCGGTCCACGGGAACGCCGACGAGCCGGCGCTGCGGGAGCTGCTGCCGAAGGAGCTCGTCGTCGAGGCGGGCGGCGCGCGGCTCGGGCTCGTCCACATCCCGGGCCCTGCCGCCGGGCGGGAGGAGCGGCTCGTGCGGCGCTTTCCCGGCTGCGGCGCCGTGGTCTACGGGCACACGCACCGACCGCAGGTGGAGCGGCACGGCGGGGTTTGGATCCTCAATCCGGGCTCGCCGACCGAGCGCCGCACGGGGCCGTTCCACGCGATGCTCCGGCTCGAGATCGAGGCGGGGGAGATCCGCCCCGAGCTCGTGCAGATCCGGGCTTGACACGAACGGGTGTTCGCTCTAGTATGACGAACACATGTTCGCAAAACTCGTCATCGTGGTCATCCTGGCGGCGCTCGCCGTCGGCATGGTCGCCCGCGCCTCGCACGGCGCCGGGCCCGAGGTGCGGTACGTCGTGAGGCCGACCGACACCCTCTGGGCGATCGCCGCGCAGCACTACGCCGGCGACACCCGCGAGGGCGTCTGGCAGATCGAGCAGCGGAACCACCTGCGCTCCGCGACCCTGCGCCCGGGCCAGACGCTCGTCCTGCCGAGCTAGCGCTTCACGCTCTCCGGGATGTCGATCCCGGAGACGTAGACCTTCTCGCCGCGGAAGAGCCGCCGCTCCTGGTCCCACGGGAACCAGATGACGACCTTCCATTCGACCTTCTCGCCCGTCGGCTCGACGCCGAGCCACGGCGCGGCATGGGTCGCCGACACGTCCGCCTCCTCGCACACGCCCTGCGGCCCGATCACGATGTCCGTCAGGTCGAAGCGGATGTCGGGGAACGCCGTGAGCAGCTCCGTATAGAAGCGCGCGGCGCCCTCGTGGCCCTCCCAGCGGTGGCCGGTCTGGACGAGCTCGTAGACGCAGTCGGGCGTGAGCGTGGCGATCAGGCCGGGCAGGCTGCGCTCGTCCTCCGCGATCGAGTGCGCCTTGTAGAGCTCGCGGATCTCCGCGTAGAGCTCGGGCGTGATCTCCCGCCGGTAGACCTCGAGGACGCTCGGATCGGCCACGGGCGGAATCTATCGCGGAGAGGCCGCGTCGCCGCCGCTCCTACAATCGCCCGGCGTGGACCTCGACCTCCTCTTTCTGGGCACCTCGGCCTCGATGCCGACGGCGCAGCGCGCCCCGGCGGCCTTCCTGCTGCGCCGCGGCGGCGAGCGGCTGCTCTTCGACTGCGCCGAGGGCACGCAGCGCCAGCTCCAGCGGTCCGTCGTCGGCCTCGCCGACCTCGAGGAGATCTTCCTCACGCATCTCCACGGCGACCACTTCCTCGGTCTCCCCGGGATGCTCAAGACGTTTGCGCTCCGCGGCCGCGACGAGCCCGGCCTGACCGTCTACGGGCCGGCCGGCCTGAAGGATCTCTTCGCGAAGCTCCGTCCCTTCGTCGGGCGGCTGCCGTATCCGCTCGCGACCGTCGAGCTCGAGCCGGGGGAGACGCTCGAGCGCGGCGAGTACCGCATCGACGCGTTCGCGGTCGACCACGGCGTCGCCGCGCTCGGCTACGCGCTCGTCGAGCACGAGCGGCCCGGCCGGTTCGACGTGGCGGCGGCCGACGCGCTCGGCGTGCCGCCCGGCCGCGAGCGCGGCGTCCTCCAGGGCGGCGAGCCGCTCACGCTCGGGGACGGCCGCACGATCACGCCCGACGCGGTGCTCGGGGCCGCACGCCCGGGCCGCACCGTCGTCCTGACGGGCGACACGGCACCCTCGCCGGCCGTCGTCCAGGCCGCCCACCACGCCGACCTCCTCGTGCACGAGGCAACCTTCAGCGCAGAGGAGAAGGAGCGGGCGCGCGAGACGATGCACACCACTGCCGCACAGGCGGCGGAGGTCGCGAAGCTCGCCGAGGTGCGGCTGCTCGCCCTCACACACGTCTCGTCGCGCTACTTCGGCTCCGAGCTCGCCCGCGAGGCCCGCGAGATCTTCCCGGAGACCGTCGTCCCGCGCGACTTCGACCTCGTCGAGGTGCCGTTCGCCGAGCGCGGCGCGCCTCGGCTCGTCAAGGGCGGCGCGCGCGCCGTATCATCGAGCCCCGATGACCAGGATGGTGCAGGTCGCGGTAGCGGGTGACGTCGCCGAGGCGGAGCAGCTCGAAGCGCTCCTGCTCGCCGCCGGGATCGAGGCCACGGTCGGTGCCGAGGGCGAGGACGACCCGCTGACGGTGCTCGTGCCCGAGGACTCGCTCGAGGCGGCGCAGGAGGCGATCGAGGCGCTGACCGAGCCCGACGACCTGCTCGCAGAGCCATAGCCTTCCGCGCGATCCAACCCACCGAGCTCGAGTGGATCACGCGTCCGCACGAGCCCGGTGAGCCCGCACGGCACGTCGCCGAGCTGAGCGACCGCGCCGGCTTCGCGCACACGCGCGCGAACCTGTGGCGCTACGAGCCCGGCGCGAAGGGCCGCCGCCACCGGCACCCGCTGCAGGAGGAGACGTTCGTCGTCGTGGCGGGGACTCTCACGATGTACCTCGGCGAGCCGGCCGCGCGCTGCGACGTCCCGGTGGGTGGCCTCGTCCACGTCGAGCCGCGAACGGCGCTCCAGACGGCCAACCACGGGGACGACGACCTGCTCGTCTATGTGTACGGGACGCCGCCCGAGAGCGAGCACGCAGAGCTCCTCGAGTCGGTCGTGTAGCCCGATTCGCGTCCGTCCGCCGCAGCGGATACGCTGCCGTTCGCACGCACCCCTTTAACCCGGTCCAGCGAGGCCGGAAAGGAGTCGAATGACCATGCACGTCCCCGTTCCGCCGACGCCCGCTGCGCGATGAGCGCGGTGGAGGCATCCGGCAAGCACCTCCTCGACGCCGACGCGCTCGCGCGGACGCTCTCGCGCATCGCGCACGAGATCATCGAGGCCAACCCCGAGCTCGGCGAGGTCGCCCTCGTCGGCATCCAGACGCGCGGCGTCCCACTCGCGCAGCGGCTCGCACGCCTGATCGAGGATCGCGCCGGCGAGGCGCCCGACCTCGGCGCCGTCGACATCACCTTCTACCGCGACGACGTCCGCGTCCGCGGCGGCGAGGCGCCGCTCCACGCGCAGCCGATCGTCCGCGCGACGCAGCTCGACTTCCCGCTCGAGGGACGCACCGTCATCCTCGTCGACGACGTCCTCTACACCGGTCGCACGATCCGCGCAGCGATCGAGGCCCTGTTCGACTACGGACGCCCGGCCCGCGTCCAGCTCGCCGTCCTCGTCGACCGCGGCCACCGCGAGCTCCCGATCCGCCCCGACTACGTCGGCAAGAACCTGCCGACTGCGCGGAACGAGCGGATCCAGGTGCAGCTCGTCGAGGTGGACGAGGTCGACGCCGTCCTGCTCGTGTCCTCGCCGGAGGAGGAGGCCCGATGATGAACTCCATTCGCCTCGTCAAGGACGAGCTGCGGCCGCCGCAGCCGCCGCCCCGCCGTCACCTGCTCTCGATCGCCGACCTCGACCGTGACGACGTCGAGCGCCTGCTCGGCACCGCGCGCACGTTCGCCGCGTCGCTCGACCGCGAGGTCAAGAAGCTGCCGACGCTCAAGGGCCGCCTCGTCGTCAACCTCTTCTACGAGTCCTCGACGCGCACCTCGTCGAGCTTCGAGCTCGCCGCGAAGCGGCTCTCCGCCGACACGATGACGCTGAAGTCCGCCGGCTCGTCCGTCGACAAGGGCGAGTCGCTGAAGGACACCGCGCTCACGCTCGGCGCGTACGACCCCGACGTGATCGTGATCCGCCACCCGCACATCGGTGCGCCGCAGCTCGTCGCGAGCGTCACCGGCGCGCACATCGTCAACGCCGGCGACGGCAAGCACCAGCACCCGACACAGGCGCTGCTCGACCTCTACACGCTGCAGCAGGAGCTCGGCCGGCTCGAGGGCCTGCACGTCGCGATCGTCGGCGACGTCCTGCACAGCCGCGTCGCACGCTCGCTCGTCCAGGCGTTCAAGCTCGTCGGCGTGCGCTGCACGCTCGTCGGGCCGCCGGCGCTGCTGCCCCGGGACCTCGACGCGGAGATGACGACCGACATCGACGCCATCCGCGCCGCCGACGTCGTCTACGTCCTTCGCATGCAGAACGAGCGCATGGAAGCCGGCGCGAACTACGTGCCGAGCCTGCGCGAGTACGCGGCGCGCTGGGGAGTCACGCCGGAACGGCTCCGCCCGGGGCAGAAGGTGATGCATCCCGGTCCGATGAACCGCGGCGTCGAGATCGACCCGCGCGTCGCAGACTCGGTCGACTCGCTCGTCGAGACACAGGTTCGGTCGGGCCTCGTCGTCCGGATGGCGGTGCTCTACGACGTCCTCACGGGCGGCCCGGTCGGCGTCCGCGCGCTCGCAGCGGCGGAGGTGGCGTGATGCTGTTCGTCAAGGAACGTCACGGCGACAACGTCGTGCTCCGCGGCGCGCGTGTCCTCGATCCCGCGGAAGGCATCGACGCGACACTCGACGTCCGCATCGACAACGGCGTGATCGCGGCGGTCGCGGAGCACGTCGACACGAACGAGCACCGGGTCGTCGATGCGACCGGGCTCGTGCTCGCACCCGCCTTCGTCGACCCGCACGTCCATCTGCGCACGCCGGGGCGCGAGGACGAGGAGACGATCGCGAGTGGGACGGCGGCCGCTGCGGCGGGCGGCTTCTGCGCGATCCTCGCGATGCCGAACACCGATCCGATCGTCGACTCCGCCGCGACCCTCGGCGCGCTCGTCGAGACCGCGCGTCGGGAGGCCGAGGTGCAGGTCGGCTTTCTCGCGGCGATCACGCGCCGCCAGCGCGGCGAGGAGCTGACCGAGATGGCCGAGCTCGCCGACGCCGGCGCGATCGCGTTCTCCGACGACGGCGTGCCGGTCGCGTCAGCCGGTCTGATGCGGCGTGCGCTGCAGTACGCGTCGGTGACGGGGCGCCCGCTCGCGCTGCACTGCGAGGAGGCGTCGCTCTCCCACGGCAGCCACGTGCACGAGGGCTCGGTCTCGGCCGAGCTCGGCTTCACGGGGTATCCGTCGGTCGCGGAGTCACTGATGGTCGAGCGCGACCTCGCGCTCGCCTCGTACGAGGACCAGCCGCTCCATCTCCTGCATCTCTCGGCGGCGGAGTCCGTCGCGGCGCTGCGCCGCGCACGCGAGGCCGGCGTGCGTGCCAGCGGCGAGGTGACGCCGCATCATCTCGTTCTCACCGACGAGGCCGTCCGCTCGCTCGACTCGAACGTGAAGATGAATCCGCCGCTCCGCGCAGAGCGTGACCGCGCCGCACTGCTCGACGCGCTGCGCGACGGGACGATCGAGGCGATCGCGACCGATCACGCGCCGCACGCGCGGCACGAGAAGGAAGCGCCGTTCGAGGCGGCGCCGTTCGGCGTCACCGGGCTCGAGACTGCGTTCGCGGTGCTCTACTCGCGGCTCGTGCGGCCCGGGCTCCTGCCGCTGGCTACGCTCATCGAGCGGATGTCCACCGGGCCGGCACGCATCTTCGGGATCGATCGTCCGCGCGTCGCGGTGGGTGCGACGGCCAATCTCGTCCTGCTCGACCTCGAGCGCGGCTGGCAGGTGCGGGAGGACCGCTTCAGGTCACGCTCGATCAACTCCTGGCTGCTCGGCGAGACGCTCACGGGCGAGGTCGCGCTGACGATCGCCGCGGGCGCGACGGTGCACGCACGGTGAAGGGCTTCCTCGCGCTCGAGGACGGCACGGTCTTCCGCGGCGACTCCGTCGGCGCCGAGGGCGCCGTGTCGGGCGAGGCGGTGTTCACGACCGGGATGGCCGGCTACCAGGAGGCTGTCACGGACCCGAGCTTCTCGCAGCAGCTCGTGTGCTTCACCGCGCCGATGGTCGGCAACTACGGCGTCGCGGAGGACCGCTCCGAGTCCGCGCAGACGCACGCGCTCGCGGTGCTCATGCGCGAGGCGCGCGGGCCGGAATGGACCGACTGGCTCACCGAGCGCGGCGTCGTCGCGCTGACCGGGATCGACACGCGCTCGCTCGTGCTCAAGCTGCGCGAATCGGGGGCGATGCGCGCCGTCGCCGTCGCCGGCACGACGTCCGTGGAGGAGGCTGTCGCCGCCGCGGCGAGCGCTCCCTCCATGACTGGCCAGGCGCTCGTCCACGACGTCTCGACGGACGAGCCGTACACGTACACCGCTGACGGCCGCACACGCGTCGCAGTCGTCGACTACGGCGTGAAGCGCTCCGTCCTGCGGCGCCTCGCCGCGGCCGGCGCCGCGGTGACGGTGTACCCGCACGACGTCGACGCCGACGAGCTCGCGGGCTACGACGGCGTGCTGCTCTCACCGGGGCCGGGCGATCCCGAGCCGCTCGTCGAGGAGACGGCGGTCGTGCGCGACCTCGTCGGCCGCACGAACGTGCTCGGCATCTGCCTCGGCCACCAGCTGCTCGCGCTCGCGACCGGGCACGAGACGTTCAAGCTCCCGTTCGGGCACCGCGGCGCGAACCATCCGGTGCTGCAGCGCGACACGGGGCGGGTCCTCGTCACGAGCCAGAACCACGGCTTCGCCGTGCGCGCCACCGGCGCGAAGGAGGCGACGCACGTCTCGCTCTACGACGAGACCGTCGAAGGGCTCGCGTTCCCCGACCTCCACGCGCGCTCGCTCCAGTTCCACCCCGAGGCCGGGCCGGGGCCGCACGACGCCTGGCCGCTGCTCGAGGAGTGGGTGAGCGCGCTTGCCTAGGCGCACCGACATCCAGACGATCTGCCTGATCGGCTCGGGCCCGATCGTGATCGGCCAGGCGGCGGAGTTCGACTACGCCGGCTGCCAGGCGCTGAAGGTCCTGCGCGAGGACGGCTACCGCACGATCGTCGTCAACTCGAATCCGGCGACGATCATGACCGACCCCGGCTTCGCCGACCGCACGTATCTCGAGCCGCTCGACCTCGACGGCGTCTCCGACGTGCTGCGGCGCGAGCGGCCCGACGCGCTGCTGCCGACGCTCGGCGGCCAGACCGCGCTCAACCTCGCGCGCGAGCTCGCGGAGGCAGGCATCCTCGAGGAGCTCGGCATCGAGCTGATCGGCGCGAAGCTCGAGGTGATCAACCGCGCCGAGGACCGGCTCCTCTTCAAGAACGCGGTCGAGTCGTGCGGCCTTCGCGTGCCGAGCTCGATCATCGTCACCGACATCGCGCAGATCGAAGGCGTCGCGACGCCGGCGGTCGTGCGCCCCGCCTTCACGCTCGGCGGTCACGGCGGCGGCTTCGCGAACACGCACGACGAGCTGCGCGCGCAGGTCGAGATCGGCCTCCGCGAGAGCCCGATCGGGCAGGTGCTCGTCGAGGAGTCGGTGCGCGGCTGGGACGAGTTCGAGCTCGAGGTCGTGCGCGACCGCAACGACAACGTCGTGATCGTCTGCTCGATCGAGAACCTCGACCCGATGGGCGTCCATACCGGCGACTCCGTCACGGTCGCGCCGCAGATGACGCTGCCCGACGAGGCGTACCAGGCGCTGCGCGACGCGGCGATCGCAGTCGTGCGCGCCGTCGGCGTCGACACGGGCGGCTCGAACATCCAGTTCGCGCGCGACCGCGTCAGCGGCGACATCCGCGTGATCGAGATGAACCCGCGCGTCTCGCGCTCGTCCGCACTCGCGTCGAAGGCGACCGGCTATCCGATCGCAAAGGTCGCCGCGAAGCTCGCAGTCGGCTACACGCTCGACGAGATCCCGAACGACCTCACCGGGACGACACCCGCGAGCTTCGAGCCGACGCTCGACTATGTCGTCGTCAAGTTCCCGCGCTTCGCGTTCGAGAAGTTCCCGGGCGCGGACCGCACGCTCGGCACGCAGATGAAATCCGTCGGCGAGACGATGGGCATCGGCCGCACGTTCGGCGAGGCGTTCCTCAAGGCGATGCGCTCGCGCGAGCTCGACCCGGGCGCGGCGACGCCGTGGCAGACGCTCGCCGACGTCCCCGAGGGCGTGCACCCGTTCTTCGAGGAAGAGATCTGGAAGATCCAGGAGACGCTGCTCGAGATCGCAGGCGCGTCGATCGACGACTTCGTCGCCGACGACTGGCTCCGGCTCAAGCGCCTCGGTCTCTCCGACGCCGACATCGCCGACGCCGCCGACGTCCCGGAGCAGGCCGTGCGCGCGCGGCGCAAGGACTGCGGCGTCCGTCCCGTCTACCGCCGCGTCGACTCGTGCGCCGCGGAGGTCGAAGCCGCGTCGAACTACTACTACTCGACGTGGGGCGAGGCCGACGAGGCCCCGCCGACCGGGCACCGCCGCCGGGTCGTGATCCTCGGCTCCGGCCCGAACCGGATCGGCCAGGGCGTCGAGTTCGACTACTGCTGCGTCCACGCGGTCGCGACGTTCCGGGAGCTCGGCTACGACGCGGTGATGGTCAACTGCAACCCCGAGACCGTCTCCACGGACTACGACACCTCCGACCGCCTCTACTTCGAGCCGCTCGACACCGAGTCGGTGCTCGCGATCTGCGACCGGGAGCGGCCGGAAGGCGTCGTGATCCAGTTCGGCGGCCAGACGCCGCTGAAGCTCGCCCGCGCGATCGAGGAGGCGGGGTACGCGATTCTCGGCACGCCGTACGACGCCGTCGACCTCGCCGAGGACCGCGAGCGCTTCGCAGGGCTGATGCGCGCGCACGACCTGCGGTCGCCGGCGTGGGGGATGGCCGGCTCGAGCGAGGACGCCGTGCGGGTCGCGAACGAGATCGGCTACCCCGTCCTGATTCGCCCGTCGTACGTGCTCGGCGGCCGCGCGATGCGGGTCTGTTACACGGACGAGGAGGTGCGCGAGGTGCCGGTGCTCGGCCGCGTGCTCGTCGACCGCTTCCTCGAGAACGCCGTCGAGATCGACGTCGACGCGCTCTGCGACGGGACCGATGCGTACATCGCCGCGGTGATGCAACACGTCGAGGAGGCGGGCGTGCACTCGGGCGACTCCGCGTGCGTGCTGCCCGCGCCGGGGCTGACGCCGGCGCAGACCGAGGAGATCCAACGGACCGTGCGCGTGCTCGGGCGCTCGCTCGGCGTGGTCGGCCTGCTCAACGTCCAGCTCGCGATCACGCCCGACGGCGGTCTCTACGTGCTCGAGGCGAACCCGCGCGCCTCGCGGACGGTGCCGTTCGTGAGCAAGGCGACCGGGATCCCGCTCGTCGCGTCCGCGTGCCGCCTCTCGACGGGCGCGCGCATCTCCGATCTCGGCCTGCAGAAGGAGCGGCCGCCGCGCCAGTGGAGCGTCAAGGCGGCGGTGCTGCCGTTCGCGCGCTTCCCCGGCAGCGACCCGGTGCTCGGCCCCGAGATGCGTGCGACCGGCGAGGTGATGGCGAGCGCCGCGGACCTGCCGACCGCGCTCGCGAAGGCAGAGCGCGCCGCGGGGCGCGGGCTGCCGTCATCCGGCTCCGTGTTCCTCTCGATCCGGCCCGCGGAGCAGCGCTCGGCGGTTCCGATCGCCGCGACGCTGATCGGGCTCGGCTTCCGGCTCTTCGCGACGGAGGGAACGGCGGGCACGCTCGCCGGCGCAGGTCTCGAGGTCGAGGCGCTGCGGAAGCTGAGCGAGGCCGTCGGCGACGAGATCACCGTGATCGACCTCATCCGCCGCGGCCGGTGCGACCTCGTGATCAACACGCCCGAGGGGCGAAACGCGCGCTCGGACGGCTACGCGATCCGCGAAGCCGCGCTCTCGCGCCGCGTGCCGTGCATCACGACGATGGCGGGCGCTGCGGCTGCCGTGCACGCGATCGCGAACGCGCGCGCCGAGCAGGCCGTCTCGCTCCAGGAGCGGATCGATGCCGAGACGCGAACGGCGTAGCGTCCTCGCGGCCGAGCCGGTCGGCCCGTACACGCTGCTCCGGCTCGACCGAGGCGGCATCGACCCCGGCATCCCCGGCCAGTTCTTCATGCTCGAGGCGCCCGGCCGTCTGCTCCCGCGCGCGCTCTCGCTCTGCCTCGCGCCGGCCGGCGAGCTCGCGTTCCTCGTCGACCCGATCGGGCCGGGCACCGCCGCGCTCTGCGCGCTCGAGCGCGGCGACGAGCTCAACGTCTTCGGGCCGCTCGGCCATGGCTACCGGCTCGACGTCGAGCGCCCGCTGCTCGTCGGCGGCGGCATCGGCATGGCGCCGCTTCCGTATCTCGCCGAGTCGCTGCGCTTCCCGCCCGTCGTCCTCGGCTTCCGCAGCGAACGGCACGCGGAGGCCGCAGTGCTGCTCCCGGGCGCCGAGGTCGCGATCGACCCGACGCTCGTCACGGAGCTGATTCCCCCGGGACACGACGTGCTCGCCTGCGGCCCCGAGCCGATGCTGCGCGCGGTCGGCGACCTCTGCCCGGGGGCGCAGCTCGCCTGGGAGGCGCCGATGGCGTGCGGCTACGGCGCGTGCTACGGCTGCGCGGTCGAGATCGACGGCGAGCTGAAACGACTCTGCGTGGAAGGCCCAGTCCTCAGTGCGGCTGCTTAACGCCTCCGGTTGCCTCGACGCGCTGACCGCGCCGGAGCTCGCGCGGCAGCTGGACGGCTTCGTCACGAAGACGATCACGCCGCTCCCGCGCGAGGGGAACGCGCCGCCGCGGATCGCGGAGACCGCGCACGGGATGCTGAACGCCATCGGGCTCGCGAACCCCGGCCGCGAGCGCTTCCTCGCCGAGGCGCTGCCGCGGCTCCGCGAGCTCGGCGTGCCGCTCTGGATCTCGGTCGGCGGTTTCTGCGCGCAGGACTACGCGGACACCTGCGCGCTGCTCGCGGACGTCGAGGCGATCGAGCTGAACCTCTCGTGCCCGAACGTCGACGAGGCCGCCGACTCGGCTGCGGAGATCGTCGCCGCCTGCCGCGCCGCGACCGTGCTGCCGCTCTACGCGAAGCTCTCCGCCGCGCACCCCGACGTCGCGGCCGTCGCGCGTGCGGTCGCAGTCGCGGGCGCCGACGGGCTCTCGCTCGTGAACACCCTGCGCGGCCTGACGCTCGACCCGCGCACGCTCGAGCCGGTGCTCGCACGCGGCACGGGCGGGCTCTCCGGGCCGACGCTCAAGCCGGTCGTGCTCGCCGCCGTGCATGCATGCTACGCGGCCACGTCGTTGCCGATCGTGGGCATGGGTGGAGTCACCAACGGACAGGATGCGCTCGACCTGATCGCGTGCGGCGCGCGCGACGTCGCACTCGGCACGATTCTCTTCTCCGATCCGGAGGCTGCGCCGCGCATACGCGACGAGCTGACCCTCGCCGCCGAGGCGATCGGCGTTGCCGATCCGGACGACGCGCACGGTCGCGCGCATGCTCGCGAAAAACGCCTGGAGATCGAGCCAATAGTCGCAGCTTGATCGCGGGCGGCGCGTTGTTATGATCGACCGCTCTGATGTCGCCCACGAAAACGCAAGCACACGCGCCGGTCCGTTCGCTCGACCAGCGGATGGACGCACTGAGACGCGCGAACGACGTCAGGGTCCGCCGGGCGAAGCTCAAGAAGGATTTGAAGGACGGCCGCGTCCGCATCGAGACGATCCTGGGCAGCCCGCCCGAGTACGTGTCCACGGCGAAGGTGATCGACATCCTGATGGCGGTGCCGAAGTTCGGTCGCGTGAAGGCGGCGCGCTTCCTGAACACGTGCCGCATCAGCCAGTCGAAGACCGTCGGGGGCCTCTCCGACCGCCAGCGCACAGAGCTGATTGACCTCTTCAACCGCTAAGCAGCTGCCCGTCTTCGTCATCACCGGCCAGTCTGGGGCCGGCAAGGGCACGCTGATCAAGCGCCTGCTCGAGCTGTTTCCCGAGCTCGAGCTCGCCGTCTCGGCGACGACGCGCGCGCGCAGACCGGGCGAGATCGAAGGCGTCCACTACTACTTCATCAGCGACGAGGAGTTCGAGCGGCGCCGCGCGGCCGGCGACTTCCTCGAGTACCACGAGTTCCCGTGGGGCCAGCGCTCGGGCACGCTGCTCTCCGAGATCGACCGCATCGGCGACGAGGGGCGCGTCTGCGTCCTCGAGCTCGAGACCGAGGGCGCGCTGATCGTCGCCGACCGCGTTCCCGGTGCGATCACGATCTTCATCACCGCGCCGATCGAGGAGCTCGAGCGGCGGCTCAACGAGCGTGCGACCGAGAGCTCGGGCGAGATCGGCGAGCGCCTTCGGGTCGCAAGGGAGCAGCTGGAGGTCGCCGGCCGCTTCGATCACGTGGTCGAGAACGACGACCTGGAGCGTGCCGTGGGCGAGCTTTCGGCCCTCGTTCGGCGACATGCAGTTCCTGCAGGTACCATGCCGCGACCATGATCTATCCTCGCGTCGACGATCTGCTCCAGCAAGTTGACTCGCGCTATGCGCTTGTCATCGTGGCCGCCAAGCGCGCCCGGCAGATCAACAACTACCACCACCAGCTCGGCGAAGGCACCTTCGACGACAATCCGCCGCCGCTCGTGGAGTCGCGCTCGAAGAACTACCTGACGATGGCCATGGAGGAAGTCTCCGA
>DASYGK010000016.1:0-9347 GCA_035999905.1 Gaiellaceae bacterium | reverse complement strand
CCTGCGTGGCGACATACTGGCGGTAGCCGCCGGAGTAGTTGCCGAGCGTCTTGTCGCCCGAGGCCCGGATGCCGGAGAAGATGCGGGGCTCGTCGGCCATGAGGGGTGATTCTGCCTAAGCTGTCTCGATGGCGATAACGGGCGCACCCGAGCTGCTGATCGTGATGGGCGCGAGCGCCACTTCCGAGCAGGTGGACGAGGTGATCGCGCGGCTCGACGAAGCGGGCTGCTCGGCATTCGTCACGCCGGGGCGCGAGGCGACGGTGATCGGCGCGATCGGCGAGCGGGAGCTGCTCGCCACGCTGCCGCTCGAAGGCTTCGCCGGTGTCGAACAGGTGCTGCCGATCCTCAAGCCGTACAAGCTCGTCTCCCGCGAGCTCTCCCCGGATCCGACCGTGATCGAGGTGCGCGGCCGGCGGGTCGGCGACGGCTACTTCGGATTCATCGCAGGCCCGTGCACGGTCGAGACGCGCGAGCAGACCCTCGAGACCGCGCGCTGCGTGGCAGCCGAGGGCGTGACGATGCTCCGCGGCGGCGCGTTCAAGCCGCGCACGTCGCCGTACGCGTTCCAGGGGCTCGGGGACGAGGCGCTCGAGATCCTCGTCGAGGCGCGCGAGGAGACGGGGCTTCCGCTCGTGACGGAGCTGATGGACCCGCGCCACGTGGAGGCGGTGCTCGACGTCGCCGACGTGATCCAGATCGGCGCGCGCAACATGTCGAACTTCTCGCTCCTCTCCGAGGTCGGGCGCGCGCCGAAGCCGGTGCTCTTGAAGCGCGGGCTCTCGTCGACGGTCGAGGACCTGCTGATGGCGGCGGAGTACATCGTCAAGGAGGGGAACTCCGAGGTGATCCTCTGCGAGCGCGGCATCAAGACGTTCGAGACCTCGACGCGCTTCACGCTCGACATCGGCGCGATCCCCGTGCTGAAGCTCGAGACGCATCTGCCCGTGATCGTCGACCCGTCGCATCCGGCGGGCAGGCGCGACCTCGTGCTGCCGCTCGCGCGCGCGGCGGTCGCCGCCGGCGCGGACGGGATCATCGTCGAGACGCATCCGCGCCCCGAAGAGGCGCTCTGCGACGCCGCGCAGCAGATTCCGACCGCCGACTTCCCGGAGTTCGCCGCGGAGATCCGCGCGCTCGCGTCCCTCATGGGCCGCACCATCGGGTAAGGCAGCGCGGTGAAGGTCGAACCTGCTGCGGCGGTGGTCGGGCACGTCGTCGTGCCCGGCGACAAGTCGATCTCGCACCGTGCCGTCCTGCTCGGCGCGCTCGCCGAGGGGGAGACGCACGTGCAGGGCTTCGGCCGTTCCGAGGACACGATGGCGACGGTGCGCGCGATGCGCGCGCTCGGCGTCGAGATCGAGGAGCTCGGCGACGAGGAGCTGCGCGTGCACGGCGTCGGGCTGCGCGGGCTGCGTGCGCTCGACGCGCCGGTCGACTGTGCGAACGCCGGCACGCTGCTGCGGCTGCTGACGGGGATCGTCGCCGGGCAGCACGGCCGGTTCGAGCTGACGGGCGACGACTCGCTTCGCACGCGGCCGATGGAGCGGATCGCGGAACCGCTGCGGCGCATGGGCGCGTCGATCGAGACGGACGACGGCCACGCGCCCGTCGTCGTCGAGGGCTCCGACGCGCTGAAGGGGATCGACTACGCGCTGCCGGTCGCGAGCGCGCAGGTGAAGTCGGCCGTGCTGCTCGCCGGGCTCAACGCCGATCGCGAGACGACCGTCGTCGAGCCGAAGCCCACGCGCGACCACACCGAGCTGATGCTCGAGGCGGCCGGCGTGCCCGTGCGGCGCCGCCCCGGCTCCGTGACCGTGTCCGCCGCCGGCTCGCTGCGGCTCGGCGAGCTCGTCGTACCGGGCGATTTCTCGTCGGCGGCGCCGCTCTTCGTCGCCGCGGCGCTCGTCCCCGGCAGCGACGTGACGGTGCACGAGCTCGGGCTGAACCAGCGCCGCACCGGTCTGCTCGACGTGCTCGAGCGGATGGGCGCACGCGTCTCGATCTACAACCGTCGCCGCGCCGGCCGCGAGCCGGTCGGCGACGTGCAGGTGCAGCACGCCGAGCTGATCGCGACGGAGATCACGCCGGAGGAAGTCCCGCTGCTCGTCGACGAGCTGCCGCTCGTCGCGCTGCTCGGCTCCCACGCGCGCGGCGAGACGGTCATCCGCGGTGCGGCGGAGCTCCGCGTCAAGGAGAGCGACCGCATCGAGGCCGTGACCGACCTGCTGCGCACGTGCGGCGCGAAGATCCATTCCACGGAGGACGGCTGGCGCATCGTCGGCGTCCCGAGGCGCCTCAAGGGCGGCCGCGTCGAGGCCCGCGGCGACCACAGGATCGCGATGCTCGGCGCGATCGCCGGCCTCGCGTCGCGCAACGGCGTTGAGATCGAAGGGGCGGAGTCGGTGGCAGTAAGCTTCCCCGGCTTCTTCGACCTCCTCGACTCGGTGGTGAGACGATGATCGTCGCGATCGACGGCCCGGCTGGCGCCGGAAAGAGCACGGTGGCGCGCGCGCTCGCGGAGCGGCTGCACTTCCGCTACCTCGACACGGGAGCGATGTACCGCGCGCTGACGTGGCTCGCGATGCACCGCGGTATCGAGCTCGGCGACGGCGAGGCGCTCGCGGAGCTCGCGCGCAACGAGCCGGTCGTGTTCGACGCCGAGGGCCGCGTGTGGATCGCTGCGATGGACATCACGTCGTCGATCCGCGAGCAGCGCATCGACCGGATGGTCCCCGTCGTCGCCAAGCACGCGGCCGTCCGCGACGTGATGCGGGAGCGGCAGCGCGAGCTCGGCCGCGACGGCGACGTCGTGATCGAGGGGCGCGACATCGGCACCGTCGTCGCGCCCAACGCCGAGGTGAAGGTGTATCTCGTCGCCGATCGCGAAGAGCGGGCGCGGCGGAGGATGGCCGATCGCCCCGGGATCGGCGCGGACGCGCTTGCGACGGACATGCGCTGGCGCGACGACAAGGACGCCGAGCGGATGAAGCCGGCGGAGGACGCGCGCGAGATCGACACGACCGGCCAGACCGTGGAGCAGGTCGTCGAGCGCATCGAAGCGCTTGTCCGCGAGCGCACCGCGGCGTGAACCGCGTCGACTTCGCGTGGGCGTGGGGCAGGCCGCTCATGGGCGGCCCGACCGCGCTGATGACGCGGCTGCGCGTGTACGGGCGGGATCGCATCCCGCGCCACGGCGGGCTCGTGATCGCGTACAACCATTTCTCGTGGATCGACATCCCGGCGTTCGGCTGGTCGTCGCCGCGGTCGGTCTACTTCCTCGCGAAGGCGGAGGCGCACGCGGTGCCGGTCGGCGGTGCGTACCTGCGGCTGTTCGGCTCGTTCGGGGTGCGGCGCGGCGAGTCGGACCGCGAGGCCGTGCGGCGGATGCGCGACGTCGTGCGCGCGGGTCACGCGCTCGGGATCTTCGCGGAGGGGACGAGGCAGCGGTCGGGCGTGCCGGGCCCGGTGCAGCCCGGTGCGGCGATGGCGGCGCTGCAGGAGGACGCGCCCGTCGTCTGTGCGGCGATCTACGGCTCGCACGAGTGGCGGCCCGGCAACTTCCAGCCCGTCTCGATCGCGTACGGGGAGCCGTTGCGCTTTCGCGACCTTCCGGTCAATGCGAAGGGCTACCGCGCAGCGTCGGAGGAGATCGAGCAGGAGCTGAAACGGCTCTGGGAGTGGCTCCGCGACCTCCACGCGGCGGGCCGCCCTCGGAACGCCGTCCCGCCGCGCGCGCCGGAGCACCTCCGCGGCGCCGTGACCCTTCCTTGACGTTGCTCTGACGGTGCCTGGCACGGGCCTGGCCCGGGCCTGGCACCGGGGTCGGGCCGATGCGCCGTACGCTTACCGCGCGATGGCCGACGAGACGCAGGAGCACGAGGAGCAGGAGACGACCGAGGCGGTCGCGCCGCTGCTCGGGACCGTCGCGATCGTCGGGTTCCCGAACGTCGGCAAGTCGACGCTCGTCAACCGCCTGAGCGGGACGCGGCAGGCGGTCGTCCACGAGACCTCCGGCGTCACGCGCGACCGCAAGGAGCTCGTCTGCGAATGGAACGGGCGCCGCTTCCTCCTCATCGACACGGGCGGCGTCGACATCGCCGACGAGACGCCGATCACGCGCTCGATCGCCGTCCAGGCGCGCGAGGCGGTCTCCGAGGCCGATCTCGTGCTGTTCGTCGTCGACGCGCAGATCGGCATCACGCCCGGCGACGAAGAGGTCGCGCAGATCCTCCGCGAGGCCCACAAGCCCGTGCTCGTGATCGCGAACAAGATCGACGACCCGCGCCAGGAGACCCTCGCGCTCGAGCTGCACAAGCTCGGCCTCGGCGACCCGATCCCGATCTCGGGCCTCCACGGCCACGGCGCCGGCGACCTGCTCGACGAGATCCTCGACTACCTCGAAGCGCACGCGACGCAGGGACGAGAGGAGATCCCCGACGAGGCGATCCGCGTCGCGATCATCGGCCGCCCGAACGTCGGCAAGTCGACCCTCCTCAACAAGCTCGTCGGCCGCGAGCGCGTGATCGTCTCCGAGATCCCGGGAACGACGCGCGACTCGATCGACACCGTGCTCGAGCGCGGCGGCCGCACGTTCGTGCTCGTCGACACCGCCGGCCTCCGCCGCAAGCGCCGTCACCGGCAGGGCATCGAGTACTACTCGGAGCTGCGCGCGCTCGAGGCTGCGGAGCGCGCCGACGTCGCGCTCGTCCTCATCGACGCGTCGGAAGGCGTCGTCGACCAGGATCTCCACGTCGCCGACATCGCGCGCAAGGCCGACTGCTCGACGCTGATCGTGCTCTCGAAGTGGGACATCACGTCGGTGCGCATCGAGGACGTCCGCGGCCATCTCCGCCGCCGCCTGCGCCAGCGGCCCGCGTTCCTCGCCGTCTCGGCGCACACCGGCCGCGGCCTCGACCGTCTGCTCGACTCCGTCGTCGAGCTGTTCGACCGTCACAACGCACGCGTGCCGACGCCCGTTCTCAACGACTTCGTCCAGGAGCTCCGCAACCGCCGTCAGGCACCGACGCGCAACGGCAAACGGCTCAACCTGCTGTACGGAACGCAGACACGCACGCGCCCGCCGCGCTTCCGCATCTTCGTCAACGACCCCGGGCTCGTCACGCGCGACTACGGCTACTGGGTCGAGAACGAGATGCGCGACAACTTCGGCCTCGACGGCGTTCCCGTGTCGATCGACTTCATCCAGCGCTCGTGAGGTTCCTCGTCGCGGGAGCCGGCTCCTGGGGCACGGCGTTCACGCGCGTGCTGCTCGAGCGCGGCCACGACGTCGTGCTCGCATGTCACACGGCCGAGCAGGCGCGGGCGATCTCGGAGACGGGACACAACCCGCGCTACCTCGAGAAGGTCGACCTCCGCGCAGTCGAAGCGGTACCGCTCGACGACGCCCCCGGCGACGTCGACGCGATCATCGTCGCGGTGCCGAGCCGCTCGTTCGCCGACGTCGTCGCGGCGCTTCCCGGCGACGCGCCCGTGCTGAGCCTGACGAAGGGGCTCGACCCGACGACCGGCGAGCGGCTCTCGACGACGGTGCGCGACCGCAGCGTCGCGGTGCTCTCCGGCCCGCACATCGCCGGCGAGATCGCCGTCGGCCTCCCCGCTGCAGCGGTGATCGCGAGCGAGGACGGCTATCTCGCCGGCCAGCTGCAGCACGCGATCAATTCCACCGTCTTCCGCGCGTACGTGAATCCCGACATCGTCGGCGTCGAGCTCTGCGCCGCCGCGAAGAACGTGATCGCGCTCGCGGCGGGCGGCGTCGACGGCCTCAACCTCGGCGACAACGCGAAGGCCGCGCTGCTCACCCGCGGCCTCGCGGAGATGGCGCGCCTCGGCGAGGCGTGCGGCGCCCGGCCCGAGACGTTCGCAGGCCTCGCGGGGATGGGAGACCTGATCGTCACCTGCTTCAGCCCGCAGGGACGCAACCGGACGGCCGGGGCGCTGATCGCCCAAGGCCGCTCGCCGGAGGCCGCCGCAGCCGAGATCGGCCAGACCGTCGAGGGCCTCACGACGGCCCCGGTCCTCCACGACCTGGCCCGCCGGTTCGGCGTCGAGCTGCCCATCACAGAAGGGGTTTGCGCGGTACTCTCAGGGCAGAGCCTCACCGAACTGGTGTCCAGGTTGATGGGGCGGCAGCCGACAGAGGAGTAGGACATGCGCGCGCGGACGACCATCGCAACGGGGCTCGCGATCGCGGCGGCGGCGCTGACGGCCGCAGGCTGCGGCGGCGGCAGCAGCCCGGCCTCCTCCGACCTCGGCGGCGCGGCGTCGATCGCGCCGACGGACGCCGTCGCATTCGTCGCGCTCGACACGAACGTGTCGTCGTCGCAGTGGCAGGCCGTCGACGGCCTCCTCAAGAAGTTCCCGTCGCAGAGCGATCTGCTGACGACCCTGCAGAAGAGCCTCGAGCAGCACGCGAAGCTCAGCTGGAGCGCCGACGTTCAGCCCGCGCTCGGCAGCGAGCTCGACCTCGTCGCGCTGCCGGCGGCAGGCACGCCGGGCAAGCCGCAGTTCGTCGGGCTCACGCAGCCCTCCGACCAGAGCAAGCTCGACGCGCTGCTGAAGAAGGCCGACGCGAAGATCGTCTCCGCGCAGATCGGCGGCTGGACGGCGTTCTCCGACAGCCAGGCCGCACTCGACGCGATGCAGAACGCCGGCGCGAAGCTCGCCGACAACAACACGTACCAGGCCGCGACCGGGAAGCTCTCCGCCGACGCGCTCGTGCGCGCATACGCGAACGGCACCGAGGCGCAGCAGCTGCTCGACTCGTTCGGCGCGCAGGCGCAGGGCCAGGCACTCGGAGCAGCGCAGGTGCCTTTCGCCTGGGCGTCCGCCGACGTCGTCGCGTCAGGCGACGGGCTTCGCGTCACCGGGTACTCGCGCGACGCGTCGCTCGCGGGCGGCCAGCCGGTGCCGGCGCAGCCGTACGCGTCGAGCCTCGCCGACGAGATCCCGTCCGGAGCGATCCTCGTGGCCGACTTCCCGGTCGCGCGCGGACAGATCGCGAGCGCGCTCACGCCGTCGGGGACGACGAGCCCGTTCGAGAAGCTCTTCGGGCCGAACGCGATCACGCTCGCGTCGGAGATCGACACGATGCTCGGCGGCGAGACCGCGCTCTACGTCCGTCCGGGCCTGCCGGTGCCCGAGGTCACGCTCGTCACGCAGCCGACCGACACCGCGGCCGCGACGTCGGCCCTCGCCGACATCGTCACGGCGCTGAAGAAGCAGCTCGGCGCGAAGGCCGGCGGGATCGGCAGCCTCGTGGGCAACCTCCCGATCGTGCACACCGTCGTCGGCGGCCAGCTCGTCGTCTCGACGTCGCAGCAGGGGCTCGCGGACTTCACGTCGGCCGGGCCGAAGCTCTCGAGCGACCCGAGCTTCACCGCGGCGACGCAGGCGTCCGGCATGCCCGCCAAGACCACCGGCTTCCTCTACCTGAACGTTGCCTCGGCTCTGCCGCTCCTCCAGACCGTCGGCCCGTTCCTCGGCCTCAAGCTCCCGGCGACGCTCCAGACGGATGCGGGCGCGCTGCGGACCTTCACGGCCTACGGGACCCGGACCGGCGACGAGGCGGGCTTCACGGTGTTTGTCCAGGTGCACTAGCAGGCGCGTCCGCTAGCCTGGCGGCCATGCCAGCGCGCTCATTCTCCTTCACGTCCGAGTCCGTCACCGAGGGCCATCCGGACAAGATCGCCGACCAGATCTCCGACTCGGTTCTCGACGCCGTCCTCACGGACGACCCGATGAGCCGCGTCGCCTGCGAGACGCTGATCACGACGGGTCTCGTGGTCGTCGCCGGCGAGATCACGACCGAGACGTACGTCGACATTCCGCGCCTCGTGCGCGAGCGGATCCGCGAGATCGGCTACACGCGCGCGAAGTACGGCTTCGACGCAGACACGTGCGGCGTGATGGTCGCGCTCGACGAGCAGTCGCCCGACATCGCGCAGGGCGTCGACGCGTCGTATGAAGCGCAGCATGGCGACGAGGACTCGCTCGACCGCGTCGGCGCGGGCGACCAGGGAATGATGTTCGGCTACGCGTCGAACGAGACCGACGAGCTGATGCCGCTGCCGATCATGCTCGCGCACCAGCTCGCGAAGCAGCTCGCCGCGGTGCGCAAGTCGAACGACCTCCCGTATCTGCGGCCGGACGGCAAGTCGCAGGTCACCGTGCGCTACGAGGAGGACGCCGACGGACGCCGCCGCCCGGTCGAGATCGAGCGCGTGCTCATCTCGACGCAGCACAGCGAAGGGCTCGACATCGAGGGAGAGCTGAAGCGCGATCTCGCGGAGCTCGTGCTCAAGCCGATCCTCCCGTCGCACCTCTACGACGAGAGCCGCCTCGCGAACGACAAGGACTTCTTCTACTGCAACCCGACCGGCAAGTTCGTGATCGGCGGCCCGATGGGCGACAGCGGGCTGACCGGCCGGAAGATCATCGTCGACACCTACGGCGGCGCTGCACCGCACGGCGGCGGCGCTTTCTCCGGCAAGGATCCGACGAAGGTCGACCGCTCGGCGGCGTACGCCGCGCGCTACGTCGCGAAGAACGTCGTCGCGGCCGGCCTCGCCGACCGCTGCCAGATCCAGGTCGCGTACGCGATCGGCGTCGCGCATCCGATGTCCGTGCTCGTCGAGACGTTCGGCACCGAGAACGTCGAGGTCGCGCGCATCGAGGAGCTCGTCAAGGAGCACTTCGACCTGCGTCCGGCCGCGATCCTCCGCGACCTCGACCTGCGCCGCCCGATCTACGTGAAGACCGCCGCGTACGGCCACTTCGGCCGCGACGACGCGGATTTCACGTGGGAGCGGACGGACAAGGCGGACGCGCTCCGCGCCGCGGCCGGTCTCGGCAAGGCCGAGCTCGCACAGTCCCACGCCTGAGACCGTCCTCATAACCGGCGGGGCCGGCTTCATCGGGTCGCATCTCGCCGACGAGCTGCTCGCACACGGATATCGCGTCCGCGCGCTCGACAACCTCACGCCGCAGGTGCACGCAGGCGCCGCGCGTCCGGAGTACCTCGCAGCCGACGTCGAGCTCCACACGGGCGACGTCCGCGACGCGGATGCGATCCGGCGCGCGCTCGCGGGCGTCGACGCGGTCGTCCATCTCGCCGCACGCGTCGGCGTCGGCCAGTCGATGTACGAGATCGCGGAGTACACCTCGGCGAACAGCTTCGCGACAGCGGTGCTACTCGAGGCGCTCGCAGAACGGCCGGTGCGCAAGCTGCTCGTCGCGTCGAGCATGAGCATCTACGGCGAAGGGCTCTACCGCGCCGACGACGGCCGTGCGGTCGAGCCGGAGGAGCGCACGCGCGAGCAGCTCGA
>DASYGK010000056.1:0-5192 GCA_035999905.1 Gaiellaceae bacterium | reverse complement strand
GCCCGGCGGCTCGCCGATCCGGCGCTCGTGCTCGTCGACGCGCGCCCTGCGTCGCGCTGGCGGGGTGAACCGAACCCGATCGACGAGCCGCCGGGGCGCATTCCCGGTGCGCGGAATGCACCGTGGGCGGAGACGCAGCCGGCGCTTCCCGACGGCGAGCTCGTCGCGTACTGCGGCTCGGGCGTCACCGCGTGCGTCGTGCTCCACCGCGCGTCGCTCCACGGCCGGGAGGGAAAGCTCTATCCGGGCTCGTGGAGTGAATGGTCGAAACGCGGATTGCCGCTCGAGCGCGGCTAGCAGTAATTGGCGCAAGCGCCGGAATCCGCTCGCGCGGACTCCGGCACGCGTTAAGACCCCTGAAGCCGGCCGCGTTCGCGGCCGGTAAAGGCTCGATGTTCCAGATCAAGCCTCTAGCCGGCGTCGTACGTGACGGTCACGGTCGCGTCGATCGTCTGGGTTCCCGGCTCAATCGTGACTCCCGCGCTCGGCGCCGCGTCCTTCTGGCCGAAAACCACCGGTGTCACGTTCGAGCCTTCGACGATCGTCTGGACGTCGCCGAGGCTGAGGCCGCCCGCGTCGGCGAGTACCTGTGCCTTGTCATGGGCGTCAGCGACCGCGTCCTTCAGTGCGACGCGGTACTGGGCGGCCTGATCGGAGCGAGAGAGCGTCGGTCCGGAGACGCCGTCGGCGCCGGCTCCGACGGCGGCATCGACGACAGTGCCCGCTTTGGCGATCGTCGTCGTGATGCTGATCGTTGTCGACGCGTCGTAGCCGGTGATGTCGGTGCCGGCGTCGTTCGTCTGCGGCGAGAGCGACACCTGGCTCGACTGGATGTCGGCCGCGGCCACACCGGCGTCCTTGATCGCGGCGACGATGCCCGCTGCAACGCTCGCGTTCTGTGCGAGTGCGGCCTTGGCGGTGAGCGCCTTCGTGTCGGCGGTGAAGTCGAACCCGGCCTGGTCGGGCACGACCGTCACGGTGCCGTCGCCCGTAACGGTGATCGTCTTCGTCGTCGGAGCGGCGGCTGCTTGGCTCGAGTGCGGCTGCGCGACGCCGGCGATTGCCGCGGCGACGAGCAGGAGGCCTGCGAGCAGGAGAACGGTGCGAAATCGCTTCATGCGACTGATACGGCGCGGCGGCACCGAATCGTCACAGGCGGGCTAGGACAGCTAGGCCGTCGCGGTCGCGGTGCCGAGCTTCCCGAGGTACGGCGTCCAGCCGTGCGGGATGCGCGGAGCGGCGAGCTTGATGAAGAGCACCGGCTGCGGCGGACGAGGGAGCGTCTTCAGCTCCATGCCGACCTGCTCGAGTGAGCGGTCGCCTTTCCGCAGGTTGCACGGGGCACAGGCGGTGACGACGTTCTCCCAGATCGACTCGCCGCCCTTCGAGCGCGGGACGACGTGGTCGAGCGTGAGCCGGCCGTTCGTCGTGCCGCAATAGACACAGCGCCAGCCGTCGCGGGCGAAGAGCGCCCGCCGCGAGATTTTGCGCTGAATCGCCCGGGGCACGCGGACGTAGTTGAGCAGCCGGATCACGTGGGGCCAGACGAAGCTGCCCGTGGCCGAGCGGAGAGGCTGGTCGAGGTGCTCGATCACCTCCGCCTTGCCCTTGTAGAGGAGTACGTGGGCACGCCGAACTGTGCACACATTCAGCGGCTCGTAACTGGCATTCAAAACCAGAACTTGCTGCACCCTGCCGTAAAGGTACCAGCGGAACTCGATTTGAAGAGCACGAGCCCCGGCAACGGCCGTGTCCAGACGGAACCTGTCCTGGTGTCAGACACGACGGTTTCGTGTGGAAGTCGTGACGAAGTCGTGACGGGGGCTACGTGGCCATGGCCCGTTCGACTGCCTCGAGCTCCTCGGGAGAGAGGGCGACCGAGGCTCGGCCGTGGTCGAGCTCCTTCACGTAGATCCGGGCGTAGTCGCGGCCCTGGATCGCGCTCAGGACGACGCCCGTGCGCGACGAGTCGAGCATCGCCACCGACGCCGACTGGTGGCCGCCAGAGTTCTCGTACGCGTCGTAGCGGACGATCGCCGTCTTCGAAACCGTGTCGTCGACGCGCCGGTCGACCTGGCCGATCGCCGCCGACACGCCGTCCACCGCACGATGGAGATCGTCGATGCGCGCCTGGAGCGAGACGGCGAAATCGACGAGATCGTCCTTGCCGTCACCGAGGAGGACGAGCTGCGCGTGCCGCACGCGCCGCAGCGTCAGGTAGTGCGCAACGGCGAGAAGTAGCGCGACAGCAGCAGCCGCCGCGGCGCCGATGGCGATCCAGTCGACGAGCGAGTCGCTCAGGTGCATAGCTCTACGTTACGGAAGCGTGAAGAAGACGGTGTAGGTCGCGGAGTTGTTCGCGGTATTGATCTCACCTGCGACCGGCGCAATCACGACCTTGATCGTCGAGTTGTTCGCCCCGTACGCCGTCGAGGGAATGTTGAAGCCGGTGAACTTGACGGTCTGGGTCGCCGCTGCCTGGATCAACGCGAGCTTCTGCTGCTTCACGATCGTCGAGCCGCCGGCGGTGATCGTCACCTTGATCGGAACGTTCGATTCGGTGAAGTTGCCGGAGTCCTTGACGGCGACCACGAAGGCGAGATCCGGGGTGACCTTGATCGTCGTCGCTGTGCTCGTGGAGAGATCGACGTTTTGCGGCGTCGCCTGGACGGAGACGAGCGCATCGCCGTGTAGGCCGCTCGGCGTGCCGCCGGTCGAGGCGCCGCCGAGGTTTGTCACGAGGATCCCGAACGAGCGCGCGCTGACGAAGTCCGCGTTCTGGATGAAGGTCGAGCCCGGAATGGCGACGCCGGTGACGCCCTGCTGCTTCAGCTGCTGCGTCGCCGCGGCCTGGTAGAGCTGCGCCCAGACGACGTCGCTCGCCGTCAGGAGCTGCCCGTCGGCCGTGAGCTTCGCCGTGGTCGCGGTCTGGCTCTTCGCTGAGAGCGCGTTGGGCGACGCGAGCGTGTCGCCGAGCGCGGCGAGACCCTTCGCGCGCAGCTCGATCGCGTCGATCAGGTTCTGGTGGATCGCACGCAGCGGTCCAGGTGGCCGGACCTGCTGCGCCTGCGTGAGCGCCTGCTGCTCTTGCTGCGCGAACTGCTGCAGCTTGTTCTCGAGTTCCGACTGCTTGAGCCCCGAGGCGAGGAACTCGTTCGCGAACTCCTTGCCGAGCTTCGTGTCCGCCGCCGCGATCGTGCGCACCGTGGCGACGTAGCCCGTGTACTCGCCCTGCTTGCTCTTGCCCTGGCACGACCCGACCCAGAAGACCAGGCCGACGACGATCACGATTGCGATCGCGATCAGGCCGACGAGACGCGCAAGCGGGACGAGCCCTGTGGGCGTGCGCATCGGCGGGCGCGGCGGCCGCTCGGAGCCGCCGCCCCTCCCGCCGCCGGGCAGCTCGAGGCGCGGCAGCCGGCGACGCTGGGTTGCCTCGACGGTCTCGGGCTCGTCGAAGAAGTCGAACGCGATGGGTTCGTCGTCGTGAGTGCTCATGCCGTCTGCCCTCGGTCTAGCCGGGGATCGGGCCAGACTGTATCCCGAGCCTCGCCCAAAGAGGAAACACCCCTCCGGCCGCCAACGAGTCCAGACCCATGTCCAACGCTGCGCTTGCGTTCGAAGGCGCCGGGCTCGTCCTCGACAGATACCGCCCGTTGCGCCCTCTCGGGAGCGGCGGATCGGGGTCGGTCTGGCTCGCCCGGGACGAGCAGACGGGGCTCGACGTCGCCCTCAAGATCGTGCCCCGGGAGGGGAAGGCCGCCGCGCGGGCCGAGCGCGAGGCCGCCGCCGCGGCCCGTCTCCGCCATCCCAGCTGCCTGCGGGCGTACGCCTTCGCCCGCGATCCGCGCCATGTCTACATCGCGTACGAGTTCGTCCCCGGCCGCACGTTCAGGGAGGCGCTCCGCGCCGGGGAGCTGAACGACGCGGCGGCGATCGATGCATGCGCGCAGATCTGCGACGGGCTCGCGCACGCACATGCCGCCGGGATCCTGCACCGCGACGTGAAGCCGTCGAACGTGCTGCTCGCAGACGGCGACCGCGTCTCCGTCCGGATCCTCGACTTCGGGCTCGCGCGGATGGCCGAGGCCGAGACGCTCACCGCGCAGGGTGACGTCCCTGGGACGCTCGCCTACATCGCGCCCGAGCGCCTCGCCGGCGACGACGCGAGCGAGGCCTCCGACGTCTGGGCGGTCGGCGTCATGCTCTGGGAGTCGCTTGCCGGCCGGCACCCGTTCTGGCAGACGTCGATGCTCGACACGGCGCGCGCGATCGAGCAGGGGGCCGAGACGCTCGCCGCGTTGCGGCCTGATCTGCCGAAGGGGCTCATCCAGCTCGTCGACCGGGCGCTCGAGCTCAGCCCGACCCGCCGCCCGTCGGCCACGGCACTTGCGCAGGCACTTCGTGGAGCCGCGGCGCCGCGCAGGCAGAAACGCGTGCGGGCCGTCACGCCTGCGCTGCCCGAGCAGGCGGCCCGCGCAGGCGCAGCGGCGCTCGCAGCGGTGTTCGCCGGCTGGACGGCCGCGGAGCTGCCCTTCTATCCCGCGACCTGGGCGATCGGGTTCGCGGTTGCCGCCGGCGCGCTTACCGCGTTTCGCCCGCGGCTCGGGCTCGCGGTCGCGCTCGCCGTCCCCATCCTCCCGCTCGGTAACGCGTCGCTCGGGCTCGCGCTCCTGTACGCCGTCCTTGCCGCGGCCTGGCTCCTGCTCTCCTGGCGGGAGCCCCGGAGTGCATTGCTCTTCGCCGTCGGGCCGGCGCTCGCGCCGCTCGCGGCCCTCGGGCTCGTCCCGCTCGCCGCCTCCGGCCTGCGCGCCGGGCCGCGCCGGGCCGCTCAGGCCGCACTCGCCGTCCTCGCCGCCGGCGTCGTCGCCGGTATCCGCGGCGCCGGGCTTCCCTTCACCGGCGCCCGCCCGCCGCTCGGTCTCGGCGTCGCCGGGTCGACTGGGCCTCTCGACGTCGCGGGCACGATCCTGCGGGCCGCAACCGCGCATCCGGCGCTCCTCGCCGAGGCCGGGGCATTCGCCGCGGTCGCCGCCGTACTCCCCTACGCCGCGCGCCACGGCCGCTGGGGCGCGGCCGGTCTCGGCGCCGCCATGATGGCCGCCACCGTCCTCGCCGTACCCGCTGCGCAGGCGCTTCCGCTCATCGTCGCCGCCTGGCTCACGACCGCCGTTCTGATGGTGCGCGCCGAG
>DASYGK010000095.1:0-7078 GCA_035999905.1 Gaiellaceae bacterium | reverse complement strand
GTGCACAAGGGCGACGTCGTGCTCGCAGGGACGGGCCTGCCGCAGCAGCTCCCCGACACGCCCACGCAGGGACGGCGGCTCGTCGCGTCGACCGGCGACTCGGCGTTCGCGCTCACCGGCAGCCCGAAGCAGAACGTGCAGGTGATCGTCGTCGACGCCGACCAGTACGGCCTCGGCCTCGTGCGCGACCTCCGCACGGTGTTCCCGATGGTGCGGCTCGTCGTGCTCACCGACGACCCGAGGAAGCTCGCGAACGCGGTCGCCGCGGGTGCGACGGTGGCGCTCCCGAAGGCGACGCCGGCCGTGAAGCTGACGAAGCTCGTCGGCGCCCTCGCCGGCGCCCCGCCGCGCGCCCCGGCCAGCGCGAAGCGTTAGCCCTTCAGGCGCCGGGCCGCCAGAGCGGCTCGTCGCGGCCGGCGAGGTGGTTCGCGGCGCGCGCGAGGATGAAGAGCAGGTCGGAGAGCCGGTTCAGGTAGACCGGCGCGAGCGGGTTGACCGTCTCGATGCCGGCAGCCTCGAGCGCGGCGAGCTCGGCGCGCCGGCAGACGGCCCGCGCGACATGGATGCGCGCCGCGGCCTCGGTGCCGCCGGGAAGGACGAAGCTCTTCAGCTCCGGCAGCGCCTCGTTGTGCTCGTCGCACCAGCCCTCGAGCCGGTCGACCATCGCCTGCGTCACGCGCAGCCGCTCGTCCGGGCCGGCGAAGGGAACGGAGAGGTCGGCGCCGAGGTCGAAGAGCTCGTTCTGCACGCGCGCAAGCACGCCGGCGAGCTCCGCCGGCAGGTCCGGCGCCGCGAGCACGACGCCGAGCAGCGAGTTCAGCTCGTCGACGACCCCGTACGCGCGGATGCGCACGTCGAGCTTCGGGACCCGCGACCCGTCGCCGAGGCTCGTCTGCCCCTTGTCCCCGCCGCGCGTGTAGATGCGGTCGAGGCGTACGGGCTCGTTCCTGTCGCGCGGCATGCTCCTAGCCTACGGGCGGACCTGGATGCTCTCGCCGCTAATCCAACCGCGAACAAGGCCGGGCCTGCCCGGCTGGCTCTGCCATCCCGGGCCGCGCGACAGCGCGAAACCGTCAGACGCGTCCTTGGTGCGGTGCCCTCCGGGCGCGAAGGGCAGACCGCGCTCTACCCGAAGCGCTCAACTCCGCTCGTCACGCGTGCCGAAGGAGGGGGACCGAGGATGGAGCGCGCGATCACGAGCCGCTGGATCTCGCTCGTGCCTTCGTAGATCTCGGTGATCTTCGCGTCGCGGTAATAGCGCTCGACCGGGAACTCCTTCGTGTAGCCGTAGCCGCCGAGGATCTGGATCGCCTCACCGGTCTGCCTGCGCGCCATCTCGGAGGCGAAGAGCTTCGCCTTCGCGCCCGCCTCGGTGTGCGGCTCGCCGCGCTCCTTCAGCCACGCAGCGCGGTAGACGAGGAGCCGCGCGGCGTCGAGCTCGGTCGACATGTCGGCGAGCTTCTGCTGGATCGCCTGGAACTCCGCGATCGCCTTCCCGAACGCGTGCCGCTCCTTCGCATACTCGCGCGCGACGTCGTACGCAGCCTGCGCGATGCCGACCGCCTGCGCGGCGATGCCGATGCGCCCTCCGTCGAGCGTCTTCATCGCGACGTGGAAGCCCTTGCCCTCCTCGTGCAGCAGCCGGTCGCGCCCGACGAGCGCGCCCTCGACGACGAGGTCGTTCGTCACGGACGAGTTGAGCCCGAGCTTCTCCTCGTCGCGCGTGATGCGGACGTGCTCCGCGTCGAGCACGAACGCGCTGACTCCGCGTGCGCCCGGCGTCTCCTGGTCGGTGCGGGCGAACAGGAGGAACGTACCGGCGTGCCGCCCGTTCGTGATCCACTGCTTCGCGCCCGTGATGCGCCAGCCCTCGGCCTCGGCGTCGGCGCGTGTGCGCAGCGCGCCCGCGTCGGACCCGGCCTCGGGCTCCGTGAGCGCGAACGCACCGAGGTGCTCTCCCCGTGCGAGCGGCGGCACGAAGCGTGCGCGCTGCTCCTCGGTCCCGAACATCAACAACGGCAGCGTCACGGCGCTCGTGTGCACCGCGACAGTCACGCCGACACCGGCGTCGGCGCGTGAGAGCTCCTCCAGCACGAGGATGTACGACAGGAAGTCGGTACCGGCGCCGCCGTACTCCTCGGGGATGCACGCTCCCATCAGCCCGAGCTCGGCGAGCTTCGCAAACGTCTCGCGCGGAAACTGGTGCTCCCGGTCCCAGGCGGCCGCGTTCGGCTCGATCTCCTGCCGGGCGAACTCGCGCGCGAGCCCCTGGATCTCCTTCTGCTCCGGGGACAGCTCGAAGTCCACGCCCCGACTATAGTCCGGGCACGTGAGACGACTTCAGGCTCTCGGGGCCGTGCTCGCCGTGGCGGCGGCGGGCTCGGGAGCGGCGATCGCGGCGGGCCGGACGGCCACGCCGGCGCAGGTCGTGCGCGCGTGGAGCAAGGCCCTGAACGCGAACGACAATCGCGCCGCCGCCGCGCTCTTCGCACCGAACGCGCACGTCGTGCAGCCCGGCGTCGACGCGCGCCTGACGAGCCGCACGCTTGCGACGGCGTTCAACGACGCGCTCCCCTGCGCCGGGAAGATCGTGGCAATCTCGGTGACCGGCAACCGCGCCACTGCGACGTTCGTGCTCGGCCACCGGCCGAAGCACCGCTGCGACGGGCCGGGCGCGAAGGCCGCTGCGCTCTTCGTCGTGAAGGCCGGCCGGATCGTGCTCTGGGAGCAGGTCGCGGTGCCCGCCTCCGGGCCGACGGCGTAACGCTCTACGCGGCGCTGAGCTCGCGCATCACGTCGCGCAGCTCCGGCTCGCGCTCGCGGAATGCGTCGACGACGTCCGGGTCGAACTGCTTGCCGGCCTGCGCGGCGATCTCCTCGCTTGCGGCCTTCCAGCGCAGCGCCCGTCGGTACGGCCGATCGCTCGTCATCGCGTCGAGCGCGTCGGCGACGGCGAAGACGCGCGCGCCGAGCGGGATGTCGTTGCCCGCGACCCCGTCGGGATAGCCCTTGCCGTCCCAGCGCTCGTGATGCGAGCGCACGATGCGGAGCCCCTCGCCCTTGAGGAACGCGACGCCGCCGAGCATCTGCTCGCCGATCACCGTGTGCGTCTGCATCTTCCGCCGCTCGGACGGTGTCAGCGGCCCGGGCTTCTGCAGGATCCCGTCCGGGATCCCGATCTTGCCGACGTCGTGGAGCAGGAAGCCGTAGCGGATCGCGGGATTCGACTCGAGTCGCTTCGCGTCGATCGCGGCGAGCAGCTCGACCGCGTAGCGCTCGACCCGGTGCGAGTGCGAGCGCGTGGCCGTGTCCTTCGACTCGAGCGCCGTCGCGAGCGCGGTCACCGTCTCGAGGTAGGACTCCTGGAGGAGCGTCCGCTGCCCCCGCTCGATCTCGAGCAGATGGCGCAGGTCGCGCGCGTAGAGGAGCACCTCCTCGTCCGCCGGCTGCGACTGCCGCGGGCTCCGCGCCGGGGTGCCGGAGCCGCCGGCGAGGCGCTCGACGATCGCGAGCAGGTCGAGCGGGCTGAACGGCTTGCGGACGAGCGCCTCCGCGCCGCAGCGCTTCGCGCTCCGCGCCTCTTCTCCGTCCGCGCCCGTCAGCAGGACGATCGGGATCGACTTCGTCTTCTCGTCGCTCTTCAGCCGCGTGCAGAGCTCGGCGCCGCTCATGCCGGGCATGCGGAGGTCGAGCACGACGACGTCCGGCCGCTTCCGCCGGATCCGGGCTTCAGCCTCGAGGCCGTTCGCGGCCTCGTCGACCTGAACGTGGGCGCCCTCGAAGGTCGTCCGCAGGAGCTCGCGGAGCGCCGGCTCGTCGTCAACGAGCAGGATCCTCACGTGACGTCCTCCCCCTTTCACGTCTGGTTTGCCTGTCGGCAACGGCGCGGAAACCTTGATCCCTCGTCCGGTGTCAGATGGAGAAGACTCCGGAAAGGGTAAAAACCTGCAGGGGCCTACGAATAGGTGTAGAAGCCGCGGCCGGTCTTGCGGCCGAGGCGGCCCGCCTGGACGTACTGCCGCAGGAGCGGGCACGGGGCGTACTTGTCGCTCCCGAGGCCGTGGTGGAGCACTTCCATGATCGCGACGCAGGTGTCGAGGCCGATCAGGTCGGCGAGGGCGAGCGGCCCCATCGGATGGGCGAAGCCGAGCTTCGCGATCGTGTCGATCGCCTCGGGCTCGGCGACGCCCTCCAGGAGCGCGTAGGCCGCCTCGTTGATGAACGGCATGAGGATCCGGTTGGAGACGAAGCCCGGCAGGTCGCGCGCCTCGGCCGGCGTCTTGCCGAGGTCGACGGCGAGGCGGGTGATCGCCCCGGCGGTCTCGTCGGAGGTCTCGAGGCCGCGGATCACCTCGACGAGCTTCAGCACGGGCACCGGGTTGAAGAAGTGCATGCCGGCGACCTGCGCGGGCCGCGCGGTCGCGGCTGCGAGCGAGGTGATCGGGATCGAGGAGGTGTTCGAGGCGAGGATCGCCGCGGGCGGCAGCACCTCGTCGGCGCGCCGGAAGATCGCCTCCTTCACGGCGGCGTCCTCGACGACCGCTTCGATCAGGAGGTCGGCCGGGACGAGGTCGTCGACCGCCGTGATGCGCGGCAGCACGTCGGCGGGATCCGCTCCGCCCTTCTCGGCGAGCTTCGCGAGGCTCTTCTCGATCGCGGCGAGGCCGCGCGCGACGGCGCCCGGTGCCGCGTCGTGCAGCGAGACGCGCCGGCCGGACGCGGCGACGACCTGTGCGATGCCGCCGCCCATCTGCCCTGCGCCGACGACGAGTACGTGCTCGAGCTCCACGACGGGCCAGGCTATCGTCGGCGCATGCCTCACGTTGACGTGAACGGTGCGCAGCTCTGGGTCGAGGAGGCCGGCGACGGCCCTGCGGTGCTCTTCCTGCACGGCGGCCTCGGCGACTCCCGCCTATGGGAGCCGCAATGGCGCGCGCTCGCCTCGCGCTTCCGTGCGATCCGCTTCGACCTCCGGTTCTTCGGGCGCTCGACGGCACCGGAGGCTCCGTGGTCGTTCGCAGACGACGCGGTCGGCGTCCTCGACGCGCTCGGCGTGGAACGAGCGGCACTCGTCGGGCTCTCGATGGGCGGCGGCATCGCACTCGACGTCGCGCTCGCGCATCCCGGCCGCGTGTGGGCGCTCGCGCACGTCGCGGGCGGCGTCAGCGGGATGCCGGCACAGCTCTACAGCGATGAGCAGGAGGCGGCCTACGACGCCGCGATCGGGGCCGGCGACCTCGACGCGGCGATGGCGGTTGACTTCGAGGTCTGGGCCCCGCTCGGCGTCGACGACACGCTGCGCGAGCTCTGGCGCGCGACGCCCGACGCGCGCGGTGTGGCCGCCGACCTCGAGCCGGTGCGGCCGGAGCCCGCCGCGGACCGCCTCGGCGAGATCCGCGTGTCGGCGCTCGCGGTCGTCGCGGCGCACGACCCGGCGGAGCTGCAGGAGCGCGGCCGGGCCGTCGCGAGCCGCGTGCCGGGCGCCCGGCTCGTCGAGGTCGACTCAGACCATTACCTCCCGCTCCGCGTGCCCGAGCAGGTGAACGAGCTCCTGCTCGAATTCCTCACGGCTGCGGCGCCGGAATAGGAACGCTGCGAGCCCGGCGAGCGCCGCTGCGCCGGCGGCGGCGCCGACGACGACGAGGAGCCACGGGAACGGCGAGCCGCGGTCCGGCGTGACGCGCCACGTCGCCGTGCTCACGTCGACGAACCTGCGGCCGCTGCGCCAGTGCACCGCAAGCGTGCGGCCGCGCAGCGAGAGCACGAGGTTGTAGAGGCCGTTCTGATCCTGCAACGGCAGGCCGACGCAGTGCGCGACGCCGCGCACGGTGTCGAGCGCGTGGATGAACGGGAAGCCGCCGGGGTTCCCGTACAGCGTGTAGTCCCAGCGGCCGTCCGCGCTCGTCACGCGCGTCACCGGGTAGCCGTCCATCACCCAGCTGCGCTGCGTGCGGTCGGCGATGCGCCCCGGCAGGAGCCGGTTCTGTGCGAAGTCGTACGCGCGCACGACGTAGTGGCTGAGGTCGTTGTACTTCGCCTGCGTGTACTGGATCAGGTAGAGCCGCTTCGCGTCCGGCGAGAGCGCGTCGAACGAGTAGGTGCCGTTGAGGATCGCCCAGTTGCGGATCCGCAGCGTCTGCGCGTCGAGCACGAGGAACTTCGTCGGCGACCCGTACGGCATCGACTCGAGCACGAGCGTGCGCCCGTCGTGCGAGAGCCCGGCGCTCGCGTTGAAGAGGTACGGGAAGCCCCACGAGCCGAGGATCTTCTGCGAGCTGCGGAGCACGCCGTCGCGCGTCTGGATCGTCTCGAGCAGCGTGTTCGCGCCCGAGGCGACGGCGACGTGGCGCACAGCGCCGTTCGCGGAGAGGACGCCGGCCCCGTCCTGGAGCACGAACATCGGGCCGTCGCCGGCCGCGGCGGGCGCCGCGGCGAGCGCGGCGAGGACGACGAATCCGAGGCAGGCCCTGCGCAGCATCGCTCCTCCTTCGACGGTGACAGGAGAGATACGCGCCGCGTGGCGCGCGAGGTCCCCGAGCTACCGCGTGATGCGCCAGGTCTTCGTGTCGACCGCGCCCCACACGCGGCCGTCCTGCCAGTGCACGACGACGGCGCCGTCTTTCACCGCGAGGCTGAAGTTGTAGACGGGGCTCTGATCGACCGCCGTCCACGGCAGGCCGATGCAGTGCGCGACGCCGCGCACGGTGTCGAGCGCGTGGATGAACGGGAAGCCGCCCGGGTTCGCGTAGAGCGTGTACGCCCAGCGGCCGTCCGCCGTGGCGGCGCGGTCGACGGCCCAGCCCTTCATCACCCAGCTCCGCTGCGTCCTGTCGGCGACGCGTCCGCGGAGGAGCGCGTGCGCCTTCAGGTCGTAGGCGCGCACGATGTAGTGCTGGATGTCCTGCGTCGAGGTGTGCTGGATCAGATAGAGCCGCGAGCCGTCGGGCGAGAGCGCGTCGAAGCCGAAGACACCCTTGAGCGTGATCGCGGCCCGGGTCGAGAGGTCCCTCGTGTCGAGGATGAGGAACTTCGAGATCGTGTCGATGCCGGTGTTCTGCAGCACGAACGCGCTGCCGTC
>DASYGK010000094.1:0-7788 GCA_035999905.1 Gaiellaceae bacterium | reverse complement strand
CGCATCCGGCTGCTATCTCGCCACGGTCGAGGTCGACCGCGAGACCGGAGAGGTCGAGATCGGGCGCGTGGTCGCGGTCGACGACTGCGGCCGCGTGCTCAACCCGCTCCTCGCGGAGGGGCAGGTGGCCGGGGGCGTCGTGCAGGGCATCGGCGAGTGCCTGCACGAGCAGGTCGGCTACGACACGGACGGACAGCCGCTCGCGGTCAACCTCTACGACTACCACCTGCCGACCGCGCAGGCGATCCCCTCGCTGTCGGGGCTTCTGCGCGAGACGCCGTCCCCGCTCAACCCGCTCGGGGCGAAGGGCGTCGGCGAGGGTGGCTCGATCGGCACGCCCGCGGCGGTCGCCAACGCCGTTGCGGATGCGCTCGCGCCGCTCGGGATCCGGCACGTCGACCTGCCGTTCACCGCGTCGCGCATCTGGTCGGCGTTGAACGCTCGCTAGTCGCGCCAGGTCGCGCGGAGCACGCGCAGCCAGTTGCCGTGCGCGAGCTGCACGAGCTCGTCGTCGTCCCAGCCGAGCACGTCGAGCAGCGCCTGCATCTTCGTGACGTCGTCGAGCGCCGCAGGCGGGTAGCAGCCGTCGAAGTCGGAGCCGAGCGCGACGTGCTCGAGGCCGATGCGCTCGGCGATGTAGTCGATATGACCGGCGATCACGTCGAGCGCGGTGTCGAACACGAGCTCGCCGTCGGAGCGCGTCATCACGGTGTCGAAGACGACGCCGACGAGCCCGCCCGAGTCGCCGATCGCGTCGAGCTCGCCGTCGGTGAGGCTGCGCGGCATGGGCGCGAGGGCATGCGCCGCGGAGTGGGAGACGACGAGCGGCGCCTCGGACAGCTCCGCGACGTCGAAGAAGCCGCGCTCGTTCAGGTGCGCGAGGTCGAGCATCACGCCGCGCTCGTTACACGCGCGAACGAGCTCGCGTCCGGCGTCGGTCAGCCCCGGCCCGACGTTCGGCGTCCCGGGATAGTGGAACGGCACGCCGCAGCCGAACGCGTTCGGCCGGCTCCAGACGATCCCGATCGACCGGATGCCCCGCTCGACCCAGCCGTCGAGGTTGCCGAGCCCCGGCTCGACCGGCTCCGCACCTTCGAGATGGAGGATCGCGCCGGGCTCGCCGCCCTCGAGGCAGCGCTCGAGGTCGCCGATCGTGCGGACGATCGTGAGATCGCGCTCCGCGACCGCGGCGAGCTCCTGCGCGACCGACGACGCGCGATCGCCGGCGAGCTCGTCCGCGAACGGCACCTCCCAGCCGTCGTCGGTCTCCTCGACGGCAGCGCGCGGGTCGCCCGCGTAGTCGTCCTCCGGGACGAAGATCGCGAAGAACCCGGCGGCGACGCCGCCCTCGCGCATCCGCGGCAGGTCGAGATGGCCTTCCCCCGATCGCTCGCGCAGCGACTCGCCGCTCCGCCACGCGCGGAGGAGCGCGTCGTTGTGCCCGTCGATGACCGGGATCACGAGTGCTCGCCCGGCAGGAGCGAGTACATCATCCAATCGTGCCGGTGGCCGAGCCGGGGATTGAAGTACGCGCTCCGGAGCACGCCCTCGAGCTGGAAGCCGACCTTCTCGGCCACGCGGCGCGACGCGGCGTTCTCGACGCGTGCGCGCAGCTGGATGCGCTGCGCGCCCTCGGCGAACGCCCACGGGACGATCAGGTGCAGTGCGCGCGTCGTGACGCCCGCCCCGCGCGCGTCGGCGCGAAGCCAGTAGCCGATCTCGGCGACGTCGCCCGTCTCGTTCCACGTCGCCCCGATCGAGCCGAGGATCCGGTCCGAGGCTGCGTCGGTGACGGCGAAGCGCGACTCCCGCGCGTTCCCCGTCGTACCGGCGATGTAGGCGCGTGCGTCGGCCAGGGTGTACGGCTGGGGAATCTGGTCGAGCCAGCGGGAGATCTCCGGGTCGCCGTCGATGCACTCGACGATGGCCGCCGCATCGGCGTCGGTCCAGGGCCGAAGCGCGACGGCCGGGTCAGACAACGAGGCGCTGGTCATGCCGCATACGATAGGAGCAGGCGGGCCATCGTCGTTTGCCGCCGGGACCGGAGCGGAAGGAGCAGATCCAGTGACAGCCATGGACGTACGCGGCCGCGCGGATCTCTCCGCGCATGGCATCAAGACCACGGGGACCGTGATCTGGAACCCCACGACCTCGCTGCTCTACGAGCACGCGGTCGCCAGGGGGGAGGCGCGGATCGGCGAAGGTGGCCCGATGGTCGTCGACACCGGCGTCCACACCGGCCGCTCGCCGCAGGACAAGTTCATCGTGCGTGAGCCCGCCTCCGAGGAGCGGATCTGGTGGGACGGGAACAAGCAGATGAGCGAGAACGCGTACGAACGGCTGCGTGACAAGGTCACGACCTTCCTCGCCGCCGAGACGTCGTTGTACGTCGTCGACTCGTTCGCCGGCTCGGATCCCGCGCACCGCATCGCCGTGCGCGTGATCACGACGCACCCGTATCACGCGCTCTTCGCGAAGACGATGTTCATCGACCCGACCGCGGCCGAGCTGCGCGAGTTCGCACCGCAGGCGCTCGTGCTGCATGCCCCGGGGCTCGACTCCGTCCCCGAGGAGGACGAGACGCGCACGGGCACCTTCGTCGTGCTGCATCCCTCCCGCACCGAGGTCGTGATCGGCGGCACGTTCTACGCCGGCGAGATCAAGAAGTCGATCTTCACCGTCATGAACGACCGGCTGCCGCTCGAAGGCGTCCTCCCGATGCACTGCTCCGCGAACGTCGGCCACGACGGCAAGCCCGCGATCTTCTTCGGGCTGTCCGGCACGGGCAAGACGACGCTCTCGGCCGATCCCGAGCGCGCGCTGATCGGCGACGACGAGCACGGCTGGGGCGACAGCGGCGTCTTCAACTTCGAAGGCGGCTGCTACGCGAAGGTGATCAAGCTCTCCGCAGAGGCCGAGCCCGAGATCTACAAGACGACGCACACCTTCGGGACGATTCTCGAGAACGTCGTGATCGACGACCGCGGCAACCTCGACCTCGACGACGCGTCGAAGACGGAGAACACGCGCGCTGCGTACAAGCTCGAGCAGATCGCGAATGCGCATCCCGAGAAGCGCGCCGGACACCCCGCGGCCGTGATCATGCTCACCGCAGACGCCTTCGGCGTCCTGCCGCCGATCGCGCGGCTGAGCCGCGAGCAGGCGCTCTATTACTTCCTCTCCGGCTTCACCTCGAAGCTCGCCGGCACGGAGATCGGCGTGACCGAGCCGCAGCCGACCTTCTCGACGTGCTTCGGAGCGCCGTTCCTGCCGCAGCCGCCCAAGGTCTATGCCGAGATGCTCGGCGTCAAGCTCGACGAGCATCGTGCCGCCGTCTGGCTCGTGAACACGGGGTGGACGGGTGGGCCGTTCGGCGAGGGCGAGCGGATGCCGATCGCCGCGACCCGGGCGCTCCTGCGCGCGGCGCTCGCGGGCGAGCTCGACACCGTCTCGTACCGCACCGACGAGCTCTTCGGGTTCGAGGTCCCGGTCGAGGTGCCGGGCGTCGACTCCTCTCTCCTCGACCCGCGCTCGACCTGGGCCGACGCCTCCGCCTACGACGCGCAGGCGCAGAGGCTCGCGGAGATGTTCCGCGAGAACTTCGGGCGCTTCGCCGATCCCGCGCTGGCTGCCGCCGGGCCTCGGTTCTAGCGCGCCCGCCCGGTGCGGTTGAGGTAGCGTCAGTCAGCGGTGATCGGAGAGCACGACGTCCTCGTGGTCGGTGCCGGCTGTGCCGGCATGCGCGCCGCCATCGAAGCCCACGACGCGGGTGCGGACGTCGCGATGATCTCGAAGCTGCATCCGACGCGCTCGCACTCCGGCGCGGCGGAGGGCGGCATCAACGCGGCGCTCGGCAACGCGGCCGACGACAGCCCCGAGATCCACGCCTTCGACACCGTCAAGGGCTCCGACTACCTCGGCGACCAGGACTCGATCGAGATCTTCACGCGCGAGGCGCCCGGCGACATCTACCAGCTGGAGAACTGGGGCGCGTTCTTCTCGCGCGCCGCCGACGGCAAGCTCGCGCAGCGCCCGTTCGGCGCCGCCGGCTCGCCGCGCACGGTGTTCGCCGCCGACATCACCGGCCACGTGCTGATCCAGGTGCTCTACGAGCAGGTCTGCAAGCGCGACATCAAGGTGTACGAGGAGTTCTTCGCATGGCAGCTCGTCGTCAACGACGGGCGCTGCCAGGGCGTCATCAGCTGGGATCTGCTGAACGGCGGGTTGAAGACGCTCGGCGGGAAGACCGTCGTCCTCGCAACCGGCGGCGCCGGCCGCCAGTACCGCGTGACGACGAACGCGTACGCCTGCACGGGCGACGGCACCGCGATGGCGCTCCACGCCGGCGTGCCGCTGAAGGACATGGAGTTCATGCAGTTCCACCCGACGACGCTGTACCCCACGGGGATCCTGCTGACGGAAGGCTGCCGCGGCGAAGGCGCGTTCCTGATCAACAAGGACGGCGAGCGCTTCATGCAGCGCTACGCGCCGAATGCGCTCGAGCTCGCGTCGCGCGACGTCGTGTCGCGCTCCGAGCAGACGGAGATCGACGCGGGCCGCGGCATCAACGGCTCCGTCATGCTCGACATGCGCCATCTCGGCGCCGAGAAGATCCTCGACCGCCTGCCGGGCTCGCGCGAGCTCGCGATGACGTTCGCCGGCGTCGATCCGATCTACGAGCCGGTGCCCGTCCGGCCGGGCGCGCACTACCACATGGGCGGAATCGAGACCGACAGCGACGGCGCGACCGAGCTCACCGGCCTCTACGCCGCCGGCGAATGCGCGTGCGTGTCGGTGCACGGTGCGAATCGCCTCGGCGGCAACTCGCTGATGGAGACGATCACCTTCGGCCGGCGCTCCGGCCGCGCCGCGGCAGAGTGGGCGCTCTCGCACACGACGATCGACGTGCCGGAGTCCGTCGAGCGCGATGCCGAGCGCAAGCTCAAGGAGCTCCTCGACCGCACGACGGGCGAGCGGCCCTGGAAGATCCGCGAGGAGCTCGGCGAGTCGATGCTCGAGAACTTTGCCGTCTTCCGCCGCGAGGAGCAAATGGCGCGCCAGCTCGAGATCATCCCCGAGCTGCGCGAGCGTTACCGCAACGTCTACATCGAGGACAAGGGCGACGTCTTCAACAGCGACCTGACGCAGGCGATCGAGCTCGGGAACATGCTCGACACTGCGTGGTGCATGGTGCAGGCGGGTCTCGCGCGCAAGGAGAGCCGCGGCGCGCATGCGCGGCCGTACGACTATCCCGACCGCGACGACGTCAACTTCCTCAAGCACTCGATCAGCCGCTGGGCGGACGACGCGCCGGAGCTTTCCTATGCCGACGTGCGAATGGGCAAGTGGGAGCCCGAGGAGCGGAAGTACTAGTGCGGCGCCGCGCCGCACTGGTGCTCATCGTCGTGCCGGTGCTCGTCGCTGCCTGCGGAGGGGCGAAGCACAAGACGTCCGCGTCGGCGGCGGATCCCGCGGCGGCGGTGAAGGCCGCCGCCGTGAAGACCGCGGCGGCGGGCAGCGAGCAGCTCGCGATCCTCGGCACCGTCGTCTCGAGCGGCCAGACCGTGCAGATCACCGGGAAGGGCGGCTTCGACACGAAGGCGCACGTCGGCTCGCTGCACGCGACGCTGAGTGCAGGCGGCATCAACGGCGCGCTCGACGAGGTGTCGAAGGGCACTGCGATCTACGTGAAGTCCGAGCTCCTCTCGGCGCTCGTGCCGGCGACGAAGCCGTGGATCAAGCTCGATCTCACGAAGCTCGCGAAGGCGCAGGGGATCAACGCGTCCGCGCTCCTGTCGGAGGATCCCTCGCAGGCTCTGTCGCAGCTGCAGAGCCTGAGCAACGTGACGAAGGTCGGCACGGAGCAGGTGGGAGGGACGTCGACCACGCACTATCACGCGACGATCGACATCTCGAAGCTGCCGGGCGGCCTCAAGACCGGAACCGGAGCGTATGACGTGTGGATCGGCGACGACGGGTACGTTCACCGGGTGCGCACGGTGCTCACGAGCTCGGGCTCGACGGCGACGGTCACCACCGATTTCTCCGGCTATGGGAACAAGGTCGCAGTCGACGTGCCGCCGGCGTCGAAGACCTTCGACGGAAGCAACATGACGATTCCAGGACTGGGAGGCTGATCCGGTGCAGGTTGCCCTGAAGATCTGGCGGTACAACGCGAAGACCGGTGAGCGCGCGCTCAAGGAGTACGAGCTAGACGCGCCCGACGAGGCGACGCTGCTCGACTGCCTCGACATCGTCAAGGAGAAGCAGGACGGGTCGCTCGCGTACCGCAAGAGCTGCCGCATGATGATCTGCGGCTCCTGCGGCATGCGCATGGACGGCGCTGCGGTGCTCGCGTGCAAGACGCGGATGTACGACATCGCTCAGGCGGGCCAGATCCCGGTCATCTCCGCGATGGGGAACCTCCCCGTCGTGAAGGACCTCGTCGTCGACATGGAGCCGTTCTGGGAGAAGTTCAAGGCGATGAAGCCGTATCTCCAGCCCGGCTACGAGCGGCCCGAGGACGGCAAGGAGTACCGGATCTCGCAGGAGCGCATGAACGTGATCCACAAGGAGGCGCTCTGCGTCAACTGCGGCTGCTGCGTCAGCGAGTGCAACGCGATGGAGTCCGACCCGGAGTTTCTCGGGCCGCAGGCGCTCGCGAAGGGGATGCGCTTCGTCGGCGACCCGCGCGACGGCGCGACCGTCGAGCGCCTCGAGCAGTACAGCGGCCAGCACGGGATCTGGGAGTGCACGCGCTGCTACTTCTGCACGGAGCGGTGCCCGAAGGGCGTCGACCCGCGCGAGGCGATCGCGAAGCTCGGCGCCGAGGCGATCAGCGCCGGCATCGACCGCGACATGGGTGCGAAGCACGCGAAGTGGTTCGTCCGCTCGACGGAGACGACCGGCTGGCTACGCGAGACGGAGCTCGTCCCGAAGACGCAGGGCGTCGTCTCGAGCGTCAAGCAGATGAAGTTCGCGATGAAGCTCATCTCGCACAACAAGGCCGGGCTCGCGTTCCCGCCTCACGTCGCGAAGGACGTCGGCGAGGCGCGTGCGCTGCACAAGCTCACGCGCGCCCAGGACCGCCAGGGAGCGCTCGGCCACGTGCAGGGCGAGCACGCGCTCGCGAAGCTCGCGCACGGGTACCAGCCCGGTCGCGATCCATACGGCCCGGGGTCCTTCCCGAAGCCGTATCTGCCGAGTGAAGCAGACGAGAAATCGGAGGGTGCAGCGTGAAGCGCGTCGCGTACTACAAGGGTTGCCTGGCCTCGTTGTCGGCGAAGGAGCTCGACACCTCGACGCAGGCGCTCGCGCCGCGCGTCGGGCTCGAGCTCGTCGAGCTCGACTCGGTCACGTGCTGCGGCGCCGGCGACATCCACGAAGCGGAGCCCGACTACTACCTCCACCTCAACGCGCGCATCCTCGCGTACGCGGAAGCGGCGGAGTGCGACACGCTGCTCACCGTCTGCAACGTCTGCACGCTCAACCTCCGCCAGGCGAACTTCATGCTGAAGGGCGACGACACGCTGCGCGCGCGCATCAACAAGAATCTCGAGTCGGTCGGCGTGCCTCCGTACCACGGCGAGGTCGACGTGCGTCATCTCCTGTGGGAGATCGCGGAGGGGGAGGGCTACGAGAAGCTCAAGACCGCAGCGCACAAGGGCCTCAAGGGCCTGAAGGTCGCGCCGTTCTACGGCTGCCAGATCCTGCGCCCGTCGAAGATCATGGGCTTCGAGGATCCGGACCGTCCGTGGTCGCTCGAGCGCATCATCGAGGCGTGTGGCG
>DASYGK010000011.1:0-1577 GCA_035999905.1 Gaiellaceae bacterium | reverse complement strand
CGCGCGTGCTCGCGGAGCGCCCCGACCTCGAGCCGCGGTCGTTTCCGCAGGTCGGCTTCACGCTTGCCGTGCTCGAGCCCGGCAAGCCGTCGGGCATGTACCACGCCGAGTCGCTGCAGGAGGACTTCCTCGTGCTGCAGGGGGAGTGCCTGCTGCTGATCGAGGGTGAGGAACGCGTGCTGCGCGCGTTCGACTTCGTGCACTGCCCCACGGGGACGAGGCACGTCTTCGTCGGCCGCGGGGAGGAGCCGTGCGTGATCTTCATGACCGGCGCGCGGGCCGAGGGGAAGACGCTGCTCTATCCGCGCGACGAGCTCGCAGTCGCGCACGGCGCGGGCGTCGAGACCGAGACCGGGGCGCCGCGCGAGGCGTACGCGCCGTTCCCGCCCTGGACGCCCGGCCACCCCGAGCGGTGGGGCGAGCTGCCCTGGGCTACGCCGCCGGCCTGAGCACACCTGCGCGCTAGTCGCGCGAGCGGAACGCCCGCGCAAGCAGAAACGTGCCGTAGGCGGCGGCTCCTGTTCCAACGAGCGCCAGCACGCCCCGGCCGACGTCCTGACGAAAGCCGATCCCCGCGAGTTCACACACACCGAGCGCTCCACCCAGCAGCACGAGGACGGCCGGCTGAATCGCGACCGGCGGAAACCGGTGGGACGCGCGCTGGTCGCGACGCCGATACGCGATGACGCGCGCGAGCGGGGCTGACTGGGCATGACTTAGGGAAGCTTCATCGGGCGACAGCTTCTCCCATGCAGCCGATCTCCGACCACGCGGCCCGGGCAGCTACGCCGCCGGCCTGAACGCCAGCAGCTCCGGCCCGTGCTGTGTCAGCCAGTCGCGGTGCTCGCGCCAGCCGGGCCGCCGCGTCTCGACGAGCGACCAGAACCGCCGCGAGTGATTGGGCTCGCGGATGTGGCAGAGCTCGTGCACGACGACGTAATCGAGCACGTCGTACGGCGCGAGGACGAGACGCCAATTGAACGAGAGCGTGCCGCGCGTCGAGCACGAGCCCCAGCGCGTGCGCTGGTCGCGGATCTCGATGCGCGCGTACTCCACGCCGAGCTCCTGCGCTTCCTCTTCGGCCAGCATCGTCACGAGCTCGCGCGCCGCACGGCGTGCGTCGGCCTCCGACACGTCGCGCGCATCGAGCCGCAGCCGCGGCCGCTGCTTCGCCCGCTCGAGCGCGATCCACTCGCGATGCGTCTCGACGATGCGGTCGATCTCCTCCTGCGCGAGCCACGACGGCACCGTCAGGACCGGTGGATCGCCCCACGGAACCGTCAGGGTCCACCGCCGGACGCGCCGCGAGCGGCGGACCTCGATCAGCTCGTCCACGTCGAAAAGGCTACGAGTGGCGTCTGACGGCGCTAATCGGCGAAGCGGCGCAGCACGACGCACGCGTTGTGGCCGCCGAAGCCGAACGAGTTGTTGACGGCGACCTCGACGTCGGCCTTGCGCGCGACGTTCGGGACGTAGTCGAGGTCGCACTCGGGATCCGGCGTGTCGTAGTTGATCGTCGGCGGGAGCATGCCCTCGTGCACCGCGAGCGTCGTGAACATCGCCTCGATCGCGCCGGC